>NZ_WXYH01000144.1:0-4565 GCF_009872365.1 Rhodococcus sp. T7
GCCGAACGCTGCGTCCAACAACACAACCCACCCTGAACAGCAGAAATGACGCCCACACAAACCTCAGGAGCGCCACGGAAAGTCGAGCGGGCGGCCCCATTGATCGCCGTCGTCGCAGTGGGGATGGGTGCGGCCCGGCCGTTGACACCCGAGGACCGCGCCGAGATCGACGCGTCGGCGACCCCTTGGGCAGGGCGGGCCCGACGTCGGACCGCGCCCGAACCCTAGACGGCTCAGTGACGGCGGTCGAAGTGGGACTCGATGCCCAAGGGACCGGCAACGAAGGACCTTCGGCCCTGCCCGGGCCGGGGGAGCCGCGCGATGGTGGAACCATGGGCTACCGAGTCGAACTCGTTGAAGTCGACGCACGGCCGGCGGCGGTGGTCCGGTGCCATGTCGACTGGGACCGCCTCGGCGACTTTCTCGGGCTCGCGTTCGGTCAGGTGGTCGCGGTGGCCGACAAACAGGGACGGCGCATCTGCGGTGCCCCGTTCCTGCGGTACCGCGAGTCGGCGGGCGGACAGTGGGATTTCGAGGCCGGATTTCCCCTCAGCGGACGTATCACCGCCCGCGGACAGGTCGAGCCGACGGCACTGCAGGGCGGCACCGTCGCCACCACAGTCCACGTGGGGGACTACCGAGGAGTGTGCGCCGCCTACGACGCGGCCGTGCAGTGGATCTGCGCCCACGGCTACGCCGTGTCCGGTGATGCCTGGGAGTGCTACCTCGACGGTCCCCGGACCGCGGCGCCCCGCACGGAAGTGTCATCCCCTGCCGCGCCCGCAATGAGCACTGAACCGGCGCCGCACGGACCATCCGACGAGGACGAATGATGACAACCGGCGAACCTGCACCGCACTCACTTCCCGCGAGGACTGCGACCGATACCGCACCTCGACCGCTGCCGCTGCGAATGGCCGCCCCGCGACTGGCCCGCTGCGCCGCACGAACGGCGTACCTGCTCTCACGCCGCCGCCTGCACCAACCAACCGGAAACAAGGGTCGGCGGATGACCTTCGCAGACGGCACCACCGGCACCGTCTACCGGGAAACCGTGGCGGACGGTGCCGCTCCCGCCGACCCGGTAGTCCTCGTCGTGGCTTTCCGGCTGCGCGGAGTTCACGGTCGCGGCCACGCACTGTTCCGTGCGGAAAGCCTGCTCAACACCCCCTTGTTCGCCGGATTCCCCGGATTCGTCTCCAAGCTGTGGCTGACGGCAGACGAGGACGAGAGATATCGGGGGTTCTATCAGTGGGACGGCGCCGAGGCCGCCGACGACTACGTGAGCGCGCTGTGGTGGCCCCTGGCGCTGGTGAGCGACCGCACCTCGATCCGATACTGCGTGCTGCCCGGCGCACGACGCGACGAGGTCCTCGCAGGCTCCACCGCACCCGAGGCGGGCACCGTCCCCACCGGCGGGCCCTGGTGGCGACTCGTCCGAACGGGGAGCCGACCGCGATGACCCCCCACGGCGGCGGGCGGCTCGATGTGCTCGTCGCCGGCGCCGGACCCACCGGACTCACCCTGGCCCTGTCCGCCCACGACCACGGCGCCCGGGTGTGTATCGTCGATCGCAGACCCGACGAGTGTCCGCACTCGAGGGCGTTCCTCGTGCAACCACGCACCCTCGAGTTCTCCGTCCGTACGGCATCGCCGAGGACCTTGCGGCGCACGCCGCCCCGGCACGGATGCACCTGCACCTACGCGGTCGGTGCCTGCCCGTCCCGCCGGACGACTTCGGCTTCCGGGTACCGCAGTCCCGCGGTTTCTCCTCATACGTCAGGGCGAAGTGGAACTGTTCCTGCGTCGGGCACTGCGCCCGCGGGGTCGAGGTCGAATGGGGCACGAACCTGGCACTCCATCCGCGCCGGCGACGACGTCGTGGGTGTCGGCACCCGAGACGGCTGCCCCACCAGGATCGGCAGCCGATTCCTCGTCGGATGCGACGGCACCGCCAGCACTGTGCGCCGGGCGGCAGGAATCTCCTGGAACGGTGCGGCGTACCCCGCAGAAGATCTTGCTGGCCGACATCGAACTCGACGGCGACCTCCACCCCGGAGTCGCGCACACGCGATCCACCGCCCCGGTGTGCTGTTTCTGCTCCCCCTGGGTGATGTGGCCCCGTGGCGGATGCTCACCGCACAGCCTCCGAACCGCTCACCCGCCTCGGGCGAACGTCGCTGTGTGTAGCAGCTTCTCGACGAGGCCCAGCTGCCCGCCGATGTCACCGAGGTGGCATGGTCGGAGTGGGTTCAGATACAGCACCGACTCGCGTCCCGATATCAAAGCGGGCCGATATTTCTCGCCGGCGACGCCGCGCACACTTGCTCCTCGGCCGGCGGGCAAGGCATGAACACCGGCATCCAGGACGCCGCGAACCTCGGCTGGAAGCTCGCCTACAGCGCACTGCTGCGGTCCTACGAGCAGGAGCGGCGACCCGTAGGGCGACACGTGGTGCGGCTCACCGATGCGATGTTTCGAGCCGAAGCCGGCCCGGATCCGGTGTCCTCTCTCGCCCGCCACGCCTTCTCGCGGGCAGGGGCACCGCTGGTGCCGGCGCTGCTCCGGGCCCCGCTCCTGTCCACCCCCGCGCTGCGTGTGCTTGCTCAGTTCGACCGCCGGTATCGGCACAGCCCACTGTCGATCGGTCCCGCCGGCACCGGCCGAACAATGGATCACTGGACCGTCACGAGGCCGGCCGCACCCGGAACCCGGATTCCGGACGACGAGGTCACCGTCGACGGCGCACCGCGACGTCTCCAGGAGTTGACGGCGACCCCGGCAGTGCACGTTCTGCTGCACCGTGACACCCGCTGGCAGGCGCCCGGGCGGGCGGGACACCGGCTGCGGATCCACCGGATCGGCAGCTGGCCGGGCACCGGTATCGCCATCGTGCGCCCCGACGGATATGTCGGTTTCCGCAGCACCACCGGCACAGCCGGGGCCGTCGAGTGGCTGGAGATGATCGGCGCCCTACCCGGCTAACTCAGACTGATGGTGCAGCCCGGCCGTAGTTCGACGACCCGGTCACGGCACATGATCTCGATCGGTCGCTGGTTTCCGGCGGCGGCGCTGACCTCGACCTGCCTCCCGCTGACCGTCAGCCACAGCTGGTGCCCCCGGTACGAGATCGGAAACACCAGCGCGCCCAGCGTCTCCGGCCAGTGCGGGCCGAGAACGAGTCGATCGCCGCGTGTTTCGAGGCCGGTGAAACACCGCTGGAGCAGGTCGATGCTGCCGGCCATGGCTGCCAGGTGGATGCCCTCCGCGGTCGTACCGCCCTGGATGTCGGCGATGTCGGAGGCGAGCACCCTCCCGAAGTAGTCCATCGCCTTGTCGCGGTTGGCGCGGGCCAGGACCCACGAGTGCACGACCGCGCTCAAGGTGGAGCCGTGCGAGGTTCGGGCGAGGTAGTAGTCGATGGTCCGCGGGATGGCGTCCGGTTCGAATCGATACTCCAGGCGCCCGAACAGATCCCGCAGTTCGTCGGCGGAGAGGAGATAGAACAGCATCAGCACATCGGCCTGCTTGGAGGCCCGATACCGGTTGACGTCGTCGCCCTCGGCCTCGAGTATGCGGTCGAGGCGCTGGATGTCGCCGTACCGCTCCCGGTAGCGGTCCCAGTCGAGTTCGGTCAGGTCGCCGTAGCCCTCGAATTGGCTGATCACCTGATCGTGGAAGGGAACGAACATGCGGCGGCTGATGTCCGACCACCGGGCCATCTCCTGCGCGTCCAGGTGGAGGCTGTCGACGAGGTCTGCCCGGTTCGGTGCCGGAACGGCATCGAGGGCCTCGATGGCGCGCAGAATCACCCACACCGCCATGACATTGGTGTACGCGTTGTTGTCGACGCCGTCGTAGGGGGCGCCGGGATAGCCGGAATGGAACTCGTCCGGTCCGACGACGCCGCGGATGATGTACCGGGACCGCGCCCGATCGTACGATGCCAGGCTGGCGAAGAAACGGGCGATCTCCACCAGCATCTCGGCGCCGAAATCCCCGAGGAACTCCAGGTCGCCGGTGACCTGGTAGTACTGCCACACGTTGTACGCGATCGCGATCCCGATGTGGTGTTGCCGCCAGCTGGGGTCGGGCAGCCAGCGCCCCGATCGTGGATTGAGGTGCAGTTGCTGGCTTTCTTCCCGCCCGTCGCTGCCCGACTGCCACGGGAACATCGCACCCCGGTACCCGGCTGCCCTCGCCGCGCGGCGTGCCTCGGGCAGTCGACGGTACCGGTAGTGCAGCAGCGACCGGGTCAGTGCGGGCACTCGCAGATTCAGGACGGGGAAGACGAAGAGTTCGTCCCAGAAGATGTGGCCCCGATACGCCTCACCGTGCAAGCCGCGAGCCGGGACACCCACGTCCAGGTCGGCGGTGTTGCGGGAGACCGTCTGCAGCAGGTGCAGGAGGTGGAACCGCACGATTCGCGATTCGTCCTCGTGGCCGGCGAGGTCGATCCCCACCCGGTCCCACAGGTGCTCCCACGCCAGCACGTGACCGTCCAGCAGTTCATCGAATCGGCCCAGTTCGGGCAGCCAGCGGGTCGCTTCGTCGCCGGGGTCGGA
>NZ_WXYH01000145.1:0-4387 GCF_009872365.1 Rhodococcus sp. T7
GCGTCCCACCTCGACATCCCTCCTGGCTCTCCTAGAACCATTGTCCGGGGTGTCCACTCAAAGGGTGCAGCCTCAGTGGTGGCATCAACCCCCTCGGTGCGCTCCCAGCTGCCGTCGTCTCGTTGGTGGTCGACGATGGACCAGATTTCAACCGTGGCTTCATGCTCACCGCGGGTGATGAGCCGAAGAGCCGGGACGAATCCGGGGCAGAGGTTGCTGAGGGCGATGTATGTGCGGTCCTCGTCAATGGCGAGGTCAAGGTCGTTGTGATCGTTCGCGTCGTGGGCGGCCGCAATGAACGCCGCGTGGAAGTCCTCGGGGATTTCTATGAGGGCCATCGGGTCTGGTCTCCTTCAAAAGGGTCGCGATCTGGAGTGCACAGCAATGCCTCACACGGTCGCCGGCGTCAACAGGTATCAGCGAACTGGCACAAGGCCTGCCTGGTCGACCGGGTCGGGGTGCCGATGCCTGTTCGGCGAGGCGATGCCATCGTTGACGCGAAGAGGGCCACCCCGACGACAGCCGCCATCGCTCATCTGAGTCAGGCCAATTCTGCTCGGCACCTACGGCTCTCGTTGAACCCAACCGGCAGGCCGGCCGCCATAGCTTCGAGCGCCGGGCTATCGGCCAGCTCCCTGGCACCCCACCTTCCGGCGCTGAACGAGCACAGTCGATCGTTGCATCGTGGAACTGTGCGCTTGCCGTGAAGGCGCCGGTCCAGCGGCGCCTGATCGCACTCACTCGGTTGGAGGAAGCCCGCGCCGGCGCGTTCACCCTGGAGCCGGCGGGCGACTGTGACTCGGCGGCATCCGACGTAGCTGCTGCTTCTCGCGGAGAGTCAAAATCGGTTGCGTGATCGGCCGTGGCAGCGACTGCGGCAGTCTCGCCCTTTCCACGCTCCCCCGTAGGCGCGTCGGTCGTGGTCGGCGTCTCCGCCGTGGAGGGATCATCGGAACCGGAGACATCCGTCTGGATGAGAGCTCGGCGGTACCGGCTCAGCTCCGTCACGGCCGAGTCGTACTTGATGGCGAGCTTGTCCGCGAGGAGGCTCGGTGACCAGCACTGCTCGTAGGCCATCCGAATGATTTCTCGTCGTTCGCAGTTGCGCATGGGGACTTGTTCGCCGCTCAGGCGACGAACGATGACGACCTCGTCGACCGCGACCGCTCCCGTGGCCCGCTCGCGCTCGTGACTACGCGCCTTCGGATTGTCGATCTCGTCGTCGTCCCATCCGAGAGGCGGCACCAGTCCTTCTGCGCGTGCTTGTTCACGGAGGTCGGCGTCAGGTCCGGGGCGCATGGAAAGCTCGTCGTAGATCTCGTCGACCGCTTCCCACAGCTCGCTCGGGATGAGACCTTTTTCCGGCATCGAAGTGACGACGTCGACCTCGACGTTCAACCGGTGAGCGAGGCTCGAATCGCCGTAGCCCATGGCGTTGAGTGCGCGCAGTCGGCGGCGAGCCCCCACTGCTGGGGTCAGATCACGCCCACGGCTCGGGCGAAAAGTGATCGAGAGGATCGCGTCCGCGATGACGGAGGTGGTCGTGCGAGTCGAAGTGCTCCTCAGCGACCGGATTGTCGCGACCGGCACAGAGGCCAGGTCAGCGATCAGAGCGGTCGTCATGCCGGCGCACATCAGGGCGTTGATGTGGTAGCGCACATCAACCGTGTCGACAGATGTATCGACGCGACGGGCAGGTGTCCAAGCCTGCCCGTCACGTCCCCCTAAACCCGACTGTCGCGATGTCTGGAACCACCCGTCGTCGCGACTGGGCAAAGCAGACCGGGCGGGGAATCCGGCTGCATTCAGTCTAGCTAGCTGAGCGGCGCATACGGACGAGCGTGCGTCGCGTCGATGCGCAGAAGTCTGGGACAAGGGTGGGGCAGCTGAAACGGTAGTCGTCATCGGATGCTCTTTTCCGTTTAGCGGCTGGTCAGGCCGCATGTACGTGGGAACTGTTCGTACTCGAGCGCACCGGGTTCGAGTTCAGCGAGTGATCGTCAGCGCTGCACCGCATCGCATTTACCACTGGAATTTAAACCCGGCATGCAACGATGGTATCTACATCTTCAATAGGATGTCCAGCGATGAACGGAAAATCGCAGTGAGAGCGCCCCTGAACGGCTTCAAGCCTCAGGCCCTCGAAGACGCGCGCACTACTGCCGGAATCACGCGCGGCGACCTGTCCCGCGCAATAGGCGTCGACCCGACCACCATCCACAACTGGGAAACCTCGCGAACGCACCCTCAGCCCGACCACCTCGCCCGGGCCGCCGAAAAGCTGGGAATACCCCTCGACCGCCTCGTCGTCGTCCCGGAAGACAGTCGGACCATCGCCGACCTGCGGAATCTTGCGGGATTGACGCAGAAACACGTCGCAGACCGAACCGGACTCAGCACCACCACCATCGGCCGAATCGAGCGGGGCGAAGGAAGCCTGTCCGATCGACATACCACAGCACTCGCTGAGGCTCTGCGCCTGGAAGAACGGACAATCCGTGACGCATTCATCCGCGCACGGAATCGACCGCTTCCTTCTCGATAGCTCGGCAACAATCACCCCTGTGCTCATGCACTGTCCCCGCGGCGCAACCGCTGCTGTCGGCGACGATCGATGGAGCGCCGCACTCCGCTGAGAGCCAGAGTCGCAGCGAGCACAAGAACTGCCACGACGATGATCAACCGGCGGAGGTCGAGGCCGGCACCTTCCGTGCCAGGGATAGTCACCAACGGTGACGCCGAAGCCCCAACGATGAGATCGTGAGCGAGCAGCCACGCAGTCGCCTTGGTCGACATCGCCGGAAGAGCCGCGACAAGGAGGCCCAGAATCAATGGGGCCGCCATCAACAGAGACAGTTGGTCCTCGTCGGACAGGCCTGCTGCATTCCGTGCTGGCTTGATGGGCTGCTGAGGTTGACTGGGGTGCATGGGATCTCCTCCTGAAGTGGGCTTCTATCTGGAGGAAGATCCGTTCGAAGAGGCTTGTGTGACAGACTGCGGCGTTCTTTTTGAACAAGTCCCGTGCCACGCATCCGAGACGGCGCCGGACGCTGCTCCCCGTACTCTCTCGGGCGAGAACACCGGGCAGATATCTGCTGTCCAGTGGTTCTTTCGGGGTGATTCCTCGTCAGTGGATGGCCGGTGCATCGGCAGTGCCGTACGACTGCCGCGCCACCACCTGCCAACCGGCGGCGAAGCCGGTCGAGTCGACGGTAGTGTGTCGTGTCGCGAGTTCGCATGAAGCCGAGGTACTGGCGTTCTAGAGTTCACCCTGTCTCAGATCCGCCCCGAAGCATCCGGTCCGACAAGTATGATCCCGACATGGATCGTGAGGTGTGGCAGATCCGCGAGATGCAGGAGATCTACAAAGACAGCGTCAACGGACTCTCCAAGGAGCTCCGCTCTCGCTTCCACGCGTCCCGTGCGAAACTCCGTCTAGGCCTTGGCATGGCAATCGCAACATTGGTCATTGACCTGACGATCATCGCGCTGAAGTGGACCACGCTCCAACAGTCGCCACTTAGCCTTTCGACTATGGCGCTTACTCTTATAGGAGCTATAGCCCTAGTTATCTATGTCGTATATCAATTCCCACGCGTGCGTTATCGATACGAGGACGCAGTCAAGCAACTTTCGCGCGAAGCTGCGCTTACGTTTGACCAGCTTGACTCACCCGCTCCTCGCAATAGGCCGAGTAGTTGACAACATCGGATGCCGAAATCCAGGCGGCTATCGGACGGTTTTTTCTGAACAACACCCCACCCAACATCGTCTTACACCAACAACCAGCACCCCCTCAACCGAACCCCGCCCTAACGTCTTCCATTGACCGACCTGGGTCAATCGCCGTAATAACTGGCGCGTTCCTGTTCGCATCAGCAATTGTTGCGGGGATTTTCACTTTGGTGGGCGAATCTCCTCCTCCTACTCCAGCCGTAACGAATTGCGCACAGCAGCAGATCGATGTGCTGAAAAACCAAAGGGAAAACCCGAACTTTCCTTTCCGCTACAGCGGCCCCAGTGAAGAGCAATGCCATCTCAACGAGATCGTGGATCGGGCGAGGGAACCCGAGAGTGGGGCATCAGGCTCCAACTAACGTGGAGGTCAATTATCTATTGGCCGTTATTCATCCCGGAATGGAGAGGAAAGCTTCTTCAGTCCAGGGATTCAGGGGGCGCGTACGCCGAGATGTAGAGAAGTGAAGGGGTATCAGAACAACCGGTACCCCCTTCAATGCGCCGTCGAAGCATCCCGTCCTTGACCGCTGCCACTTGCCTGCGTGGGATCTTCACCGACCGTCCGGTCGTACCTGAGGCTGCACCCTTTGAGTGGACACCCCGGACAATGGTTCTAGGAGAGCCAGGAGGGATGTCGAGGTGGGACGCC
>NZ_WXYH01000146.1:0-4369 GCF_009872365.1 Rhodococcus sp. T7
GCCGACAACACCAGGCCCGCACCTCCCACTACCGACGCCGCGGCCACCTCCCATAAGTGCCGTTGCAGTACTAGGCGGTCATCGCCGACGGTGTCTGCGATGCCGTCAGCTTCGGGTCCGCATTCATCGCCAACCCGGATTTGCCCGAGCGCTTCGAGGCCAGGGCGGAACTCAACAAGCCGAACCGCGCCGCATATTACCTCGGCCCCAACAGAGATCCGGCGAACGGGTACACCGACTATCCCAGGATGCGGGAGAAGGCTGCTCCGCCGGCAACCGCCGGTCGAGACTGTTGAACACGTACGGGTAGAATCTGGCCGGGAGAGCGGCGTTCCGCTCTCCCGGCCAGTCAGGTTCCGAGGTCTACGACAACAATTGAAGCAGCCAGGGCATTGCAACGCCTTCAGCACCCCGCGCCAGCCAGATCACCCGCCGAGTCGACCCCTGATGTCGGCGATCTCGGCGGCGATCGCCTGGTCGATTCCGGCCTCGACCTCCGAACTGCCCACAACGGCACCGATGGTACCGTCGACAAAGCTTCGTTCGTCGACCGGGGAGGCGACCGTGCGACGATGCGTGAACTCGTCGAAACCGACCTTTCCGTGGTATGCACCGTACCCTGACCCGCCGACACCACCGAAGGGCGCACCCGCAACCGCCTGATGGGCGAAGGTGTCGTTCCGCGTCACACCTCCGGAGTTGGTGCGGTGCAGAAAGTTCCGAAAATCGTCAGTGTCCTCGCCGTACCAGTATGCGCCGAGGGGGGTGGGCCGGGCGTTGATGTAGGAGACGACCTCGGCCACATCGTCGTAGGGGTAGACGGCGATGACCGGTCCGAATATCTCCTCGCTTGAGATGGTCGCATTCTCCGGAACGTCGACGAGGATCGTCGGCGGTATCAGCCTGCTCTCCCGCGAGGGCAGCTGGTCTGCCTCCGTCGGGGTGGCGATCTGCACCTTTGTTGCGCCCTTGGCCACCGCATCGTCGATGAGTGCGACAATCCGATCGTAGTTGCGCCCGTTCACGATGCTCACCACGCCCGGGTTGTCCAGATAAGAAGGAAAGGCCCTCCGGAACGCCCCTTCGAGCTTCGCGACAAACAGGTCGTGCTGTCCACGCGGAACGAACACGTAGTCGGGACACAGGCAGACCTGACCACTGTTCATCATGCGTCCGATCGCGACGCGATGGGCTGCCAGATCAAGATCGACGTCATCTGCGACAACAACGGGGTTCTTTCCGCCCAACTCAAGGGTCAAGGGCACCAAGTTCTTTCCGGCCGCAGCCGCGACCGCCCTACCGACGGCCGGGGATCCGGTCAGGACGAGGTGGTCGAGTTGCAACTCGGAGAACGCTTGTGCAGTGCGCAGATCGCCGACGACCACCGCCACCTCGTCTTCGCCGAAGTACCTGGCCACCGCGTCACGAAACACCTTCCCGGTCCGCCGGTGGAACTCCGGGAACTTCATGATTACCCGATTGCCGGCTCCCAATGCCGCGAAAGCCGGCTGGATGGTCAGGGTGATGGGAAAGTTCCAGGCACCCATCACACCGACGACCCCCTTCGGCTTCTGGTCGATGACGGCGGGTACCGGACCGTCGAGTGGAATCGACCTCATCCATTTCTCGAGATTGTCACGCGTTTCCTTGGCATCCCCGACCCAGGCCATCAGGTCGAACAGCTTTGTCAGCCCCACTGGCCGCGTGCCATAGTCCTGATTCAGCGCCTCGGCGAGGTCGTCGGCGGCTTCGAGAACGGCCAACATCAGGCGGTCGATGCGGCGGCGCCGTGTCTCGGCGCTCGGCGGGCCTTCGCGGAGGAAGGCCGCGCGCTGTGCGGCGACCATCCGTTGGAGCTCCTCGCGGCTGATATGCTCTGTGGCCGCGTCGTGCGACGCTGCAATGGTCATTGGTGAGGGTCCTGTCTTCTCGGTCCCATCGGTGTCACCGATGGATGACGCTGCTTTCACGGTCGGATTTGACTGGTTGGAAATCACTCGACGTCGACGAGCAGTCGGGTGAGCCTCAGAGTCGCTATCTTCCATTCCCCGCCCACCCTCCGGTAGGTCTCGTGATAATGGCCGTATCCACGCATCGTTCGAAATGGCGCGTCCGCAACGGCCCGCAAAACGTCGGTCATGGCCCATGTCCCCCGTGCTTCATCCGACGAGAGAATCTCTATTTCCGGCAGAAAGCCCTGATGTGCACTGACCATTCCCAGCATGCTTTTGCTGATCAACTCGACTGCGGCGTCGCGACCGGTCAGCGCCGGCTCATCATAGACGGTGCCGGGTCTGGTTGCCTCGGCTCCGCCTCGCACGTCGAACAGAACATCCTCGGTGAAGACAGTTCGGTAGGACTCCCAGTCCCTGGTGTCCATGAACCGGAAGTACCTGGCTTTGAGCTGCTTGATCTGTTCAATGTCGTCCATCGATTTCACTCCGCCCGGTCAGAATGCGTCGAGCGCGTCGTAATCGTCGATTGCCGCGCCGATACGCCGGAGCATTTCGAATGTCAATTCTTCACGCTGCATAGGGGCCATGTCGTCGGTCGGGACCAGCGTGATCGTCCAGAATGCGAGTGTGGTGAACAGTTGTTGACGAATGTTGAGCAGAGCGTCGTCGAAGGAGAGATCGGAAACTCCTCTTTCGGCCATCAACTCGAGGTACAGCCGTAGCAGATCCAGTTGCCACTCACGACGCTGCTCGACGGTGAGTGCCGTTGTCGTCGCATAGACGAAATCGCGGCTCCAGTGCCCCACGGTGGTGATCTGCCAGTCCGTTAGCCCCATGCCGCCGTCGTTTCGAATGTACCAGTTCTTGAAATGCACATCGCTGTGAAGGAGAGTCTGCGGGAGTTCGTCGTGACGGGCGACCGACTTCTGGGTCGCCGGCCAGACCTCCGATCGACGCGCGAACAAGCCGGGCGACAGCACCGACTCGGCTCGGACAAATCCGGAGTCGCATGCCTCTGCGAATCCGGGAGTCGACGTCAGGTCCGTCCAGAATGCCGGCCAACTCTTGAAGGGCAGGGATTCGGTTCCCAGCTCCGCACTGCCGTAGAACCGGGAGTGCAGTTTGGCCAGTAGCCGCACCATGTCTTCGGCCTGCGCCCGTGTCAGGATCGTCCGCTCGTCGGGGAACTGCGCCGTGTCCGCGAGATCTTCCATCATGATCAGGTAGGCAAATGTCTTCGGATCGAACCCCGCGTACCACACCTTCGGTACTTCGATGTCGAGTTGGCTCCTCACGTTGGTGTAGAACTCGGCCTCTGCACGCGCGACGTCGAGAACCGCAAGGATGACGCGGTTCTGTAACTGCTCGGCAGCCTTGCAGAACACGCTTGCGGGCAGCCCGGCTCGGATGCCCGCGTCATTGTATGTCAGTGAAACTCGTCGCCGGTTCGACGACCCGTCGTCACGCGGGCCGAGTTCGAACGAGAGCACGGCCGCGTCCGGTACGTCCCGGCACAGCACCGCGGTCAGCCACTCTGGCGTCAGCGCCTGGTATGTCGTTGGGATTTCGTGAAACTCGGTGACCAAACGATCGTGGTCGGCCTCGTAAGCCTTCGTCACCTCGTCCATGAAGACCTTCGTCGTGTGGCCTACTGATGTTTGATTCATGTCATGTCCTGTTCTGCTTGCTTGGGGGCCGCCGTGACAACAGCGGGCTCGAGGCATCGACGAGTACGGCGCCTTCACGACTGAGCGTCGTTTCCAGTCGATCGGCCAGGAAAGGAAAGTGGGGGTTGGCGCACAGTGCCGGCGCATGGATCGAATTGCACTGACACGCCTGGGAATTAATCACTCCACCACACCAATATTTTTCAGACTGTCTGACTCAATATAGGTGATGCTGGTCACGCCGTCAACGGTTGAACGCTTACCGTGTCCGGAACGAACGCGTCCGACTCCGGGACATTCTTCGACCTCGGAATCGAGGCCGTACACGTTACTCGGCATTACCGCATGCCAGCACGCCTTTTCGTGAAATCGTGTGCCCATCAGTTGCGGAAGGCCGGCCAGAAGGGAGGTGGTCGTGGCAAATCAACTGTGTGCGTTCGTCCGGCAGATCAGCATGGAGGAGAGTTGCGGCTGCAGAAGATCAGTCGCCTCACCAAGGACCCGGTCAAGCTGCAGTGCGATCGTGGTGTTGATGTCCGCTCTCAGCATCAGACTGTCAAGGACATCACGTCGCTGTTGCGGGTCGACGCCGACTATGTCCGCGGCGTCATCCATGCGTTCAACGAGCACGGACCCGAGGCCCTGAACCCAAAATGGAGCGGGGGACGCCCTAGAGCGTGTCTGCTATTTGCGGACACGGTGATGAATAACAATCGCGCCGAGGAGTACGCCACCGAGGAAGGTGGT
>NZ_WXYH01000147.1:127-4288 GCF_009872365.1 Rhodococcus sp. T7
GGAGGCGGTGCCCGAGGCTCCGATCGCGGAGGCGGTGCCCGAGGCTCCGATCGCGGAGGCGGTGCCCGAGGCTCCGATCGCGGAGGCGGTGCCCGAGGCTCCGAAGGCGGAGGCGGCGGAAGAACCTGAGCTAACTCCTGAGGAGGAGCTCAGAAGATTGATCGCGGACCAGGCAGCCGACCAGGCGCGGGGCGATGTGGGATTGACCGATGTCGAGCCAGGTCTCGACAACATTCTCAACCTCCCCGAGTTCCAGAGCGCCATTGCTGATGCGTCTGACGCTTTTGCGCGCTTGCAGAACATCGAGAGTCCAAAGAACATCGCGGGTACCCCCGGCGGCGAGCCGGCCACGAGCGGCTGGTCCGGCGACAAGATCGGAGCCACCGAGCAGGCAGGAGTGGAGGGCGCTGAGGCCGGCCACGAGACTGCGCCGCACCCGTTTGACCCGCCCGACGCAGAAGGTATGTATGAGAATTCCCATTCTGAACGGCAGAAAGCCGCCGGTACCAGCGATCAGATCTTCGCCTCGTCGAAGGTGATGTGCCCGACGTGCCAGGACTGGTTCTCGCAGCGGGCGGGCCTGGAAGCGATGCCCCAATTCATTGGCGATCCATCGGGAGTGCACGTGTTCATGCCTAACGGCAGCCATAGCCTGATTCCGCATCCATCCGGCGCGGAAACGATGTTCCGTCGTTGACCGTGAAGCGATGCGGACCACGACACGGATGGCTCCGTGCCTAGATTTCGAGAGGATCATCTTTCTGCTGGACCGTCGTGATGCAAATGAACCGCTGGGCACCACCGGTGTGTGCACGACTTGCTGTGTGGCGCCCTGAGGATTACCAGAGCGTGAGCGGAAGTCCGGCGGATTCGGCGAGGTGAATCCGCAATTCGATGCTGTCGCGTCCGTCGCCGTTTGCGAGTCCAGCACGGACGGCGGAGGCGACGGCTCGGGTGCGCCCGGCGGGACCGCGAATGTCGGCAAGTGGACTGGCGAGGTTCCGCCGACGCAGGTAGTACTCGGTGCGGTTGACGGCGTTGGTGCCCAGGCGCATGTGGTGTGGGTTGACGCACCCGGCGAAGTCGCATTGATGGCACAGCACCGCGTCATCGGCACCGGACCACCCCAGTCTTGGGATCACTCCGTACTCGAGCTGGTAGGCGAACAGGTGCGCGGGCACGGTGCCACGTCGAGACGTGCCGGGCAGGCTCGCGGCCCGGAAGGAACCGTGGCCAGTTGATGAGACCCCGGCCAGCCACGGTGTGCATAGGTTCCCGGCACGCTGATAGCGCTTGGCCTCGAACCGAGCGACAATCGTTGGCTCCGAGAGCCACGATCGCCACAACCGTGCAGGAACGCGAACCGGTTGAGGCTGCCCGATCAGAGCGAGCTGCTCGTCCTCCGCGTGTGACGAGGGAATGGGCATACCCGGGAGCGGGGAAATGCCGCTGGTGATGCTCAGGGTGTCCTCCACTCAACCGGTTCCGGGTGCTGTTACCGGCGAGAGTAGAACCAGGGACCGACACGGCAGCCATCGTGCGCATAAGGGTGATCAGTGGCGTCTCAGGGTCTGCAACGGGAACGCCCAATTACGCGATGTACTGTTTCGACCCGCCGAAGAAGTAGTCAGGAACCGCAGCCCACGATGTCATTGCAGATTGCCCCCTCCGTCAAGCGCCGGACCGCCGACAAATGGGTGGAGGCACTCGCCCGCCATCTGTATCCGGGTGAGATCGCCTGGGCGGTGGCGAGCACATCGGCCATGTATCCACCGTGCGATGGCCTCGTCATCACCAATGCCCGCCTACTCGCTTTCACCGGTCGCGATCTCAGCGCGACCGGACCGAAGAGCGGCGTGGACGCGGACACTATTCACCGCTTCGACTTCACCGCGTACGGATCCGCGAAGACCTTGGTAGTCACCACACGGTCTGGCCAGCAGATGTCCTTTGGCTCCATCCCCGACGAGGACGTGCCGTTCATTAGCCACTACTTGCACCACCTCGTAGCCGCAGGGTTCCCCGCGGGCATGCATGCGGCGGCCGACGCTCAACGCGCCGACGCGCAGACACGTATCGATGCGGAACGTCGAGCTGCGGGAGAACGGGCCGAGACCGCACGAGGGGAAGCGGAAGAACGCGCAGAGGCGCAGCGGCAGGCCGTTCAACAGCGTGCTCACGAGAAACAACAGAAGGCACTACGCCGAGACGAGGAGCGAGCCGCCGCCGCCGAACAGAAGGACCGAGAGCAGCGGGCGGCGGAAGCGGAACGGGAGCGAATCGAGGGCCGACGTGGGCGGGTCGAGGTATTCGGCCCGAGGGTGACGAAGGCGGCGTGGCGGTATCTCGAACAGCATTCCCATGCGGATGAGTGGCCGTGGTTCGTCGTTGTCAGTGACTCGATGGGCGGTGTCCTTGCTGCGTTCGAAGATCGACTGATGATCGTGAAGACCGGGAGTTACACCAGCTTCATGGCCGGCTCACTAGGTGGGGGTCGAGTGACGACGTTTCCCTACACTGAGATCACCAACATAGAGTTCAACGGCGGAATCGTGAACGGTGTTCTGGAGATCCTGTCACCCAGCTACCAAGGCAGCGCCCAACACGACTTCTGGCGTAACGCGAACAAGTCGCGGAACAAGGCTGCGGACGATCCGTACACCCTGTCGAACTGCCTGCCACTGGGCAAAGCGTTATACAAGCGGGCACTTCCACGGCTCAACGAATTGCAGCGCAAGATCGCCGACAGCAAGCGACCCAACTTTGTAGTCCAGGTTCCGACACTGCCTCAGTCGGGTAGCGCGGGTGGTCTTGCCGAGGAACTTCGACGCTTGGCGGATTTGCACGCGGAGGGCGTTCTGGATGTTGACGAGTTCGCGACGGCGAAACAGGCGGCCATCCGAAAGTATAGCTGACACGAGAGTCCCGATAAACGAGTGCCCCGACCCGCGACCGAAGCGGGACGCTCGTTGCGTGTTGTTGTCGATGGCCTACACGACCCAGCTCACCATGATGATCGCATCGTAGATGCCGTGGGCCATGATCGATGGCCAGAGCGATCGTGTGTAGAGCGCGAGTGCAACGTAGACCACGCCGCCGATGAACGCCGAAACGACGTTGCCGGTACCGAAGTCCGAATGCGCTAGCGCGAACAGGGCGGTGGATGCGGCAGCGGTGATCGCGATGAGGATCGTTGCGTGCGGCCGCCACCGGTGCACGATCAGTGGGAGGCTACGGAAGACCACTTCCTCGAAGAGGCTTGCACCGAGAAACGACGCTGCAAGCGCGCCATAGAGGCCGAGAGCTTTCACGTTCGCAAGCCGAGTTTCCTGCGCGGCAAGCTCTGCGGGATCGACTACGGGAAAGGACTCGCTGATCAGCACTGAGAGGTAGTGATAGTCCAGAAATGCGAGCACAGTGGGAATGAGCACGATCCACACCAGCTGAGTGCGCACCGCTACTTGTCGATCCCGAATCCGTACCGGCCCGAGACCCAGCCAGCGGAATCCGCGCACGAACTCCGCGCGGACACTCCATGACGGCCCCAGTGGAGGAACGTTCTTCACCAGGAACGCGGCCAGGGCGAAGATGATCAGTGCGCCGAGGACTGCCGAGATTGGGTGATCGGGAGCAAGGTTCGCCGCCCATAATGTTCCCAGCAGCGGTCCCGCAAGTGTGATGAGGAATCGCTTATCGCGCGCGCTAGCATGGCGGTCACCTTCGGATGGTTTGTCCTGTTTGTCGATCGCGGCATCGCTCATCGAGATCCCCCCGAAGTGATGAACATGAGCGTGCCACCGACACATGCAGTGTCAGTGGCACGATGGTGTGAGACTTTGGTCAGGCCGACGCTGCGAGGTTGTCCTCCGCCGATTCGGGTGCGGTGGTGACCGCTCCGCTGTTGGTCGGTGTCACCGCTTCTTTCTGGGCGCTCTTGCGGGGCCGGCGTTGCGGTCCGCGTCGGCTGGGCTTGCTGTCGTCGGCCTGCCACCGTTTCAGATCGGCCTCGCTGAACCCGGCGCTGCGCGCGACGGCGAGTGCGTCGGCCAACGCCTTCTTGTTCGCGGCGTCGGCGCGGGCGAATTCTTCGCGGGTGTCGGCGAGAGTTTTGTGTGCTGTGGCGACGACGCGGATCGCCTGCATCTTCTTCTCGGCTTCTCG
>NZ_WXYH01000148.1:0-4149 GCF_009872365.1 Rhodococcus sp. T7
GCCGTCGGCGCGACCCAGGCCGACCAGGTGCCGATGGGCCGGATGGGCACGATGGAGGAACTGGCCAACCTCACCATCTTCCTGCTGTCGGATGCCTGCGATTACCTCACCGGCCAGACCATCGCCATGGACGGCGGCCAGATGCTCGCCGGCCCCGGCACTTTCGCCGGCCTGACATCGATGAGCAACGAGGACTGGGCCACCGCCCGGGAAAAGAGCAAGGCCGCCAGCGAAGCCGCCAAGTCGCAGCGCGGAGTCTGACCCCCTCACAGACCGGGCCTGCCAGTCGGTGACGACAAGTCCCGGCCGGCAGGCCTTTCTCATGCGCGCTCGTAGTCCGCGCCGTATCCGCCGGAAGAGACATGACAACCGATAATCTCCAGGCACTTCCGTTCATCTCGGCGGGTGCCGAAGCACTGTTCCGTGTGGCTCCCGTCATCGGCGACGCCACTCACGGCAAGTCTCGGATGCAGACCGGACCGTGGATGTCCGACGAACGCGGCCTTCCCTGCCGCGGCGCTCTCGGCGTCCTGATGGACGACGTCACGGGATACCCGATCGCCGCCCGCATCCCCGCCGGACAGTGGGCCGTCACGACGGAACTTCACCTCGACTTCTCGCTGAGCCCGGCGGTCGACGGTTCGATCCTCCATGCGGAGAGCAGCGTCGTCTCATCCGACGCTGACGGCGGCCTGGCAACCGGCCGGGCCGTCGACGAGTCCGGGCAGGTCGTGGCCATCGCCAGCGCTCGGCTCCGTTTCGTCGCCGCGGAGATAACGACCGGAATTGCGGACGACTACGTGCCACCCATCGTACCGAGCGCGTCCTCGATCATCGAACTGCTCGGTGCCCACCACCGGCGGGACAATGCCGCCGCAGGGCTGGAACTGGAAGCCGCCGAATCGCACTGCAATCCGCTCGGCAACGTTCACGGCGGTATCCTCCTGTGCGCCTCCGAGATCGCCGGTCTCTCCGCGGTGACACCGGAGCCCGAGTTCCAGACGACCTCGATCGCCATGGCGTTCGTGCGCCCATGCCCGGGGACCGAGCCGCTCACCTTCGCTCCCCGGGTCATCTACCGTGGCCGCAGCTTCGCCGTCGTCCAGGTCGCCGCGCGCAATCGAGCCGGAAAGACCTGCACCACAGCGACAGTCACCTGCCATCGCATGTGAGCGCAAGTCTGCGCCGACAATCAGGCGCCGGTGCCGCTCATCGCACGCAACTCGTGCTTGAGCACCTTTCCGGTCGTGTTCCGCGGGAGAACGTCGATGATGCGTAATTCGAGAGGAAGCTTGTACCGGGCCAATTCGCCGCCGGCGAAGTCCCGGAGTTCCTCCAGGTCGAGATCCGCCCCCTGTGCGAGCACCACCACCGCCACCACACGTTCTCCCCAGCGATCGTCGGGGGCACCGACCACCGCAACCTCGGCGATGGCCGGGTGACCGTACAGCACGCTCTCGACTTCTGCGGGGTACACGTTCTCGCCACCGCTGATGATCATGTCCTTCAGCCGGTCCGCGATGTAGTAGTAGCCGTCCTCATCCTGATAGGCCACGTCGCCGGTGCGGAACCAACCATCGGCACCCAGCGCCGCGGCCGTCGCCTCGGGCAGGTTCCAGTACCCCGGGGACACTGTGTCGCCGCGCACGCACAGTTCGCCGTGAACACCCGGCGTGGTGAGAACGTTTCCCTCGAAGTCGATCAACCGCACCTCGTTGAGCATGCCGGCGGTGCCACAGGAGCCGAGTTTCTCCAGGGCACGGTCTGTCCCCAGGAACGTCGCCCCTGTGGCGGCCTCGGTCAGACCCCAGCACTGGCTCACGGGAATCCCGCGTGCCCCATACAACCGCAGCATCGGTTCCGGGACGGGCGCCGCGCCCGCGACGATGATGCGGACGCTGGACAAGTCCGCGGTGTCGAAACGCTCGTGCTTGCTCGCGAACAGCATCATGGCCGGGACCATGAACAGCGAGGTCACCCGGTAGCGCTCGATGTCGTCGAGTAGCGACCCGGCGTCGAAATGTTCGTGGACGACGACGTGGCCCCCTGCCATGAGTGTCGGAAGAGTCATGACGCACCTGCCGCCGGAATGGAAGAGCGGCGCCGACGTGAGTGCGACGTGATCGGCGTTGTAGTTCACCGCCAGCATCCAGTTGACGTTGCTGGTCCACACATTTCGGTGTGTGAGTACGGCACCCTTCGGCCGCCCCGTCGTTCCCGACGTGTACAGAATCAGGGCCGGCGAATCCACATCGACGGCGGCCTCCTCGACATGGGCGTGATGAAGTGCCAGAAGGTCGTCGACGCCGTCCCAACCGTCAGTACTTTCGCCGATTCGTAGATAGCGCCGCACGCCGAGATCGCCGCGCACCTCGTCGACGGGGGCGGTATGCGCGTCGTCGGCGATCAGCAGGCAAGCGTCGCTGTCCTGAATGTTCTGCGCAAGTTCATTTCCCGTGAACCGGAAGTTGAGAGGCACGAAGATCGCGCCCAGCCGTGCCGTCGCGAAGAGCGCCACGAGGAAGCGGGTGTGGTTGAAGCCCACGTAGGCGACACGGTCACCGGAGCGGATCTCACACCCGTAGAGCACATCCGCGAAGGATTCGACCTCTCGCTGCAGCGCCGCGAACGACAGGGTCTCACCGGCGAACGTCAACGCCGATCGATCTCCGTCGCGCTCGGCGCGCCGACGCAGCCACGTGGCCAGTCCCATCGGGTTCATCAATACTCCATTCGACATCGAAGACCGGATGCGATTCCCGCCGGCTGGTGGACGAGGTTGCCCGCGGATCAGGCGGAGACGGTTTTCAATCCCGCCGTCCGGTGTGCGGCGTCGAGGAAGGAGCGCACCAGTGCCTCGTCGCGGTAGTACTGGTCGCCGACTCCGGCGACGGCGCGGCGCCGCCCGTATTCGTACAGGACGGCCAGCTTCCACAGGGCCAGCGCCGTGTACCAGTTCAGGTTCGACAGGTCGGCGCCGGTGGCCGCCGCGTACCGCTGAGCCAGTTCGTCCCGGGTCGGGTATCCCTCCTCGAGGACGGCGGTGCCGAGGTCCTCGGTCGGTGTGCGTTCCTCCCCCTCGACGGGATACGACGCGAGGAAGTAACCGAGGTCGAACAGCGGGTCGCCGATCGTCGCGAGCTCCCAGTCCAGCACTGCGGCAATACGTCCCGGCGAATCGGGAGCAAGGATGACGTTGCCGATGCGGTAGTCGTTGTGGATGATCGCCGCCCCGGATTCGGCGGGCACATTGGCGCCGAGCCATGCGTCGATGTCCGCGAACTCCGGCGGCGGTGTCCCGTCCTCGGCCGCGACCAACCTGCCCATGCGGCGCAGGTGGCGTTCGTTGAATCCTTCCGGGCGGCCCAGGTCGCCCAGACCCGCGGCCTGCCAGTCCACCGCGTGCAGTGCGGCGAGCGTGTCGATCAACGCCTCCCCGATCCGGCGTCGGTCCGCCGGCTCACTCAGCGCCGGCGGGGTCTCGGTGGTGACCACCGGCCCGGCGACGTAGTCCATCACGTAGAACGGGACGTCGAGCACGTCGCCGGTCTGACCGACGGCGAGGACGTCCGCCACCGGCACGCCGCTGCCGGCGAGGCCGCCGACGAGACGGGCTTCCCTCAGCATGTCGTGCGCGCCCGGTGGAATCGGCGGAGGAGGCGGGCGGCGGACGATCACCTGACGGACCCCGTCGGACACGAGGAAAGTCAGGTTGGAATGTCCGTCGCCGATCCCCGCGGTCGTGAGCGGGCCCTCGGTGATCCCGCGATCGCGCAGGAACGACTCCAGCGCACCGAGCGTGTCGGGCGTCCATTCCCAGGTCATGCGCTCGCCTCCGTCCATGTCGTCATCAGTCGATCCTTACTCGCCGGTGAAGCGTGGCGCCCGCTTCTCCTTGAACGCCGCGAGCGCCTCCGGCATGTCGGCGCACCGGGTGAGCAGCGCCTGGCCCCGGTTCTCCAACTCCAGCGCCGCCGCATACGACGTCACTTCCTGATTGCGCTGCAGCGCACGCTTCGACATCCGGACGCCGCCCGGCGAATTCGATGCGATCGCCTCCGCCACCGCGACAGCCTCGTCGAACAGGTCCTCGCTCGGCACCACCCGGTTCGCCAATCCGATCCGGGCGGCCTCCTCGGCGCCGACGAA
>NZ_WXYH01000015.1:0-25836 GCF_009872365.1 Rhodococcus sp. T7
CTCCGTTGAAGACTCAAGATTGGCCGGCAGAACCGGCAATCAGTCATAGACATCGAGTCAAATCACTAGCAAAAAAAACTCAAACTAGCTTCAATCAAACACTGACCCCCCATCCGACGGAAGAAGGAAGGGAAGCCAGCAAAATACCCACACCACACACGCCAACCAAACCCCAAGAGGCGGTTGAACATTCGTGATGTGGAGTACCAAAAACATTTGGCACTGACATTCATCGACACACTGTTGAGTTCTCAAAGAACACGCGCACACCATCACCACTGACACACTCGCCAGCCGCTCCGGGGCAACCGTTCCAACTTATCTCCTGTCACGTCCCGGCGCAAACCGGGGCGATCAAGACATCTCGAAAGCATCGAACCAAGTTCGGTATTCTCGGGAAGATCAGGCGCCTGCGTCCAACCTCGTGCCCCCGGCCTCTCGGTCGGGGTTGGTGTCCGTGTCGCTCTGACCTGGAATAAGTTACGCGAATGAAAACGGAGCGTCAAATCCCCTGGTCACAGGCATCCGGTATGTGAAATCCGCTGGTGACCCGCGCTGCGCGCGGGTCACCGGACGGAGCCGGTCCGAATTACGCCGCTGTGACCCGCCGCACGCTAGTTCGACAGCACTTTGACGCCGGCGAAGTTGCGCTTTCCGCGCCGAACCACGAGCCACGTCCCGTGCAGCAGATCACCCGATTCGGGAGTCCAGTCCTCACTGGCGATCTTCTGGTTGTTGACGGAGGCGCCGCCTTCCTTCACGGCGCGACGGGCCGCACCCTTGCTCTCGCACAAGCCGCTGAGAACGAGAAGGTCGACGATGCTGGAGGGCTCGCCCGGCGCGAGTTCTGCGACGGACGCCTCCCGGAGGGCAGCGCCGAGCGTCGGCTCGTCCAGGTCCTGCAGTTCCGCCCGGCCGAACAGTGCCTGGCTCGCGAGCTCCACGGCACGGGTGTTGGCTGCGCCGTGCACGAGTGTCGTCATCTCGGCGGCGAGCCGGCGCTGGGCCTCGCGGGCATGCGGCCGCTCGGCGGTCGCCGTCTCCAGTTCCGCCAGCTCCTCGGCGGTGAGGAACGTGAACCACCGCAGGTACTTGATCACGTCGGCGTCGCCGGTGTTCACGAAGTACTGGTACCACGCGTAGGGGCTCGTCATCTCCGGGTCGAGCCACAGGCTTCCGCCTCCGGTCGACTTTCCGAACTTTTTGCCGTCCGCCGACGTGACCAGCGGGACGGTCAGACCGTGCACCGATTCGGCGTCGACGCGCCGGTTCAGCTCGACGCCGGCGATGATGTTGCCCCACTGATCGGATCCGCCGACCTGCAGCGAGCAGCCGTGGCTGCGTCGCAGGTGCAGGTAGTCGTTGGCCTGGAGCAGCATGTAGCTGAATTCGGTGTAGGACATGCCGTCGGTTTCGAGGCGGCGCTTCACGGTGTCTCGCGCGAGCATGACGTTGACGGAGAAGTGCTTGCCCACGTCGCGGAGGAAGTCGATGGCCGACAGCTTGCCGGTCCAGTTCATGTTGTTCTCGATGACGGCGCCGCTCGGCGAGTCGTCGAACTCGACGAACCGTTCGAGCTGCCCGCGGATCCGATCGGCCCACTCCGCCACGGTGTCCGCGGAGTTCATCGTGCGTTCGCCGACGTCACGAGGGTCGCCGATCAGCCCGGTGGCGCCACCGGCCAGCACGATGGGCCGGTTGCCCGCGCGCTGGAATCGCTTCAGCGCGAGCAGGGGCACGAGGTGGCCGGCGTGCAAACTCGGTCCGGTCGGATCGAAACCGGCATAGAGGGTGACCGGTCCGGCGTCGAGATCACGACGCAGTGCGTCCAGATCGGTTGATTGGGCAATGAGCCCGCGCCAGGTCAGTTCATCGATGATGTTCTCAGTCACGGTTCCGATCATCCCATCCGCTCGTCGGCGGGCATCGCACGCGGGCTTCTCCGGTACGCGGACACGGCCGGCGACTCCGGAATCCAGAAGCGCCACGGGCGGTCGGCGGCCGTGCTGACCCCGACCCGGGGACCGCTCACCCAGCCGTCCGACTCCGCGACCTCCAACCGAACGGGCGACTCGGCGTCGAACAGTGCCGCACCGTTCTCGGCGAGGGTGACGCCGGTCGCGGACCCCAGGTTGCCGGGACCGCGCGCCCAGTCAGCCGGTCTCGCGACGCGGGACCTGCGGGCCTGGACCGTCGCGGACCCGTCGAGCACTTCGCCGGCACGCAGCAGCACCCCGCCCGCGGTGCCGACCGGGCCGTAGGACACGTTCATGCAGAAGTGCATCCCATAGCTGCGGTAGACGTACAGGTGCCCGGCCGGGCCGAACATCACCTCGTTGCGCGGGGTCCTCCCCCGGTACGAGTGCGAAGCCGGGTCGGGCCAGGGCCCGTCCTTCTCCCCGCCATACGCCTCCACCTCGACGATGCGGATGCGGACGTCGCCGACGATCAGCGTGGATCCGAGGACGATGCGCGCGGCATCCACTGGTTCTGCCCGGTCGAGTCGATCGATGGTCACGTCCCGATTCTCCACAACCGTTGACGGCACCACCCCGACGGTCACATAATTCATCACACAGTGAATTCACCCAGTGATGAATTGAGGCCCGCCATGACCGGCAGCGCAGCGATCGACATCCGTGATCTGCACGTGCGCAGAGGCAGGAACGAAGTGCTGCACGGCATCGACGTCCAGGTGCCGAGCGGATCCATCACCGGCCTCCTCGGACCCTCCGGATGCGGAAAGACCACGCTGATGCGGTGCGTGGTCGGCACTCAAATCGTGGAAACCGGGACGGTCACCGTGCTGGGATCCCCCGCAGGCTCGGTCTCGTTGCGAAGCCGGGTCGGATACGTCACCCAGTCCCCCAGCGTGTACGCCGACCTCACGGTCAAGAAGAACGTCGCCTACTTCGCCGCGCTCTACGGTCAGCCGTCGAGCGCGGTCACCGAAGCCGTCGACGCGGTGGGGCTGACCCGCTTCGCCACCCAGAAGGCGGCCGATCTGTCGGGCGGACAGCTGGGCCGGGTCAGCCTCGCCTGCGCACTCGTAGCGCGCCCCGAGATCCTCGTCCTCGACGAACCCACCGTCGGTCTGGACCCACTCCTGCGCGTCGAACTCTGGGAGCGGTTCGAGGAACTCGCCGCCGCCGGAACCACCCTGTTGGTGTCGAGCCACGTCATGGACGAGGCCGAACACTGCGCGTCGCTCCTGCTCATGCGGGACGGCTACGTTCTCGCGCAGGTCTCCCCCGGCGGGCTCCGGGAACAGACCGGCGAGACGAGCCTCGAAGACGCCTTCCTGAACCTCATCCGCTCATCACATGTCGGGAGTGAGAACTGATGAACGTCACGATCTTCGCGGCCACGGCGGGCCGGATCCTCGCGCAACTGCGGACGGATCACCGCACCGTCGCCATGATTCTGGTGGTGCCCAGCCTGCTGATGGTGCTGCTGTACTTCCTGTATCAGAACGTTCCGGCACCGCCCGGTCAGCAATCGCTGTTCGAGCGCGTCGCGATCACGATGCTGGGCATCCTGCCGTTCGTCGTGATGTTCCTCGTCACGTCGATCGCGATGCAACGCGAACGGACGTCCGGCACCCTCGAACGCCTGCTCACGACACCGATGGGCAAGCTCGACCTGCTCGGCGGCTACGCGGCGGCGTTCTCCACGGCCGCTGCGGCGCAGGCAGCGCTGGCGTGTGCGGTGGCATTCGGATTCCTCGGCCTCACCACCGAGGGCAGCGTGACGTGGGTGCTGCTGATCGCCGTGCTGAACGCGATCCTCGGCGTTGCCCTCGGTCTGCTGTGCAGCGCGTTCGCGCGCACCGAATTCCAGGCGGTGCAGTTCATGCCGGTGGTCGTGGTTCCCCAGCTCTTCCTGTGCGGTCTCCTCGTTCCGCGGGATCAGCTCCCCACCTGGCTGGAGTGGATCAGCAACGTCCTCCCGCTGAGCTACGCCGTCGAAGCGTTGCAGCAGGTCGCCACCCACCCCGGGGCGACGGGCCTCATGTGGCGCGACCTCGCGGTGGTCGCGGCGTTCGCCCTGCTCGCACTGTCGCTGGGCGCCGCAACACTGAGACGCCGCACACCATGACCGACCCCGCGACACGCACGGACGGCGCCCCCGGGCTACGGACCGGACGACGCCCGGGCAACCCGGACACCCGGTCGCGAATCCTGACTGCCGCCCGAAAACTGTTTGCACAGAACGGCTTCGACAAGACCAGCGTCCGTTCCGTGGCCACCGAAGCAGGCGTCGACTCCGCCCTGGTCCACCACTACTTCGGAACCAAGCGACAACTGTTCCTCGCGTCGGTGGACATTCCGGTGGATCCGACGAAGGTCATCGCGCCGGTGCTCGACACCCCGCCGGACGAGATCGGCAGCCGCCTCGCCCGGGCCGTGTTCTCCGTCTGGGAATCGCCGCACAAGCCCGCCGTGGTCGCGGCGTTCCGGTCCGCGATGGCGGGGAACGAACCGACTCTCATCCGCATGTTCCTCCTCGAGGTCGTGCTCCGGGACCTCGGACCGCGCGTCGACGAACCACCCGGAACCGGGATGCTGCGCATGCAACTGGTGGCATCACAGATGGCCGGTGTCCTGGTGACGCGGTACGTCCTCGAATTCGAGCCACTTGCGTCGCTGCCCGTCGACGACCTGGTCGCGATCGTCGCGCCGACGTTGCAGCGCTACCTCACCGGCGATCTGCCGGTGTGATCAGGCCTCGCCGGACGCCCGGGAGAGCAGCGTCTCGTGCTCGTCCGCGTCGACGTCCCGGGCCTCGTCGATCAGCAGGACGGGGATCCCGTTCTCGATGGGATACGCCCGCCGAAGGCGAGGGTTGTAGAGCAACTCGTCTCCGACCAACAGCAGAGGACCCTTGTCCTGTGGGCACGCGAGAATGCCGAGCAACGTCGGATCAATAACCACGGAAGTCCTCTCCAACCGTTCGGGTGAGCAGTGTCAGGCTACCGCGCGCCGGCGGGCACCCCGGCCGAGCCGTCCTGGAACTCGGCGGCCACCGCCTTGGTCAGCCGCCGGTACTGGTGCGATTCCGGATCGGCGTACCACACACGGGTTCCCGGCTTGGGCAGGCCGGCAGCGCTCAGGGCATCGGCGTTCGGGCGGTACGAGGACCCCAGCGGGATGTCCTCCACCACCTGGATGACGTCGGGCCGCAGCGCGGGAGCGAGCGCATCGAGCGCGTCGGAGATCTCCGCCAGCCTCGGCGGACGCCCGTCGCGGAGCGTCAACGCGGCAACGGCCAGCGTGCGGCCGCCGACCTCCACCCCGTAGGCCACCGCGAGATCGACATGATCGACAGACCCGAGCGCGTCGACGATCGGCTGGGTGAACACCGCGCCCCGGGGAGTCGCGATCACGGTCTTCCTGTGGTCGACGAGCCAGTAGTCGCCGTCGGCGTCGCGGCGGAAGAGGTTCTCCGTCGGAATCCACGCGTCGCCCGCGGCGAAGATTCCGCGCATCGCGCCGCCGGACATCTCGGCGTGTACGCCCGCCTTGCCGAGGAGCAGACCGACCTCGTCGTCCTCGCATTCGCGGATGAATCCCTGCTCGTCCTCCAGCAACCGGCCGGCGATCGGGTCGTAGGCCGCGAGCCGCACCTCGGCGCTGCCCGGCAGGGGCCGCCCCTTCGCCCCGACCTTCGCGCCTGCGACGTTCGCGAGAACCACGTCACCCTCCGTGGACGCGTAGAACTCGAGGACCTTCGCCGGTGCGAACCGTTCCGTCGTGCGGCGCCACAACCCCTGCGGCATCCCGGATCCGATGAAGAGCCGGACGGGATGACTTCCGTCGAGCGCGAGGTTCTCGGCGTCGAGGATCTCGCGCATCATCGTCCACGTGTAACTGACCACCGTCACGCCGTAGCGGTGGACCTCCTCGGCAAACCGCTCGGGGTCGAGTCCGCGCGAGAGCGCGATCCGGGATCCCCCGGCCACGGCGCCACCGATCGCGGCGAGCAGGCTCGACGAATGATGCAGAGGCGCAAGGCAATACACGGTATCGCCGCGGTCGAGATCGGCGGCCGAGGCCGTGCCGAACGCCGACAGCGCCCACCGGTAGTTCGTGATCTGCTTGGTCTCCCAGTGCCCGTTGGACTCACTGCAGATGATGAACGCCAACTCGCGGGCCAGGCCGGGATCGGGCCGGTACCAGCCCGGCAACGTCACCGCGTCGGGGTCGATCTTCTCGAGATCGACGACGTTCGCCGACGGATCCACGTCGAGATCGCGCTGGGCGCCGCCGCCGAGCACGAGGACCTGCATGCCGGTCGCGATCGCGGCGTCCAGATTCTCCGGGTCGGTGACGATGCGCTCGACACCGTCGATGCGGAGGGCGGTGTGAACTTCCCGCCCCGGGGGCAGCAGGACCGCGACGGCACCGAGACGGGACAGCGCGACGATGGCGGCGAGCGCGCTCGGGCGCGTCTGCATCACGACGCCGACGTGAGCGGCGGGACGGACACCGGCCTGGATCAGACCGCGGACCACGTTGTCGATCCGCTGGTTGACCGCCTCGTAGGTGTGCACGCGATTGTCGAAGAGGAAGCACTCGCCGCCCGGCGCCTTTCGACGCTGCTCGGCCAGCAACCGGCTGAGCGAGATCTGCGTGTGCGGCTGAATCTGGCCGAGCCGAGCCAGCCGGGGCAGCGCCCGCGTGGCCTCGCCGGACAATTCCACCGTGCCGCGCAACGCGCCGGACGCGAAGTCGCTGATCCCCTTGCCGACACCGACACCGACCTCGGCGACCGACGCCACGGTGTGAATGATGCGGTCGCTGATGGACACTCCGGATTCGCTACCGAAATGCTCGTCGTAGCGCATGAGCTCGATGTTGGTGGGGCGCGGCCCCTGCCCCTCGTTCCACAGCACCCACTTGCCGGTCGTGGGCCACGTGTGGGTCGCCGCGGCCGAGCCGACGACGAGACCGAAATGCCCTGCTCGCAACGTCGATTCGTACACGTTCGCGCGTGGGGCGGCCCGGCGGATGCCGCGGACGGCCAACGGCTGACCGATGTCGTCGACCTCCCCCACGAACGCGAGGACGGGGCAGGTCAACTCCGCGAGCGACACCACCTGGTCCTTGATCACGAACCCGCCGGTCATCATGCGGTTGTGCACGATGAACTGCTTGAGCAACTCGGCGACGGCCGGGCCGGACCACGCGACCCAGCCCTCGGTCGCCAGGAACCGTCGCTGCTGCTCCCGCGGCAACAGCGCTTCCCTGTCGTGCAACTGACGGAGGAAATCCAACCTCGACTTCAGTGTCTTGACGGGGTCGAGGAGCTGAAACCCGGTGCGGGCCATCCACCCCGACACCGCGAGCCGGTTGAAGACGTGGTCCGCGAGGAAGCCCGCGGCGTCGGTGGCGAAGCCTGCCGGGATCCCGAACGGCAACCCGGCGAGCGTGTCGACCGGGCTGCCGAACGTCACGAGTCCGGCGATGTTGCGGCTGCGGCGATACGCGGCGGCCTGGTAGGCGAACATGCCGCCCTGCGAATATCCGGAGAGGTAGACGTCACGACCGGTGTGCGACCGCACCTGGTCGATGATCTCGCTGATCGCGACGATGTGGTCGGCGAGATTCCGATCCCAGCCGCCCTCTTCGGAATCCGGCGATCCGAAGTCGACGACCCAGGGGTCGATCCCCATCGAGCGCAGGATGCCGACCGCACCCTGGTCCCGTGTCACGTCGTAGACGTCGGCCGACATCATCATCGGCGGGACCAGGACGATCGGGGGTCCGGCTTCGGCCGGGTCCGTGTCGGGGAAATACCGTCGGAGCCGATACATCGGTGCGCGCTCGACCACCTCGAACGGCGATGTGGTGAGGTCCGTCTCGAGTCCGCCGAGACGAACCACCTCCAACCCGTTTTGCGCCGTCGCCACCACGCGACGGATCGGGCCCATCACCGTTTCGGTATTCAGTCCCACGAACACTCTCCAGACTCTCGAACCGTGACGCACGTCTCGCTGCCGCCCGCCCTCACCCTACTGCGCTCGACGCGTCACTCTGCCCCTAATCCGGGGCGTCCGACGCCGGTGTCATCGACACCACTCGCGCAGCGTCTCGGACAGCCGACGGACCCCGCCCAACTGTTCGGCCACACGGATACCGGCCGTACCGCCGCGGGCGTTACGCGAGGCGATCGAGCCCTCGACGGTGAGCACCTCCCGCACGTCCGGGGTGAGAGCCGGGTCGACGCCGGCGAGTTCTTCGTCGGTGAGATCCTCGAGTCCGGCGCCCCGCGCCTCGGCGACGCGGACACACGCCCCCGCGGCCTCGTGCGCGACGCGGAACGGGACGCCCTGACGGACGAGCCACTCGGCGATGTCGGTGGCCAGCGTGAACCCCGCCGGTGCGAGTTCTGCCATTCGATCCGTGTGGAATTCGAGAGTGGAGACCAGTCCGGTGATCGCCGGGAGCAGCAACTCGAGCTGCGCCACCGAGTCGAAGACCGGCTCCTTGTCCTCCTGCAGATCCCGGTTGTACGCGAGCGGCTGCGCCTTCAGCGTCGCCAGAAGCCCGGTCAGGTTGCCGATCAGCCGGCCCGACTTGCCACGGGTCAGCTCGGACACGTCGGGGTTCTTCTTCTGCGGCATGATCGACGAGCCCGTCGACCAGGCGTCGGCGAGCGTGATGTAGCCGAATTCCGGAGTGCTCCACAGGATGACCTCCTCGGCCATCCGCGAGAGGTCGACGCCGATCATCGCGAGCACGAACGCCGCCTCGGCCGCGAAATCCCGCGACGAGGTGGCGTCGATCGAGTTCTCCGCCGACGAATCGAATGCGAGTTCCGCGGCGATCGCCTCCGGATCGAGCCCGAGCGACGAGCCGGCCAGCGCCCCGGAACCGTACGGCGACACGGCCGCCCGCACGTCGAAGTCCCGCAGCCGCTGAACGTCACGGAGCAACGGGTGCGTGTGCGCCAGCAGGTGGTGCGCGAGCAGCACCGGCTGCGCGGCCTGCAGGTGGGTCTTGCCCGGCATCACCGCGGACGGGTGCGCCGCCGCCTGAGTCGCGAGGGCGTCGACGACGTCGAGGACACCGTCGGCGACGCGGCGGACCGCGTCCCGCAGCCACATCCGGAACAGCGTCGCCACCTGATCGTTGCGCGAACGCCCGGCGCGTAGGCGTCCCCCGACCTCCGGACCGACCCGATCGATCAGACCGCGTTCGAGCGCCCCGTGCACGTCCTCGTCGGATTCGCTGGGGACGAACTCGCCGCTCGCGACGTCGGCCGCGAGCCTGCCAAGACCGTCGAGCATCGTCGCCAGGTCGTCGTCACCGAGCAGGCCGGCCTTGTGCAGCACCCGGGCGTGCGCCTGGGATGCACGCACGTCGTACGGGGCCAGCACCCAGTCGAAGTGGGTGGACTTGCTCAGCGCCGCCATGGCGGCGGCCGGTCCGGACTCGAACCGGCCGCCCCACAGCGCGCCGGTCACGGTCGCACCCTGACGGGGGGCTCCTTCGTTGGTGCCGTGGGCGCTCATACCTAGAGGCCCAGATCGCGCTTCGCCGCGACCTTCGAGGACAGTCCGTGGATCTGCACGAATCCCTTGGCGTACGACTGATCGAACGTGTCGCCCTCGTCGTAGGTGGCCAGGTTGAAGTCGTACAGCGACTGGTTGCTGCGGCGGCCGTTGACGATGATCGCACCGCCGTGCAGCACCAGCCGGATGTCGCCGGAGACGCGTTCCTGGGTCTTCTCGATGAACGTGTCCAGCGCGACCTTCAGCGGGGAGAACCACAGGCCGTCGTACACCAGCTCGCTCCAGCGCTGCTCGGTCTGACGCTTGTAGCGACCCAGCTCGCGTTCCTGCGTGACGTGCTCGAGTTCCTGGTGCGCGTTGATGAGCACCATGGCACCGGGAGCCTCGTAGATCTCCCGGCTCTTGATGCCGACGAGACGGTCCTCGACGACGTCGAGGCGGCCGACGCCCTGGGCGCCCGCGCGGCGGTTGAGCTCCTGGATGGCCTCGAGGACACTGACCGGCCTGCCGTCGATCGCGACGGGGCGTCCCGCCTCGAAGCTGATGATCAGCTCGTCCGGGGCCTGCCAGTTGACGGTCGGGTCCTGCGTGTAGTCGTAGACGTCCTTGGTCGGCGCGTTCCACAGGTCCTCGAGGAACCCGGTCTCCACGGCGCGGCCCCACACGTTCTGGTCGATCGAGAACGGCGACTTCTTGGAGACGTTGATCGGGATCTCGTTCTCCTCGGCGAACGCGATCGCCTTCTCCCGGGTCCATGCGTAGTCGCGGACCGGAGCGATGACGTCGAGGTCGGGAGCGAGCGATCCGAAGCCCACCTCGAACCGGACCTGGTCGTTGCCCTTGCCGGTGCAGCCGTGCGCGACCGTGGTTCCGCCGTAGGCACGCGCGGCCTCGACGAGGTGCTTGACGATCAGCGGGCGGCTGATGGCCGATACGAGCGGGTAGCGGTCCATGTAGAGGGCGTTGGCCTGGATGGTCGGCAGGCAGTATTCGTCGGCGAATTCGTCGCGCGCATCCACCACGACCGATTCGACCGCACCGCAGTCGAGTGCACGCTGGCGCACGACCTCCATGTCCTCGCCGCCCTGGCCGAGATCGATGGCGACAGCAACAACTTCCTTGCCGGTCTCCTTGCCGATCCAGCTGATGGCGACTGAGGTGTCCAGCCCGCCCGAGTAGGCGAGTACGACGCGATCGGCCATGGTCCTTGTGCTCCTTAGGTTGAAGATCTGTAGAGATGATTCAGTTGTCAGGCGAGGGATTCGATCCTGGCCGCGAGTTCCGCCCCGCTCAGCGGCTCGCGTGCCACCACGAGAACGGTGTCATCCCCCGCGATGGTTCCCACGACGTCAGGTAATGATGCCCGATCGAGTGCACTCGCCAGATAGTGCGCTGCCCCCGGGGGGGTTCTCAGCACCGCCATGTTGCCACTGGCATCGGTCGACACCAGTAGCTCCCCCAGCAACCGCGACAGCCGGTCGGTTCCGCCGGACACGCCGCGGACGGGATTTCCGTCCTCGGGCACCACGTACACCCCGGCGCCGCCGTCTGCGGCACGGAGTTTCACGGCGCCGAGTTCTTCGAGGTCGCGCGACAGCGTCGCCTGGGTGGCGTCGATGCCTTCGGCCGCGAGCAGCGCCGCGAGTTCGGTCTGGCTGCGGACCGGGTTGTTCGACAGGATCGCGATGATGCGCGCCTGCCGTCCCGCCCGGGTCGGTGCCGTGGCCGCATTCACGGACGGTGTCCGGTTCGTTGCGCGAGCAGCCACACCAGCAGTGCCTTCTGCGCGTGCAGGCGGTTCTCGGCCTCGTCCCAGACGACGCTCTGCGGTCCGTCGAGGACGGCGTCGGTGATCTCCTCGCCGCGGTGGGCGGGCAGGCAGTGCAGGACCACCGCATCGGCGGCCGCCTTCGCGAGCAGCGCCTCGTTGATCTGGAAGGGGCGGAACGGTCCGACCCGGTCCAGTCCGTCGTTCTCCTGGCCCATCGACGTCCAGGTGTCGGTGACGAGTGCGTCCGCGCCGACGACCGCCGCCTGCGGATCCTCGGTGAGGGTGATGGTCGCGCCGGTGTCGGCAGCCCGCGCGCGGGCTGCATCGACCACCCAGGGCAGGGGTGCGAATCCCTCGGGGCCGGCGATGGTCACGTCGACGCCTGCGGTCACACCGCCCAGCATCAGCGAGTGCGCCATGTTGTTGGCGCCGTCGCCGAGGTAGGTGAGTTTCAGGCCCTTCAGCGAGCCTTTCCGCTCCGCGAGGGTCTGGAGGTCGGCCAGCACCTGGCACGGGTGGAACTCGTCGGACAGGGCGTTGACGATCGGGACGTCGGCGCCGGACGCCATCGCCTCGAGCCGCTTCTGCCCGAACGTGCGCCACACCACGGCGTCGACGTACCGCGAGAGGACGCGGCCGGTGTCCTGCAACGTTTCCTCGCGGCCGAGCTGGGTGCTGCGCCCGTCGACGACGATCGCGTGACCGCCGAGTTGTGCGATGCCCATCTCGAACGAGAACCGGGTGCGCGTGGAGTTCTTCTCGAAGATCACGCCGACCCCGCGGGGGCCCTCGAGCGGACGCTCGGCGTACGGGGCTTTCTTCAGCCTGGCGGCGAGCTCGAGGACCTCTGCCTGCTGTTCGGGGGTGAGGTCGTCGTCCCGGAGAAAGTGTTTCACCACGGTCGTCACTGCTTTCCCGGCTGAGCGGCCGATTGCGCGTCGTCGAGGATCGCGGGCAGCGCCGCGACGAAACCTTCGGCCTGTTCGTCCGTGAGGACGAGAGGCGGAGCGAGCCGGACGACGCCCGGCTGCGCGGCGTTGATCAGGTATCCGGCCTCGCGGGCGGAGTTCTCCACCGCGGGGGCCACGTCCTGGGTGAGGACGATGCCGAGCAGCAACCCGGCGCCGCGAACGTGGTCGATCAGCGGGTGGCCGAGACCCTCGATGCCCGCCGACAGCGTCTTGCCGAGCGTGTCGGCGCGGGAGATGAGGTCGTCCTCGGCGATGGTCCGCAGCACGGCGAGCGCCGCCGCCGCACAGGCGGGGTTCCCGCCGAACGTCGTGCCGTGCTTGCCCGGCCCGAACAGGTCCGCGGTCGCGCCGGTGGCGATGCACGCGCCGATCGGCATCCCGCCACCGAGACCCTTCGCGAGAGTCATGACGTCAGGCACGATCCCGACCGCCTGGTGGGCGTAGAACCAGCCGGTGCGGCCGATACCGGTCTGCACTTCGTCGAGTACGAGCAGGGCGCCGCGATCGGCGGTGATCTGCCGTGCGCCCACGAGGTATCCCTCCGGCGGAACGACGACTCCGCCCTCGCCCATCATCGGCTCCAGGAACACGGCTGCGGTGTCGGCGTCGACGGCGCGATCGAGTGCGTCGAGGTCGCCGTACGGCACGTGCTCGACACCCGGGGGCATCGGCTCGAACGGCGCCCGCTTGGCGGCCTGCCCGGTGAGCGCGAGAGCGCCCATCGTGCGGCCGTGGAACGAGTTCTCCGCCGCGATGATCTTCGACCGTCCCGTGGCCCGCGCGAGCTTGAACGCCGCCTCGTTGGCCTCGGCGCCGGAATTGCAGAAGAAGACACGTCCGGGAGCACCCAGATGGGACAGCAACTTCTCGGCCAGTTCGATCGCCGGTTCACTGGCGTACAGGTTCGACACGTGCCCGAGGGTCGACAACTGCGCCGTGACGGCCTCGATGATCGCCGGGTGTGCGTGCCCGAGAATGTTGACGGCGATGCCGGCGAGGAAGTCGACGTACTCCTTGCCGTCGGCGTCGGTGAGCACCGCACCCTGACCGCGCGCGAGTGCCACCCGGGGGACGCCGTACGTGTTCATCAGGGAGCCGGACCAGCGCTGCTGGAGTTCCGGGGTTCCGGTCATGAGGCAACTCCCTCGGTAGGTGAAGTCGGGGCGGGCGTGACCATCGTGCCGATGCCCTCGCCGGTGAACAGTTCGAGCAGAACGGAATGCGCGAGGCGGCCGTCGATGACGTGCGCGGTGGGTACCCCGCCGCGGACCGCGCGCAGGCAGGCTTCCATCTTGGGCACCATGCCGGCGTCCAGACTCGGCAGCAGTTGCGCGAGCGCGTCCACGTCGATCTCGGTGGCCAGCGAATCGCGGTCCGGCCAGTTCGTGTACAGCCCTTCGACATCCGTGAGGACCACGAGCTTCTCGGCACCGATGGCCTCGGCGAGCGCGGCGGCGGCGGTGTCCGCGTTGATGTTGTGCACCACACCGTCCGAGTCGGGGGCGATGGTGGACACCACGGGAATTCGGCCCGCGCGAATGAGGTCGAGAACGGCCTCCGGGTTCACGGTCGTGACGTCGCCGACGAGTCCGATGTCCGTGGGCCTGCCCTCGACCATCACGGTGCGCTTGGTGGCGGTGAACAGATGTGCGTCCTCGCCGGAGATCCCGACGGCGTACGGGCCGTGGGCGTTGATCAGCCCGACCAGTTCGCGGCCGACCTGCCCGAACAGCACCATCCGGACGACGTCCATCACCTCGGGGGTGGTGACGCGGAACCCGCCCTTGAATTCCCCTGTCATGCCGAGCTTTCCGAGCATGGCGTTGATCTGGGGGCCGCCGCCGTGCACGACGACCGGCTGAATTCCGACCGTCCGCAGGAACGCCATGTCGGCGGCGAACGCCGTCTTCAGTGCGTCGTCGACCATGGCATTGCCGCCGTACTTCACGACGACGACCTTGTCGCGGAACTGCTGCAGCCACGGCAGCGCCTCCGCCAGGACGTGTGCCTTCTGGTGATCGGTGATGCCGGTGAGCGCTTCGCTGGCCGCTGTCATGACGAATACGCCGAGTTCTCTTCGACATAGGCGTGCGAGAGGTCGGTGGTCCGGATGGTCACCGCGTGCTCGCCGAGACCGAGGTCGATGTCGAGGGCGATGTCGATGTCGCTCAGGTCCACGTCCCGCGCACCCGGGGCGCCGACGCCGTCGATGCAGACGGGGGCGCCGTTGAACGACACCGAGATCTTGTCGGGGTCCAGTTCGATCGGCGCGATGCCGATCGCGGCGAGGACACGGCCCCAGTTGGGGTCGGAGCCGAACAGCGCCGTCTTGACGAGGCTGTCACGTGCCACCGTCCGGGCCCCGATCAGCGCGTCGTGCTCGCTGACCGCGCCGGTGACGGTGACTCGCACCCGTTTGGTGACGCCCTCCGCGTCGGCCATCATCTGATCGGCCAGGTCGTCGCAGACGGCCGTCACGGCCGCGTTCAGTTCGTCCTGGGTGGGTGTCACGTTGCTCGCGCCGGACGCGAGCAGCAGCACGGTGTCGTTGGTCGAGGTGGCGCCGTCGACATCCAGCCGGTCGAACGTCACCCGGGTGGCGGCCCGCAGCGCGGCGTCGAGTTGGGCGGCGGTCGCGACGGCGTCGGTCGTCACCACGCACAGCATCGTCGCCAGCGCCGGTGCCAGCATGCCGGCGCCCTTCGCCATCCCGCCCACGTTCCACTTGCCCGCATGATGCAGGGCGGCCTGCTTCGGCACCGTGTCGGTGGTCATGATCGCGTACGCGGCGTCGGTGCCGCCCGAGATTCCGCCCGCGAGTTCGTGGACGGCCTCCGTGACGCCGGTCAGGACCTTGTCCATGGGCAGGCGGTCGCCGATCAGACCGGTCGAACACACCGCGACCTCGACGGCACCGGTCTCGGTGCCCCAGTTACTCAGCGCCGACGCCACTTCCTCGGCCGTCTTGTGCGCGTCCTGGAATCCGCCCGCACCCGTGCACGCGTTGGCGCCACCCGAATTGAGCACGACGGCGCGCAGCCTGCCAGTGGTGAGTACCTGCTGCGACCACAGCACCGGGGCGGCCTTCACCTTGTTCGCCGTGAAGACGCCTGCCGCCGCGAGTTCCGGTCCCTCGTTGAGCACGAGGGCCAGGTCGGCGTTACCGCTCGCCTTGATGCCCGCCTTGATCCCGGACGCGCGGAAACCCGCGGGCCCCGACACTCCCTGGCTGCGGACGAGCGTGCCGCCGGCGACTTCCCGGGCCGGGTGCGGATCGATCGTGCTGTCACTGCTCACGGGGCAACTCCCACTGTCGAGAGACCGGCGGTCTCGGGTAGTCCAAGCGCAAGATTCATCGATTGCACCGCTCCCCCGGCGGTGCCCTTCGCAAGGTTGTCGATCACCGCGACCACGACGATCTGGCCGGCGTCGGCGTCGACCGTCACCGCGATCTGGACCGCGTTCGATCCGATGACCGCCCCGGTCTGCGGCAGCACGCCCCGGGGCAGCACGTGCACGAACGGCTCGTCCGCGTATGCCTTTTCGTAGATCGCGCGCACCTCGTCCTCGGTCGCCGTGGTGACCGCGGTGCAGGTCGCGAGGATGCCGCGTGGCATGGGCGCGAGCACGGGGGTGAACGACACGGTGACGCGCTCACCGGCGAGTTCGGAGAGATTCTGGATGATCTCCGGGGTGTGGCGGTGCACGCCGCCGACGCCGTACGCGCGGACCGAACCCATCACCTCGGAGCCGAGCAGATCGGCCTTGGGGGCACGTCCCGCGCCGGACGCGCCGGTGACCGCGACGATCGTGACCCTCGGTTCGACGATGCCCGCCGCGACCGCGGGAGCCATCGCCAGGCTCGACACCGTCGGGAAGCACCCGGGGACGGCAATGCGGGTGGCGCCCGCCAACTTCTCGCGCGCACCGGGGAGTTCCGGAAGTCCGTACGGCCAACTGCCTGCGTGCGGGCTCCTGTAGTACCGCTCCCAGTCCTCGGCGTTCGTCAGCCGGAAGTCGGCGCCGCAGTCGATGATGACCGTGGACTCGGGCAGGTCCTTCGCGTACTGCGCCGAATTGCCGTGCGGCAGACCGAGGAACACCACGTCGTGACCGGAGAGCGTATCGAGGGTGGTGTCTTCCAGCACTCGGTCGGCGAGGGGAAGCAGGTGCGGATGGTGCGAGCCGAGGGTCGAGCCGGCGTTGCCGCCGGCGGTGAGCGCGCCGATGACGAGCGAACCGTCCGCATACGACGGGTGCCCCAGCAGCAGACGCAGCACTTCGCCACCGGCGTATCCGCTCGCGCCGGCGACGGCAATCCTGATCGGTTTTCCCGCGTGCTCAGTCATACGATTGATTATGCATCATCATGCAAGCTAATACACAACGTGGTCTCCCAGCGGGACGGGAACCGCGGTCACTGCTTGCCGAGCGACCGCCGGATCTCGTCGAGTTTGGCCTTACCCGCCTTCTCCCGCTTCTCCCACGCGTCCTCCAGCGACTGCCCCGACGGGCTGTCGTGCGCGAGTTCGGAGGAGCCCATCGCAGTCCCGAACCGTCCCTCGATCCGCTCGCGCACGCGGTCGAACGTCGGGACGCCACCCGGGGTGTAGTCGGGTTCCGGCACACCCGGTCCGACGTGATGCACGACCTCCGCCGTCACCGGATCCTCCGCCGGAATCGCCGCACCCACGTCCACGGCCGCAAGCAGCGCGCCGAGACCCGGACGTCCGGCGGCCACCGCGCGCACGACCTCGACGAATTCGGCGTCGGTCAACTGACTCGCCGCCGCCACGACGTCGCGCACCTCGGTCATCGCACTGCTCCTCACCGTCCCGGGCCCTCCACCCAGGCTACGGGTCAGCTGCGCAGTTCGGCACCCACCGCAGCGGACGCCGCGGCGACCGCAGCGTCGCGGGCTGCGCTCGCCTCGTCCTCGGTCAGCGTGCGGTCGGCGCCCCGGAATCGCAGCGCGAACGCCAGCGACTTCCGGCCCTCCCCGACCTGCTCACCCTCGAACACGTCGAACAACCGGATGTCCTCGAGGAGTTCGCCGCCCCCCGACCGCAGGGCGGCCTGGACCTCGGCGGCGGGAACCGTGGTGTCGACGACGACCGCCACGTCCTGAAGGACCGCGGGGAAGGGTGAGACCTTCGGCGCGGGCAGATTCTCCACCAGTGGCAGGGCGCTCAGATCGATCTCCACGGCACTCGTCCGCGGGGGGAGCCCGGCGCGCTCGAGCACTGCGGGATGCAACTCGCCGGCGTGCCCGACGACGACGCCGTCCACGAGAAGTTCCGCGCCGCGGCCCGGGTGCCACGGCAGGTACTGCGTCGCGCGGAACTCCAGCTCGACACCGGCCGCGGCGGCCACCGTCCGGGCTGCGGCGAACGCGTCGGTGGCGTCGGCCGCGCGTCCCGCGCCCCACGGACCACTCGGCTCACGCTGTCCGGTGAGCACCGCCGCCACGTGCACGGGCTGATCCGGCAGCGACTGCAGCAACGCCGTGATCTGTTCGTCGGTCGGACGCCGGTCCACCGGGAGCGCCGCGACCGGCTTCGTGTCTGCGCCGGGCAGCACGACCTGCGCGATGCCGAAGAGCGACAGGTCGCGCTGGCCGCGGGAGACGTTGCGGGCGAGGACCTCGAGCAGTCCGGGCAGCAACGTGGTGGCCAGTTCGGGCCGATCCGATTCGAGCGGATTGAGCACCCGGCCGGTGTTCCTGCGCGGATCTTCCGGATCCAGCCCCCAGGTGTCGAAGACGGCGGTGGGCAGGAAGACGGGAGGAAGGATCTCGACGTACCCCGAGAACGCCAGGGCGCGGCCGACGGCCCGCTTGCGGCGCTGCGTCGGCGTCAACCCACGACCCGCGGGGGCCGCGGGCAGCACCGACGGAATCTTTTCGAGACCCTCGAGGCGCAGCACTTCCTCCACCAGATCGGCGGGCTGCACCAGGTCGGGGCGCCACGACGGCGGGGCCGCGACGAGCTGGCCGTGACCGCTGTCGCTGACACCGACCTCGACGGTGCAGCCGATCTGCGTCAGGCGGCGCGCCGAGGTGCCGGTGGGGTACTCGACGCCCGCGACGCGGTCTGGGAGGTCGATGTCCATGTGGATGGGCTGGTGCGGGGTGACCTCACCGATGTCGGTGAGCGCCGACTCGACCCGCCCGCCGGCGATGTCGACGAGCAGCGCGGCCGCCCGGTCCAGTGCCGCGACGGGGATCTCGGGATCGACGACGCGCTCGAAACGCTTGCCCGCCTCGCTCGTCAGCTTGTGCCTGCGCGCGGTCTTGAATACCGCGAGCGGATCCCATGTGGCCGCCTCGAGCAGGATGTCGGTGGTTCCCGGGCCGACCTCGGTGGACGCGCCACCCATGATTCCTGCCAACGACAGGACTCCCGAATCGTCGGCGATCACAACGTCCTCGGGGTCGAGGACGCGTTCGGTCTCGTCGAGAGTCGTCAGCTTCTCCCCCGCCACCGCGCGGCGCACGACGAGTTCGCCGCTGATCTTCGCGGCGTCGAACGCGTGCAGCGGCTGGCCCAGTTCGAGCAGAACGTAGTTGGTGACGTCGACGGCCGGCGAGATCGGGCGGACACCCGACAGCAGCAACCGGCGCTGCAGCCACCACGGGCTGACCGCGTTCGGATCGATACCGGTCACCCGGCGGGCGGCGAAACGCGTCGCCTTCGACTCGGGTTCGACGCGGATCGGCCAGGCTTCCCCGTCCGCAGGAGACGGCGGCACTGCCGCGGGGTCGGCGAAGTCCAGGTCGAACCCGCACGCCAGTTCGCGGGTGAGCCCGCGAACGGAGAAGCAGTAACCGCGGTCCGGGGTGATGTTGAGTTCGATGACCGTGTCGTGCAGACCCATCAACTCGTTCGCGTCCGCGCCCGGAAGCGCGGTGCCCGGCTCGAGGACGAGGATGCCCGAGTGGTCCTTGCCTATGCCCAGTTCGGCCACCGAGCAGATCATCCCGTCGGAGACCTGCCCGTACGTCTTGCGGGAGGCGATGGCGAAACCACCGGGAAGGACCGCACCGGGCAGGGCAACCACCACGAGGTCGCCTTCGGCGAAGTTCCGGGCGCCGCACACGATGCCCTGCGGCTCGGCCGCCCCCACATCCACCTTGCAGAAGCGGATCGGCTTCTTGAATTCGGTGAGCTCGGTGATCTCGAGAACCTTGCCGACCACGAGGGGGCCGTCGACGGGCTCGAGCCGGTCGACTTCCTCGACCTCGAGCCCGACCCGGACGAAACCTGCGTCGAGTTCCTCGGCGGTGACGTCCCAGTCCGGGGTGGCACGCTGCAGGATCTCGGTCAGCCAGGATTGCGCTACTCGCACGTCTGCTCAGCTCTCTCGTTCGTGAAAATGTCGTGACTGTGGTGGGCGGGATCCGGGTGACGCGGGGTCAGCCCTGGACACCGAAGGGCAGCGTGAAACGCACGTCGCCCTCGACGATGTCGCGCATGTCCGGGATCCCGTTCCGGAACTGGAGTGTGCGCTCGAGGCCCATCCCGAACGCGAACCCGGTGTACACGTCGGGGTCGATTCCGGAGGCGCGCAGCACATTCGGGTTGACCATGCCGCAGCCGCCCCACTCGACCCAGCCCGCGCCGCCCTTCTTGTTCGGGAACCACACGTCCACCTCGGCGGACGGTTCCGTGAACGGGAAGTAGTTCGGGCGCATCCGGGTGCGGGTGTCGGGACCGAACAGTGCGCGGGCGAACGCGTCGAGTGTGCCGCGCAGATGTGCCATGGTGAGGCCCTTGTCGACCGCGAGCCCCTCCACCTGGGAGAAGACGGGGGTGTGTGTCGCGTCGAGTTCGTCGGTGCGGAACGTTCGTCCGGGGCACACCACGTAGATCGGCACCTCGCGCGAGAGCATCGTGCGCACCTGCACCGGCGACGTGTGCGTGCGGAGCACCTGTCGCGAACCCTCCGGCGCGATGTGGAACGTGTCCTGCATCGTCCGCGCGGGGTGATCGGGCAGGAAGTTCAGGGCATCGAAGTTGAAGTGCTCGGTCTCCACCTCCGGCCCCTCGGCGACCTCCCAGCCCATGGCCACGAACACGTCCTCGACCTGCTCGGAGATGATGCTGATCGGGTGGCGGGCACCCACCGGCTGGCGCTGCGACGGCAGCGTCACGTCGATGGCCTCGGCCACGAGAACGGCGGCGTCGCGCTCGGCGAGCAGCACCGCGCGGCGCTCGTCGAACGCCGCACTGATCCGGGTGCGGGCGACATTCACGCGCTTGCCCGCGTCGGCCTTCTCCTTGCCCGGAAGGGCTCCCAGTCCGCGGCGGGCGAGGGCGATCGGCGACTTGTCGCCCATGTGCTCGACCTTGGCCTTCGCCAGGTCGTCGAGATCCGCCACCGACGAGAATGCCTTCTCGGCGCTCTCCGCCGCCGCAGTCAGGGCGTCCTCGGTGAGCGCACTCGCATCGACCGCGCCGCCTTCGCCCCCCGTGGAGGCAGCGCCCTCTTTTTTAGCCACGACCGGTGCCACTCCTTAAGTTCTTTCAGTCAACACTCACGACGAAACCGAAACAGCTCGCCGTCAAATCCTATGCGATCCGATTTTCGCCGTTTCAGCTGTCGGTTCGCTTGCGGGTCTGAACCCGCGCGCTCGAATACAGGCAGATCGACGCCGCCGTCGCCAGGTTGAGGCTCTCGGCTCGACCGTGGATCGGGATCCGCACCCGATGGTCCGCTCGCGCCGCGGTGGCCGCGTCGAGGCCGTGGGCCTCGTTGCCGAACAACCACGCCGTGGGGCGGGCCAGGAGTTCGTCGGCGTCGTCCAGATCGACTTCGCCGTCCGCCGCCGTGGCGAGCAACTGAATGCCCGCCGCGCTGATGCTGTCGAGAACCGCGGCCGTGTCCCGTTCACGCACCACCGGAAGGTGGAAGAGACTTCCCGCGGACGCCCGGACACATTTTCCGTTGTGCGGGTCGACACTGTCGCCGGCGAGAATCGCCGCGTCCGCACCCACCGCGTCCGCGACCCTGATGACGGCGCCGGCGTTGCCCGGCTCCGCGACCGCGACCGGAACCGCGAGCAGACGCGTTTTGGGGCCCACCGCCTCGGCCAGCGGAACGTCGAGGAGATCGCACACCGCGACGAGACCCGGCGGGGTCACCGTGTCGCTGAGCGCCCGGACCGCCCGGTCCGTCACCAGCGACGTGCGGACACCCGTGGCGTGCGCCCGGTCGATCAGCGTCGAGTACCGCTGCTCCGCGTCCGCGGTGTAGAACAGGTCGTGCACCGGGTGGGTGGCGAGGGCCTCGCCGACGGAGTTCTCCCCCTCCACCAGGAAGCGCCCGACCTTGCGGCGTTCCGCGGTGCGCAGCAGCTTGACAGCAGAAACGACCCGTGGGGTGCGCTCGGTGAGCGGGTCCACGGGTCGTTTCCGAGGCTCGAAAGGCCGGGGCTCGAACGGCCCGGGTACGAGACTCAGGCTGCTTCTCCGGCCGGAGCGTTCACGTCAGCCGGGAGAGCCGCCTTGGCGAGGGCCACGAGGCCGGCGAATGCGGCGGCGTCGGACACGGCCAGCTCGGCGAGGTTCTTGCGGTCGACCTCGATCTCGGCCAGACGCAGACCCTGGATCAGGCGGTTGTACGTGATGTCGTTCGCCCGTGCAGCGGCGTTGATACGCGTGATCCACAGCTTGCGGAAGTCGCCCTTGCGCGCACGGCGGTCACGGTAGGCGTAGGTCAGCGAGTGGAGCTGCTGTTCCTTGGCCTTGCGGTACAGGCGCGAGCGCTGTCCGCGGTAGCCGCTGGAGGCTTCGAGAATCGAACGACGCTTCTTCTGGGCGTTTACCGCCCTCTTTACGCGTGCCACTGAAAAATCCTGTCAATCTTGGGGCGGTGAGCTGCCCCGGGTGGTCAGTAAAAGGGGTGTCGACTCAGATGTCGAGCAGGCGCTTGATGCGAGGAGTGTCAGCCTTGCTGACGACAGCCACGCCATCGAGGCGACGGGTCACCTTGGTGGCCTTGTGCTCGAGCAGGTGGCGGCGACCGGCCTTCTGGCGCAGGATCTTTCCGCTGCCGGACACCTTGAATCGCTTCGCGGTGCCGCTGTGGGTCTTCGACTTGGGCATGGAGTCCTCAGTTCTTTGGTATCCGGACCGTGATCCGGGTCGTGCTGGTGTAGTCGGACTAGCTGGTCGGCGCTTCGCCGGGCGTAGTACCGCCCGCCTGCTCCGCAGGTGTCGCCGGAGCCTGTGCCGGAGCGGGAGTTGCCCGCTGCGCCGGCGGCGCGGCGGCGCTCTCCTGCGCCTTGACACGGGTCTTCGCGCCCTTGTGCGGAGCGAGCACCATCGTCATGTTTCGACCGTCCTGCTTGGCGGACGTCTCCACGAACCCGAGATCCGCGACGTCTGCACCGAGACGCTGCAGCAGCCGGAAACCGAGCTCCGGACGCGACTGCTCACGTCCGCGGAACATGATCGTGACCTTGACCTTGGATCCGGCCTCGAGGAAGCGCACGACGTTGCGCTTCTTGGTCTCGTAGTCGTGATCGTCGATCTTGGGGCGGAGCTTCTGCTCCTTGATGACCGTGAGCTGCTGGTTCTTGCGCGACTCACGAGCCTTCTGCGCGGCCTCGTACTTGAACTTGCCGTAGTCCATGATCTTGCAGACCGGCGGGCGAGCGTCGGGGGCCACCTCGACCAGGTCGAGATCGGCCTCGAGGGCCAAGCGGAGTGCATCTTCAACACGCACGATGCCAACCTGTTCACCTCCGGGTCCGACGAGGCGGACCTCGGGAACTCGGATGCGATCGTTGATGCGGGTCTCAGTGCTGATGGGGCCTCCTAGGTTGAACGGTCTTGTCTCGAGACCGCCAGCAGCCCGTACGCCCGGATTCCCAACAAAAAAGCCCCGCTGCGGTGAATGACTCTCACCATGCGGGGCCCGATGTCGACCGATCAGACGAACTCACGGCTCACGCCGCTCCCTCATCTCCTCACACTCGAGGAACTCGAACCGAGTAACCTCGGACCGAGCGACCGGACCACTGAGCTGCAGTTTTACCTGCCGCGCAGAGGTGGGAGTCGGACTCCACTTGCTGCCCCCGACAAATCCGAAGGCGGTCGTTGCACCAAGAGTAACATTTGCGCACGTCGTGAGCTAATCGATACCGGGACGTTGCGCCCCACGGCCACCTGGCCGCCAGGTCACCGGCCGCTGGTGGAATCCTCTAGGGCATGACTGACAACATCGATGACACCCCGAACGACGGCACCGTGAGCGGCGGTGACCAGAATACCGACGTCCGGGAACTGGCCGACGTTCCCTCGGTCGAGGTCATCAGCCGCGCCGCGGTCATGCTCATGAGTTCGGCAGCCGAGAAACTCGGCCTGTCCGACGCCGACCCCGACTCCAGCCCCCACCGCGACCTCGACGAGGCCCGGCGGGTCATCACCGCCCTCGCCGGCCTGGTGACCGCGTCCATCGAGTACCTCGGACCGCACGCGGGGCCGATCCGCGAAGGCCTGCAGGCGCTGCAGCGCGCGTTCCGCGAAGCGTCGTCGCACCCGGACGAGCCCGGCAAGGGTCCGGGTGAGAAGTACACCGGCCCCGTGCACTGAGAGACGGCAGGGTACTGAGATGGCGAGCCGCAACAAGACCGAGCAGACGTCGGCCGGTGTCGACGAGTTCCTCGCGACGATCGCGGACCCGGTGAAGCGCGCCGACAGCGCACGACTGGTGGAACTGCTCACCGCCGCGACGGGTGAGCCCGCCGCGATGTGGGGAACCAGCATCGTCGGATTCGGCTCCCGCCACTACCGGTACGCCAGCGGCCACGCGGGCAACACCGCCCTGATCGGATTCTCGCCGCGCGCGGCGGCGCTCACCCTGTATCTCTCCCTCGACTTCACCGAGCACGAGGCCGAACTCGCGGCGCTCGGCAAGCACAAGGTCGGCAAGGGCTGCCTCTACGTCAAGAAGCTCGCCGACGTCGACGAGTCGGTTCTCGTCTCGCTGATGAACCGATCGGTGGCGGCCGCCCGCGCGCTCTGATCGCCCTCACCGGTCGAACACGGTGCGCGCGTCGGCGGGCGGTTCGCCGAAGAGGTCCGGATCGCGCGGGACGAACGACCGGGCGGTGAGGGTGGCGTCGGAGACGCGATCCAACCGGAACCAGCGCACACCCGCCCGGCTCAGGCACCACGCGACGAGGAACCACGACCCACGCGTGTGCGCCAGAAGGTGCGGTTCGACGACCCGCTCGGTACGGTCGCCGTCCCGGTCGACGTACCGCAGGGACACCATCAGTTCGCGCCGCAATCCGTCTTCGACGACGCGGCGGATGCTGGGTTCCGCGCTGCCTCCGGTGTTGTCTCGCCGGATCCACACCTTCGCACCGAGGTGCTCCACCCGCTCCCTCGACTCCGCGTCCATCACGTCGAGCAGCTTGGCGAGCGCGGCCCGGCCGTCCGTCGCGAACGGCGCATCACGGAAGGCCGTGAGGGCGAGCGCCACCGAAACCGCCTGAGCGGGAGTGAAATTCACCGGCGGCAGCATGCCGTTCCCGATGATCCCGTATCCCCCACCCGGTCCGGCGGTCGCCCGGATCGCGGCGCCCGAGGACTGCAGTACGGCGATGTCCCGCTTGATCGTGCGAGGCGTCACCTCGAACTGCGCCGCCAACTGCTCCGCGGTCCGGCCCCGGTCACCCGCGCGGCGCAGTTCTTCCGTCAGGGCGTGGAGGCGGGCTGGACGGTCCATGAGGGCAGTCTGCCGAACGTCCGCGGCAAAGTCCCGATTCTGATCGGGCCGGTTCCGTTATGCGACTGTGACGAATACGATGACACGCTGGTGTCACCGTTGCGGGTTCACTCTTGTCTCATGACTCGGACAAGCGAAGTACGCGGCAGCACAGGCACCCACATCATTCTGGTCCCCGGATTCTGGCTCGGCGCTTGGGCCTGGGAGGCAGTGGAATCCGGCCTGACCCGCCAGGGACATCACGTCACTGCGGTGACGTTGCCCGGACTCGACTCCACCGGCAGCGACCGCGGCGGCGTCCGGCTGGACGACCACGTCGCCGCGATTGCGGAGGTAGTCGCGAACACACCGTCGTCGGAACGGGCGGTGGTCGTCGCGCACAGCGGTGCGGGGCCGGTGGCGTACGCGGCGAGCGATCGGGTGCCCGACCGAGTGGCCCGCATCGTCTACGTCGACTCGGGACCATTGCAGAGCGGCACCGCGCTGCGCGACGATCTCGATCCGGCGGTCGTCGAGATTCCGTTGCCGTCCTGGTCCGAACTCGAGGCCGAAGGCAGCAGTCTCGACGGACTCGACGACGACATGCTCGAGACGTTCCGCGACCGGGCGGTGCCGATGCCGGCCGGACCGGCGAGGGACACGGTCGAACTCGCCGACAGCAGGCGACTGGACGTGCCGACCACGGTGATCTGCACCAGTTTTCCTTCGGAGGTCATCCAGCAGATGGCCGCGGCGGGTCATCCGATGGCGGCCGAACTCGCGCAGATCGCGAAGGTCGACTACGTCGATCTGCCGACAGGGCACTGGCCGATGTGGTCGCGGCCCGCAGACCTCGCGAC
>NZ_WXYH01000149.1:0-4007 GCF_009872365.1 Rhodococcus sp. T7
CGCTACGAACGCCACGGCGAACACTTCACCGGATTCCTCCACCTCGCCGCCGCACTCACCTGCTTCAAGAAACTTCCCACATGAGACACGCTCTTAGGCATATTGGGACCAGCCGCGTTCGAATGCCGCGGCCGCCTACCAGTCGCGGATGTTTGGTCGTCGCGTCGGTCGATCAGCAGCAGCACGTGGCCCCACGGAAGTTGTCCAACAGCTTGTTGGACAACTGCGCTTCGCGGCCACTCGGAGGGGAATTTCCGCATGTAGTGGCGGTTGCTCCGGGAGAATTCTCGCATTTCGGGGAACTCTGACCGTAGGTCCGCTGCGAGGCGGTCGATGACCTTGCTCCCCTACCCCTCGGCGGCCTGTCGGTCGAGGATGGCCCGGCCGATGTCCCAGTACAGCAGGAGCAACTCGGTGTTGACCACCCGCGATGCCCGGATTCGGGCCTGGCGCACCTGCGCCTTCAGGTGTCGAGGAAGTCGCGGTAGTCGTCGGGCAGCAATCCGAAATCGTTCACCGAGCCATCTTCCCGTGGACGGCGAGGAAGTCAGCAGGGGCCCTCATCCGGGGCGCGTCGACCTCTGCCTGGCGCTGACCTACCACAATGGTCAACAATCGAAACTACGTACGTTCGATGAGTTCTCGCGCTGGCAGCCCACCTATCATCCGAAACCCTGGCGGAAGGTTTCGCCGCCCCAACCGGTGACGGTCGACCTCGCCTGCGCGATAGCGCATGACGGCGGTCGCCTCGCCCATGACCTCCCGCTGCGGGTTCGCGCCGAGGGACTCAACCTCGACATCCATGTTCCCCCAGTGGCGCCCGGCCACCGCGGTCGCACCGCGTGACCCCAGAGTGGCGAACTCATGATGTCGACCATCGGCTCAAATCTACCGACGCCCCCTCCGCCGGACGATGTCCGTACGTCACGGCACGCGGCCGGTGAGGGTCCCGGACACCGTGGGATCCCTGATCGAGGGCAGGCCGCAAGCGACAGCTCCGGCTGCTTCGGGATTTCGGCGCCTCGCCGCGACGCGATCACCGATCGTCGGCGAGGCGTGGAACGGTGGTCCTCCACCGCACGGGGTGAATCTCCGGTGTCTATCGAGGGACCTCAGAGGGAACTACCTGTACCGAAGCAGCACGACCTTGTGGCCAGTTCGCGCGAACACGAAGTGTCACACCAGAGCGAGAAGGTGGGCGAAGCAGCGGGCACGATCCTGCCGAGGCGGGGATGCCGTGGCGACCACGCCCTGCACCAGCAAGGGTTCGCATTTGATCCTCGCCGCCCACCGATTCCGAGTGGGAGTCGATGGTGCACCTCTTACTGCGTGCAACAATCTTCCCTACTCGCCGTCATCTCGCTCCGCATCCGGATCGGCATCGGGAAGTTCATCCTTATCAGGCCATTTCGCGAGCTTGACACGATGGAGGCAGGGAATCTTGCGCGCGTACCCATCCTTGGTGACGCATCGCTCACCAATACCTACACGGCAGTGCGGGCAGGGAATATGAGCAACGAAGTCGAACGGATCCATCACTCACCTCCACTGCCCGTTGGGTGGTCGGCCGCAGCCTGCCTGAACATGGCGAATCATGCCGTACCGACGCATTCGCCACCACTGAACGCTGTTTCGCCATCGGCTCGATGAGGCCGATCTTTCGCGCGGCGCTTCCGGGCGCCGTATCTCACCGAAAAGATCAGCACCCGCCAATCGAGGATGCGGGGACTGTGGGAACAGTAGGCGAACTGTGCGCCGAATGGCGCCGGGTCGAGATCGGCGTGTCGACACCGCCACAACCAACTCGGCTGCCGATCTGCCCGGGGCATGACGTCCGTCGATGACGCCACACCATGTTCGCGCTCACCCGGCCTCTGACTCCGGTTCAGCGGCCTCGCGACGGGTCGCCCTGGCAGATTCCCGAACACCTCTCAATCGCTGCGTTCGACTTGGCTGCACCATCTTTCAAATGAGATAGGCATGTTGTCGGCATGCACCAACCACCCAGACTCAGGTAGGAAACCGATGTGGAGGGACAACGATCAGCGCTAGCGAGACACACTGAGGGACACGTGATCGAGCACCGCAGGACAACAGCCTGGGGATGTAAAAACAGCCATCCGGAGATCGACCCTAAACGGTCGGTACGCGAATATGTCCGCCCTACCTGGCACGATGATGAGGGAAAGCCGAACAATCTAGCCGAACAACGCACCAAGGAGCCCCTCATGGCACTGCCCGTCTTGACACCGGAACAACGAGCCGAGGCACTGGCGAAGGCAGCGGAAGCCCGCAAAGCGCGGAGCGAACTCCTCTCCGCAGTGAAGGCGGGAGATCTCAGCGTCGAAGCGGTACTCACCAAAGCCGAGACGGACGAGATCGTGAAGAAGACGAAGGTCTCGGCACTGCTCAAGGCGCTTCCCGGCGTCGGCGCCGTGAAGGCCGCGAAGCTCCTCGAGGAATTGTCCATCGCTGACACCCGCCGTATCGGCGGCCTCGGCGCCAACCAGCGTCAGGCACTGATCGAGGCATCGTCCGCCTCCTGAGTTGAGCCGGCAGCCTCCGGAAGCCCGAAATGCGCTGGCCGGAGGCTCTTCCTCAGTGGTTCAGTGAGCCGCGTTGTACGCTTCCTCGATCTGCGCGGGGATTCGTCCGCGCGCCGACAGCTCATAGCCTTCGGCGGTCGCCCATTCCCGAATTTCCTTCGCTCGCTTGCGCCCCTGCGACGGATCCACCGCCGTGGTCGATCGACGTTTCCTTCCCCCGACCCGTGTCGCATGCTCGATGTAGAAGTCGAGCGTTTTGTGGAATTCCCTGGCGTTCTTCTCTTTCAGGTCGATCTCGTAGTCGACGCCGTCGACAGAGAACGGAACGGTCTCGCCTTTTCCGTCCTCGATCGGAGTTCCGTCGAGGTCGTCGATACGTTCGACAACAATTTTGCGCGCCACAGTTCCACTCCTTCATCGCCGATAACCCGGGGAACATTACTTCGAAGTAATGTTCACGCGCCACCCCATGCCACCAGGACTTCGATCAGAACACCACCGGTTCCGAGAACCGGGCAGAGCACGGTCAAGATCGTGGCGGGATCTCAATCCGGTAGCTCGGAATCGGCCGAGGCGCCCGTCTGTCCCACTCTGGCAGCACAAGTTGGGTCGAGGACGTCACGTGCGTTTGTCGGTTCCTCGGATCTCGGCACAGCGCAACTGAAGCCCGAATGTGCAGGGTCCGGTCAGTCACCGATGCACTGATGCTGTCGTGAAAGATTCCCGCTGCGCCCGGTCTCAGACTCTCGGGACGAGAACGGGATCGAGCAGCGCGAGACATGCGGATGGCTGAGGACACCCCGCAGTCGGCTCACCCAATCAGGTGACTTTCATGACACGCCGCCAATGTGATTGACATTCTTGAAGATGACGCCTTCTACTTGACAAATATATGGATTTCACAGAAGGACTGATCATCATGCGTACTCGACGGTCCGCAGTCTCGGCACTGGAGCTGTACTCCGAGTTCCGGCAACAGCATCCCCACGCACCGATACCCGAGAACTACGTGTCCGAATGCGGTTTCCGGCTCGGTCGCTGGCAATACCGGCAACGCGTCGCTCGAATGCTCGGCACTCTCCCGGCAGAGCGCATACGCCAACTCGATTCGATCGGATTCGTGCGGAGCGACGACGATACCCACTACCTGCCGTCCCCCGAACCGACAGCAAGCGACGTCGAATGCTGGCCGAGATCGCCGCTTACCGCGAGCAACACGGCAACGCACTCATTCCCGCGAACTACGTCAACGATGACGGCGAACAGGTCGGTCAGTGGCTCTATCGGGCAGTGAAGAAGTGGAGGGTCGATGCTCTACCCGACGAGGAGCGTGGCCCCCTTGCCGTTCTCGGTGTCTCACCCGGTCGACGCCCACGTGGGCCGAGAACGGCAGCCTAGAGCTGATTGCCCGCCTGAGAAGCAATTACGCTGATCGAATGGCTCCTTCGGAGGGCGTCAGGA
>NZ_WXYH01000150.1:0-3900 GCF_009872365.1 Rhodococcus sp. T7
AGGAGATGCTGATCCCGCCGTCGACCGTCATCGCCAGGCCGGTCACGTAGCGCGACTCATCGGAGGCGAGGAAGACGGGGTCGGCGCCGGTGGCGGGTCGTTGCCGCACCCGTCAGGGCGAGGATGCGGCGACGAGAACGGGAAACAACGGCGAGAAACGCATCAGATGATCATCGCAACCCAGTCTCTGGCGTGCACGGGTGCGACACGCAGAGGAGGAAACTCGAGAGCTCTGCATGCGGAACCATCCCGAGGTGATCTGCGCCGGACACACCGCAGGAGGGCCGGCCAGTGCCTGCCCCGAAAGGGGATCGCTCATGCCCCGTAGATGATCTATGCCGACCCACGAATTTGACCGGCGTGCATTCCTCGCCTCGCTGCCCACCCCGGGTGGCCGGCGGACAATCGACGCCACGCACACCACGATCAATGACCGTCGGTACTTCCGCCAAGATCAACGCACCTCACGTACTCAGGTCGACCGGGATCGGGTCGCGATCCTGACGGTTCGCCCACCGACGCCGGCAAATCGGTCGCCCAAGCGCACCTGGTGGGGGAGCACCCGTAGGCGTGGCTACACCTGGATGCAGACGAGTTCAATACTCCGCGCCTCCCCGCGGCGGCGCCATCGACGGCTCGCTGGAGCAGTTGCTGCCCGAGAAGCTTCGGGCAAAGCCGGGGCAGCTGAGCCGATTCCACCCGAACGAATTGTCCGATCTGGTGCGCATCGGATCGAATCTTCGGCTCGAAACCGCTGTGACGCAGTCATTGTCGGTGGGGGGAATGTGATCATCGACGGGGCCATTGCCTGGAAGCCATGGCGACCGGGCTGGTGACCCGACTGCGGCATCTCGAGGTGGGCAACCGCGAACCGTGTTGCTTTTGTCGTCATTGGAACCGCGTCGGGTGACCACGTCGATCGTGCGAGACGATTCATTTCAGCACGGTGTCATCGGGCGAACGGTGCCGGACTGGTTGATGGGGAGGTTAAGTAACGGCGTGAGGGCGCTGTACTGCATCCTTCAAACCCTCTATCCTGACACGGATGGTACGCGGTACACTGTTGGCACATGTGGAGGTGGTGGACATGCTCGTCGACCGTGATCGGGCCCGCGACTCGATCCATGCCTTGTCGGATCCGGACCTGGTCGAGTTGCTGGTGGAGGAGTTCTCCCGCCGCCCTGCCCTGCGTCCGGTCCGGGACGATGTGACGGCGTTGCTGTCGATGAGCCCGGCGCTGGCGCGTCAGCAGGAGCGTGCGGTTGCCAACCCGGCTGCCGCGGCGGTGGCCCGCACGCGGATCGTCGCGTCGGTGCTGAACTCGATCGTCGAGAAGCACGAGATGCTCGACTCCACCGCCGTCAGCCGTGTCCTGGGGAAGTCGGCGACCAGCCGCAATACCGCCAGCCGCCTGTCGGCGGCCGGCACGGTGATCGCGCTGCCGGTATCGGGGCACAAGCTCTACCCCGCCTTTCAGTTCGACGCCGAACGCCGGCAGGTCCGCCCGATCGTCGCCGAGATCAACCGGGCCCTCGGCGCGAAGGACGACCCGTGGGGTGCGGCGTCCTGGTGGCTGAACCCGACCGACTTCGCCGATGACCCCCGATCCCCGGCCGCGTTGGCCGTCGACGGCGGGTATGAGCAGGATCTGCGGGACATGGCCGACGACCTGACGCAGGACTGAACCGACCGTGTCCTACCCGGATCCACCCACCCCGCTACCTGCTGCCCTGCTCACCACGATCCCCGCCGATACCTCACTGTGGCGCATCCACAGCGCCACCCGCGGCGCCGCGGAGTTGAACCCCACGGCCCGGCCGAGGGCCCGGGTCGGAGGCCGGTTCGACAGTCTCGACGGCTCCTACGGATACCTGTATCTCGGTGACTGTCCGGCAGCGGCGGTCGCCGAGACACTCTGCCGCAATCTGCCGGTCGATCAGTCCCCGCGGTTGATCCCGCGGGCGAAGATCGCCGGCCGGGTCCTGGGTGAACTGCGGACCACCCGCACGGTGACGGTCGTGGATCTGACCGGGACCGGGGCCTCGCGGATCAACGCCGGCGTCTGGTTGTCCAAGTGCGACCCCTCCGGGTATCTGCACACCCGCCGGTGGGTTGCCGCGATCCTCGCCGCGAACCCCGAGGCCGATGGTGTGCAGTTCCGGCCGCGGCACGACGAGAACACCCTCTCCTGGATGCTGGCCGAGGACCCGGCCACACACTCTCCCCCCGCGGTCACCGCCGTCGGAGGGGTGGTCGCCCTCGACTCCGCCGACGGTCACTACCTGTTGGGTGCGATTCTCACCCCGCACAACGCGGCGCTCGGACCCTGATCCAGCCCATGCCGGCGGCAGATATCTGCGCGTCGGTGTCGTGATCGGTCCGCAGCTGATTCGGAGCGGACCGCGTCGTGAGGAAGAGGTCGGCGATACGGCCATGTCCTGTCCTTCGAGAACGCGAACTGCGGTGACCTTCGGGCGGAAGACGAGATCGTCCTCCCACTGGATCCGGACAGCTCCTCGCAGGGCTCGGTGTTGACCGCGCAGGGAACGCTGTTCGCCGAAGCCGCGCAGGAGGTCGGCTGAACAGTCGTTGTTCCGATCGCTCCGGGCGCAGGTGAGGGATCGATACCCACATACGGGTGACCGCACACCGCCATGGAAGCGGTGGCGGTTCTTCGCATTCCGGATCAGCTGTTCCATGAGCCGAGGGGAGCAACCCAAGCGTGAACCACCCGTCATCGAACCCGATCGCGTACACGTAGCCGCGTATCTCGTCACCCTCATCGACACGGTTGCCAAAGTTCCTGGTGATCGGCCGACGAGGACTTCACAACCGGCGACGTTGCGGGTCGGATCGGGGTGAGCGAACCCCGCCAGCCACTGGGGGTCGGTTGGCGGGGTCGCGGCACCGGCTCGAATGCGGGGGAGGGCCGGTGCGAGGACGAGTGTAGGAAGTTCGACCCGACGATTCGGATTTTGTGACGCAGGACACGTCACTTTCTGGGTGGGGTGTTGCGGTCGTCGGATTCGACCATCCGTCCTTGTCGGCTGTGCGGTCCTCGGAACAGGGGGTTGGCGAGCATGTGGTGCGTGGAACATGGTTGTCGTGCTCTCTGGGGGCTCACTGGTGACCACGGGTGGGGGGTGTGCCGGAGTCGTGCCGGTGGGCGTGGCGCCGGGTCTCGGCCGGCGACGTGGCTGGGGTCGGGGAGGTGAGCGGCAGCGAGCGGGTGGTGTTCGACATCAACGGCGGTCTGGCGGACCTGTCGGCCTTCACCCACCTGCTGACGGGCGAGTCGGAAGGGGGCCGCCGGCAGGCGTGGCAGCGGTTCTTCGACCAGGTCGGGCAGGCGGCGGTCGTGGAATCGGGCCGAGATCTGGTGGAGGCGGCGGGCGGTCTGGGTCTGGTGGTGGTGTATTCCACGACCCGGCCCGTCTCCTGTGCGGAGCAGGCTCGGATATGGCTCGGGGACAACGGATTTCCGTCCGGTCGTGCGTTGTTGTGCCGCTCCCGCAATGATGTCCGGCCTGCCGTCGCGGTCAAGGTCGGTCACTGTCGGGCCGTGGGGTAGTGGTTGTCGGCATTCGTCGACGACGAACCGGACACCGTGGACGCACTCCGCTCGGGTGGGGTGCTGGGCACACTCGTTCGACGAGTTGTCGGGCCTGCGGGTACGCGAGCTCGAGACGGTGCTGGCCGCGAGGGGCGGCGACGGGACGATCCGGCGACGGCGTCAACGCGGTAGACCGCACCACCGGCAGGGTCGGGTGGCGCAGGGGTCGCTCTGAAGCTGGGACTTCCGTGATCGTGTCGAAATGAGTTTTTGGGCTGGGTCGCGCTGGGGCTTGACCGAGATGTCGTCGGGTGCAGCGCGGCCGCCCAGGGTTCAGCGCTACCGGT
>NZ_WXYH01000151.1:0-3802 GCF_009872365.1 Rhodococcus sp. T7
GGCGTCCCACCTCGACATCCCTCCTGGCTCTCCTAGAACCATTGTCCGGGGTGTCCACTCAAAGGGTGCAGCCTCAACCGACGGGATCCTGGCCTGCCTGGCCGAGCGTGCCGCCGGCACCGCCTCCAAGCACGCCCCGTCGACCAGGCCGGCGGCGGAGGCAAACCGCAGCAACGACCGCACCGCGCACAGTTTCTGCTCGACAGTCTTGAACTGGTATCCGGCCAGCGTGGCGACGAACGCCCCGATCATGGCGGCGTCGCAGCAGCCCAGCCCTCCGCGGGTGTCGGTGAACGCGACGAACTCCCCGGCCAACGTCCCGTAGGTCCGCACAGTCGAGGCCGAGCGCCCAGCCGAGCGCAGGTGCGCCTGGAACCGGGCGACCGTCTGGGCGCCGGCCACGTCCAGCTTGCTCACCGACCGGTTATAGCGGCGCAGCACCGCCCCGTGGACCGCGTAATCCTCCAGCATCTGAGCAACTCTGAACAAATACACATCGGTTCGCTTCAGGGTGCCGGCCTGCTCCTTGTCGAAGAAACCACACGCGTCGTCGACCCACGCCATCGCCGCATCCAGGGAGAACTCCTCGACACCACGCGCAGCGAAGTGCTTCTGCATCCGCCGCCAACAGCCCCGGTACCAAACGAGCGTCGAATCCTTGTAGCCCAAACGCTGTAGCTCCGCCTCCAGGCCCGACACCAACGCAGACAAAGTCGCCATAACAACTGACCTCCGATCATGGAGGCCCGGCACCGTACCGGGCCGCCTGATCAGAGGATCCGCGGATTATGCGCAGCGATCGACCTCTGACATCGCCGTCACCAGGCCTTGCACGCCAGCGCTGCGCATAACCCAGCACTGTTCATAAGGCGGCATACTCTCACCGTTGCTCGCCAACATCGCTCTGTCGGTGTTGGATGCACATTTCTGTGCGAAATGGGATTCCCACGGGAGTGCCTATCGGCGCGAGGTGCACCGCAAACGCGGCGGGGCCACCTACCGAATCGTGCGCTACGCGGACGATTTCGTCATCATGGTGGTCGGAACCAAGGCGCATGCGGACGCACTCTGGGACGAGGTCGCGGACGTGATAGCCCCGCTGGGGCTGCGGTTGTCCGCCGAAAAGTCCCGGGTATGTCACCTGGACGAGGGGTTCGACTTTCTCGGGTTCCGCATCCAGCGGCGCCGCAGGAAAGGCACGAACAAGATGAGCGTCTACACCTATCCGTCGAAGAAAGCGTTGCTTTCGATCATGGCGAAGGTGCGGGCGCTGACGAAGAGGGCACGTCATCATGGCCTTGCTGATCTGCTCGGACGCCTCAATCCGGTGCTCCGAGGATGGTGTGCGTATTTCCGTCACGGTGTGTCGAAAGCGACGTTCGGTTACCTCGATGCCTTCGCCTGGCATCGGGTCACCCAATGGCTGCTCAAACGGCACAAACGGATCACGTGGGCGGATCTCTACCGACGGTTCCTGACCGGCAGGCCCGGCAATCGTCCGCAAGAGAACGGGATCATCATGTTCGACACCACCACCGTCCCGATTACTCGGTACCGGTGGCGGGCGAGCAACATCCCCACACCGTGGACCAGCAGAGCAGAGACCTTGGTCCCTGCTTAGCAGTGGCAGTCCGTGGAGCGCCGGATGCGATGAGAGTCGCACGTCCGGTGCGGAGGGCGGGCCGGGGAAACGGGCCGGGAGCAATCCCGGCACCGCGCCCCGGTCCGACCCCTACATCCTGGGGTTGCGCTGCCGATCGGCGATGATGACCCTGCGGGAACGGACGACGCAATACGGAATCATCGTCAATCTCCCCGTCGATCACACCGCCGAATCGGTGAAAAATGCTGTCATCAAAGCATTTTCTGGCCTGCCGAAACGAATGCGCAGAACGTTGACGTGGGATCAGGGAACGGAGATTTGTCTGCACCGAGAGATCTCCGCGGCCCTTGATCTGAAGATCTACTTCGCCGAACGTTCCAGTCCGTGGCAGCGGGGTGCGAACGAGAATTTCAACGGGCTCGCTCGACAGTATTTCCCGAAGGGCACCGATTTGTCGGTGCACAGTCACGCTCATGTGCGGTCGGTAACGCGTGAGCTCAACACTCGCCCACGGAAGAACCTGGAGTACGCAACTCCCGCCACGGTGTTCAACGCCGAGCGACGGGCCACCGCTCACCGGCGCCGCACTGCGCTGGAACTCGCGATGCCGACTGCGGTAACGTAATCCGTGAGCTGGGACGACCCAGATTTCAATAGACTTGTGTTGCAACGACAGTGAGAATCCGCCGCCCCGAAAGCAAAATCATCACCGGACGGGGCTATCGGGACCCGCGCAGCTCAGTGAGTTCCGGTCTACGCCCGGCTTTCGGGACGTGCCGGTCTGCGTTCCGCTTGCGGACGGGGCGAGGTCGACGTTCGGGGTGATCGATCGGACCGGACGTTGGGCCGATCGTGTGAGTCCGGGATTCGTCCGCAACTTCAGTAGACGCACTTGGTGACTCCGTGGCCAACGGCGTACGGGGTGGCGTCGAGTCGAGCCTCGACATCGATCGTGGCCACCTGTTCAGCCTCTTCCCTGGTCGGCCCATTTCCCACGCCGAATATGGGCTTCCCCTGCGGACTGCCCAAGTACGACTCCTTGGTCCAACCGCGCACCAACGTAACGCAGCCCCAATCACTCGTGATCACGACCTGGCAATCGTTAGCGCCACTGAGGTTGTCGCAGTGGTAGTACGCCTGGCTCACGGACTCGGCGTACGTGTCCACCACGTTCGAGGACCCCGCGAAGGTCGACTCGAGGGAATAGGAGAGGCTCACGAACCGCGGCGCCGGCGGATTGACGCCCGGCACTGCGTTCGCCGGCGCTGCAATCAGCGCGGCGACTGATGCGGCGACCAGTGCGCCGCCACCGATGAATCCTGCAATCTGCTTGATGAACATGTCGGGCTCCCAGAAGATGTAACGCGAGTTCGAATCCCGCTCCGATCCCGCACCGGAGATGCGAGGCTGATCCCAGTCTCCGGTAGACAGCGAAATGGCACCTCCCCCCTCGGGGTGGAAGATCTCACCCCGAGTTCTCTCTCATCGATCCGCTTTCGGAACGAGCGCGACCACTGTCGGATCAGTGCACGCGTACTCACCGCCGGGACGCTGCGATCCGGTCCGCGCCGCTTTCGCAGAAGGAGCGGCCAGCGGTCGCACTGTTGATCCACGACTCCACACCACGCGGGCGACGCCGCGACAATCTCAACCAATCGGCCAACTGGCCACCGAGTGGCCATCTTGCGTGAGATCTGGCCACAGTTCTCGAGACACTACAAGCTTGTAGGGTCTCGCTACTGATGGCATTTTGGGACGGCTGTGACCTGAGGATTTGTCGTTGGTCTCACGGCATGGCCGCCTCCCTATGTCTCAATTCCCTGGCATTTCTGCAGCCGACATCACGATGCGGCCAGGCAGATGCGGGCGAACAGGACGCCCCTGATGTCAGACTTCAGGAGTGATTGGGACACAACAGGCCTGGGCGTATTGTCCACAGGTGCCGATCGAGCCAAGCCCGGATCGGCGCCGGTGGATCGTCGGCTGCCCGCCCGTGATCAGGGCCGTCGCCATACCCGGGACAGGCTGATCGGCCAGGACGTGACTGTCCTGATGGAGACAACCGGCCGCCGAAACTTCCGCGGATCGGGACTTTCCCATCGGGGTCTGCCTGAATTCGACGCTAGTACTGCAACGGCACTTATGGGAGGTGTCCGCGACGTCGGTAGTGGGAAGTGCGGGCCTGGTGTTGTCGGCGCC
>NZ_WXYH01000152.1:0-3703 GCF_009872365.1 Rhodococcus sp. T7
AAGGTGCCGACGAAAAGGTGGTGGCGGTCGGCGATACGGCTGATGGCGTCGAGCATGTGCGGTAGCCGGGGCACCGGTACGGCCAGGTCGTCGAGCAGGGTGCTGCCGCAGCGTTCGAGAGCGGTCAGCGCGACACGACGAGCCTGCATGAGCCCGTCACTTTCGACCGGGTCGGTGGTCACATAGAGTTCGGTCGCCGCGCAGGTGCGGCAGGCTTCGGCGATGCGATCGGCTTCCGCCTCCGCGGCGTCGCCATCGCACTGGATGAGTAGCAGCGCGCCGGCGCTCTCGTCGAGACCCATCTGGGTCATGTCGTTGACGGCGGTGATCGTGTTGTGGTCCATGAGTTCGACCAGGCTGGGGTCGGCCACGTTCTGGATCGCCATCACCGCGTCGACGGCCTGGACGGGGTCGGCGAACGCGGCCACCACGGTGGATGCGTTCGCCGGTTTCCTGCGCAACCTCACGGTCGCCTCGACGATGACGGCGAGGGTGCCCTCGGACCCGACCAGCAGTTGCGTGAGGTTCAGGCCGGCGACGTTCTTGCGGGTGGCGGCGCCGGTGTGGATGATCCGGCCGTCCGCGAGCACCGCTTTGATCCGGGCGACGTGATCGCCGGTGACGCCGTACTTGGCGCAGCAGGGCCCGCCGGCGTTGGTCGCGAGGTTCCCGCCGATCGTGGAGACGGCGCGACTTCCGGGGTCGGGCACATACCAGAGGCCGCGCTCTGCTGCTGCAGTAGCGAGGTCACCGTTGATGACACCGGGTTCGACCGTCGCGGTACGGGACTGTTCGTCGATCTCGAGAATGTGGTTCATCTTCTCGGTACTCAAGACAATGCAGCCTTCGAGAGCATTGGCGCCGCCGGCCAGACCGGTCCCCGCACCTCTCGTGACAACCGGAACCTTATACCGGGAAGCAGTTTGCAGCGTCGTGACGACGTCGTCGATCGTCCGGGCACGAACCACTGCGATCGGTTTTCCGGATGGCGAGAGCAGCGACTGATCGCGGGTGTAGGCGATCATCGTGTCGGTGTCGGTTATGACGACTGCCTCGCCCAGCATTGCCGTCAGGTCCGCGACGGGACCGGTCATCAAGACAGTCACGTCTTGTCCTTTCCACACTGGTTCCTGCATCGCAGCCATGCCGCTGGGACCGTCCCGCGCGGGCAGGCGCCGTGGCGGGTGCGCAGCACCGTGAGCACATGTCCTGCCGAGAAGGATCGTGTGTCCGCGGCGGCGGGCCGGCGTTCGATTGGTTCGCCCCGGCATGTGCCGCTGGTACGGGGTGATCTACGGGGTGATTTCCAGCTCTCCCATGCGTGACCAGTCGACACCGGGAATCTCCGTGTGGATGATGTGCGGTGTTTCGCTCAATGCGGGACGCATCGCGTCCAACCCTTTGCGGAAGTGGTCGGCGTTGACGTGGTCGGAGCCGGCCTGTCCATCGCGGAAGGCCTCGATCAGCACGTACTCGCCGGGATCCTGTGTGCTCCGGTGCCATTCGAACCAGAGATTTCCCGGCTCGGACCGGGTGGTATCGGTGAATTCCTTGGTGATGAGCAACCAGTCGTTCTGATGTTCGTCGAGGACCTTGAACTTCACCACGATGAAAATCATCGAAAACTCCACTTTCGCTGTGTCGGAAAGGTTCCCGCTGCCGGAGTGACATCCGGAACGAACGAGGGAACCTGGGGAGGGGAAACGTGCGACCGCGGCGCGCGAGGACCGCACACCGCAATACCGGCGGTCGGGTGGTTACCCACCCGACCGCCAGTGCCTACCGTCCCTGGGTGTCAGTAGATGTTGGACGGGCGGACCATGCCTTCGGCGAGATCGCCGAAGCCGGGTGCCATGATGGCACCGGGATTGCCGATCACTTCTTCCACGACGGCGGTTTCGGTGGTGATCAGCAGTGCCGCGATGGAGGCCGCGCTTTCGAGTGCGGCGCGGGTGACCTTGAACGGATCGATCACCCCGTCGTCGAACATGTCTCCGTATTCACCGGTGAGGGCGTTGAACCCGTGGCCGAGCGGCAGACCGGCGACCACTTCGACGACCTCGTCGCCGTCGAATCCGGCGTTGATCGCGATCCAGCGGAGCGGTTCGGGGAGGGCTCGGCGGACGACGTCGCACCCGATCGCTTCGTCTCCGGCCAGGTCGAGATCGGCCAGTGCCCGGTGTGATTGCGCCAGCGCGGTGCCACCGCCGGAGACAATGCCCGCCTCCACTGCGGCGCGGGTGGCGGCCAGGGCGTCGTCGACGCGCAGCATCCGCTCCTTGAGTTCGACGCTGGTCGCGCCGCCGACGCGGATGACGGCAACTCGTCCGGTGAGCCGGGCGATGCGCAGTTCGAGGCTTTCCTGGTCGGCCTCGATCTTGGCGCGCTCGAGCTGGGACTCGAGCTGGGCGATGCGGGCGTCGAGCAGGCGCTGGTCCCCGTGGCCGCCGACGATCGTGGTCTCGTTCTCGGTCACGGTGATGCGGTCACACGACCCGAGGTGCTCGACACCGACTTCGGACAGTTCGATGCCGGTGTCCTTGGCGATCACGTGCCCACCGAGTGCCACGGCGAGGTCTTCGAGCTCGGCGACGCGGCGGTGCCCGAAACCGGGGGCCCGGACGACGACCGACTGCATCGTCTTGTGCATGTTGCCGCCGACGAGCAGTTGCAGGGCCGGCCCGTCGACTTCCTCGGCCAGCACCACCAGGGGCCGGTCGGCTCGCTTGGCCACCTCGATGCTCGGCATGATGTCCTGGACTTGGGTGATCTTCTTGTTGGTCAGCAGGATCAGCGGATTGGTGTGCACCGCTTCCATCCGCTCCGGGTCGGTGACCATGTAGCCGGAGATGTAGCCGTGGTCGAACTCGATGCCGTCGACGATGTCGACCGACAGCCCGAGGGTGTCGCTCTCCTCGGTGGTGACGACTCCGGACTTGCCGACGTAGTCGACGGCCTTCGAGATGGCGTGTCCGATCACTTCGTCGTCGCTGGCGGCGAGGGTCGCGATCCGCTGCAGATCGCTCTGTCCCCCGATCTGGGAGGCCTGCTCGCGGAGGGAGTCGACGACCACGGACACGGCCCGTTCGATACCGCGCCGTACCCGCATGGGGTTGGCGCCGGCGTCGACGGACCGCAACCCTTCGCGGACCATGGCCTGGGCGAGCACGGTTGCGGTGGTGGTGCCGTCGCCGACCACACCGTTGGTCTTCATCGCCACTTCCTTGACCAGCTGGGCGCCCATGTTGGCGAAGGGTTCGCGGAGCTGGATCTCGCGGGCGATGGTGACGCCGTCGTTGGTGATCGTCGGCGGTCCGGTGAGCTTTTCGAGCACCGCGTTGCGTCCCTTGGGGCCGAGGGTCACCTTGACAGCGTCGGCGAGGGCGTTGACGCCTTGCTCGAGTCGTGCTCGGGCGTCCGTGTTGTACCGCAGCTCTTTTGCCATGGCTGATGTTCCTTTCGTACTTTCTTTCGCGGAGGGATGCGGCTAGGGGACGAGAATCGCCCGGCCGCGTACCCGGCCGGCATCGAGATCGTCGAGTGCTTGCTGGAAGTCCTCGAGCCGGTACCGGGTGGTGTGCAACGTGACCTTGCCCTGGGCGGCAAGGGTCATGAGTTCCTGCAGGTCGTTGTAGGAGCCGACGAGATTTCCGATGAAGTTGATCTCGGTGGAGATCACATCGATGGTCGGGACGTCGATGTT
>NZ_WXYH01000153.1:0-3572 GCF_009872365.1 Rhodococcus sp. T7
GCCGGTGCAGGTGATCAACCCGCGCAATACCAGTAAGACGTGCCACCTCTGCGGGCACTGCGACACCGCGAACAGGCGCAGTCAAGCACTCTTCCGGTGCCGCGGCTGCGGATGGGCCGGCCACGCCGACCATAACGCCGCCGCCAACATTGCCGCACTCGGACACGACAATTACCGGGCCGCCCAATCAACCGTGCCTATAGCAGCCACCCCTCTAGCAGCCAGTTGGAACGTGAGCAGCAAACCCGCGCCCTTCAGGACCGGGTAGTTGATAGTGAGTGCTCGTCTGCGTCGTGTCCTGGTGGTCCCGGTCGTCCTGCTCGGGTTCGCCGCCGCCGGATGCGGGACCAGCATCGAGGGTGCCGCTGTCGCGCAGCCGGGATCGGCGGACGTCGGGTCGGTGTCCTCGGGCACATCACCGTCGGAGGTGTCGGCCGACTGCACCGCGCTGACGAAAGCACTCGGACGGCTCGTCTCGGACCGGCCGCATCTCACCGAGGCCGTCCTCCCCGGAACGACCGACCCGACCTGCTCGTGGTCCAAGGGGCCGACCAACGTGATGAGCACCCTCACCGCGTCGGTCAGGCCGCAGGTCACCGATCCTGCCGTCATCGCCGAAATGCGGAACGGGACGAACGTCGTCGCAGACCCCCGGTCCGCCGAGTTCGGCGGGGTGGTCCTCGACGTCGTGGCCATGGCCCTGCTCACACCCGAGCACAGCATCATCGTCAACGCGCTCGATCCCTCCGTCAGCGACGCGACCAAGCTCGACGTCGCCTTCGCCATCGCGGAGTATCTGGAGGATTAGGTCCCCACTAGGCTGGGGGTCATGAGTGAGCAGCGCAGCAAAGCGGACAACATCAGCTGGCAGGGGTTCTCCACCAAGGCCGTGCACGCAGGATTCGACCCGGACCCGCAGACGGGCGCCGTCAACGTCCCCATCTACGCGAGTTCGACGTTCGCACAGGACGGCGTCGGCGGCATGCGGAACGGATTCGAATACGCCCGCACCGGCAACCCCACCCGACGACCGCTCGAGGCCAACCTCGCCGCCCTCGAGTCGGGCACGTACGGTCGCGCCTTCGGCTCGGGCATGGCCGCCACCGACTGCCTGCTCCGCGCCGCGCTCCGCCCCGGCGACCACCTCGTCATCCCGAACGACGCCTACGGCGGAACGTTCCGTCTGATCGACAAGGTCTTCACGCAGTGGGGCATCGAGTACACGCCCGCCGCGGTGTCAGATGTGGACGCGGTCCGGGCGGCCATCCGGCCCAACACCAAGCTCGTGTGGGTCGAGACGCCCACCAACCCGCTCCTCAACATCGGTGACATCGAGGCGCTGTCCGACATCGCGCACGAAGCCGGCGCGAAGATCGTCGTCGACAACACGTTCGCGTCGCCGTACCTGCAGCAGCCGCTGCAACTCGGCGCCGACGTCGCGCTGCACTCGACCACCAAGTACATCGGCGGGCACTCCGACGTCGTCGGTGGCGCACTCGTCACCAACGACGAAGAACTCGACACGGCGTTCGCGTTCCTGCAGAACGGTGCAGGCGCGGTCCCCGGACCGTTCGACGCGTTCCTCACCCTCCGCGGCATCAAGACCCTGTCGCTGCGCATGGAGCGGCACAGCGACAACGCAGAGAAGGTCGTCGAACTGCTCAGCGGGCACTCCGCGGTGTCGCAGGTGATCTACCCCGGGCTCGAGTCACACCCCGGCCACAAGGTCGCGGAGAAGCAGATGCGCCGCTTCGGCGGCATGATCTCGGTCCGCCTCGCCGGCGGCAAGCAGGCCGCGCTGGACTTCTGCTCACGCACCGAGATCTTCACGCTGGCCGAGTCGCTCGGCGGCGTCGAATCGCTGATCGAGCATCCGGGCGCCATGACCCACGCCTCTACCGCCGGTTCGCTCCTCGAAGTGCCGGACGACCTGGTGCGCCTGTCCGTCGGCATCGAGGACGCCGCCGATCTGGTGGGCGACATCGAGCAGGCGCTGAAGTAGGCGGCTTCGCCGCCCGTGCGCCTTTTTGGTAGCTACAGCAGCCAAAAAGGCGCACGGGGCGCGGAGCGCCATATGCTGACCCGCGTGGAGCCTGTCACGCTGGATCAGATCAGAGCAGCTCGTAAGCTGCTGGACCCCGTCATGCGCCGGACGCCGGTGATCGCGTCTCGGGCGCTGTCGGAACGATGCGGGCACGTCGTGTCGTTGAAGTGTGAAAATTTGCAGCGCACAGGATCATTCAAACCTCGTGGTGCATACAACCGGATCGCGAATCTCTCGGCCGCGGAACGGGCCGGCGGGGTCGTGGCGGCCAGTGCCGGCAATCATGCGCAGGGCGTGGCCTGGGCGGCCACCGAACTGGGCATCCCGTCCACCGTCTTCATGCCCACCGGTGCACCCCTGCCGAAACTCGTCGCCACCAAGGCGTACGGGGCGACCGTCCATCTCACCGGCGACACGGTGGACGACGCGCTCGTCGCGGCGAAGGCGTTCGCGGACGAGACCGGCGCCGTCCTCATCCATCCCTTCGACCACGTCGACATCGTCGCCGGGCAGGGGACCGTCGGACTCGAGATCCTCGAGCAGGAACCCGACGTCGGCACGATTGTCGTCCCGACCGGCGGGGGCGGATTGATCGCGGGCATCGCCGCCGCGGTGAAGGCCATGCGGCCCGACGTGCGGATCGTCGGCGTCCAGGCCGAGCAGGCGGCGGCCTGGCCGCGGTCGCTGTCCGAGGGTCGTCCGATTCCGCTGGAGACGATGTCGACGATGGCCGACGGTATCGCGGTCGGCCGCCCCGGCGACGTGCCGTTCGCCCACGTCGGCTCCCAGGTCGACGCCATCGTCACGGTCAGTGAGGACGCCCTGTCGCGGGCTCTTCTCCTGTGCCTCGAGCGCGCGAAGCTCATCGTGGAGCCCGCGGGCGCGGCGGCGGTCGCCGCGTTGATCAGCTGCTCCACCGAAGAGCTGGGACTCACCGGCAAGGTGTGCGCGGTGCTGTCCGGCGGCAACATCGACCCGTTGCTGCTCACCCACGTCGTCAATCACGGTCTCCGCGCGGCCGGCCGGTATCTCGGTGTGCACGTGACCATTCCGGACCGACCGGGTGGTCTGGTCAGCCTCCTCGGCGTGATCAGCGGCAACGGCGCCAGCGTCGTCGACGTCGTCCACTCCCGCACCGGCGGCGCGCTCGCACTCGACGAGGTGGAGGTGTTCCTCACCGTCGAGACCCGCGGTCCCGGGCACCGGCAGGATCTCCTCGAGGCCCTGCGCGACGCCCGGTACGCGGTCCGACTGCAGGAGTAGGCCGGATCTAGCTCGGCCACCCGCCGAGGGTGATCACCCGGAACTCCTGATCGACCAGCCGGGCCGGCAACTCCAGGTTGGTGAGCCAGTCGATCGCGCCGCCGCCCATCCCGACCGCCGCCGTGCTCGACGCGTGCGCCGTGGTACAGGACTCGGCGACCACCGACACGGTCCGCCACAACGAGACGACTCTCCTCGGTCGGGTGATGTGATTGCGACTGACCACCCCGACCAGTTCCGCCAGCTGAGGCGAACGGCGGACCGA
>NZ_WXYH01000154.1:0-93685 GCF_009872365.1 Rhodococcus sp. T7
CGAAGTCGTAGAGCACCTTCGCGACCTGCAGACCGCCGACCTCAACACGCTCAGTCATGAAATGACTCACCTTCCGCTATCGGAGCACCGGACGGGTGCCATGAACCGCGACCAATGTTACCCGCTGGTAGGGATGCGGTGTGGCAGATGTCCGGCGGCTTCTCGATCGGGCGGAGGGTGAGGTGAGGTCAGGCCTTCTCGCCGGTCGACGGCTCCAGGGGCTGCGCTTCCGGCTCGCTGGGAGTGTTGATCTCGGCGTCGATCCGGTGCAGATCGCCCGCGGCCTCTGCGGCGCTGAGACGCGAACGGCGCCAGGCGACGACCAGCAGTCCGGCCCACACCGCCACGAGAGCGGCGTAGCCGAGGACGGCGACGGCCCCCGTCACGTCGAACGTCTTGAACAGCTTCTGCGCGTTGGTGATGATGATGATGCCGCCGACACCGGTGCCCAGCAGGGTCGCAGGCACCCGGCTGACGAGCCACGCGGCGACCGGTGCGGCGATGATTCCGCCGAGCGCCAGACCCGCAATGATCGGGATGTTGTCGAAGAAGTCGCTGCCGAGCCCGAAGATGAATCCGATGCTGGCCGCGGCGGACACCAGGAACTCCGACGCGCTGACCGAGCCGATGACGGTGCGCGGCGCGGTCTTGCCGCGCGAGAGCAGCGTGCTGGTGGTGATCGGTCCCCAGCCGCCGCCACCGCTCGCGTCGATGAATCCACCGAACAGTCCGAGCGGTGAGAGGAACTTCGCCGTGTGCGGCGACGTCCGGGCGTCGTTGACGGCGGGAGGGCGGATCGAGAAGCGGAGGAGGACGTAGACGCCGATTGCCAGCAGGATCGTGGATGTCACGGGGACGGCGGCGGCTGTCGACAACTGCGACAACACCGTCGCGCCGAGGAATGCGCCGATGGCGCCGGGAACGCCCAGGCGAAGGACGAGCGGCCAGTCGATGTTGCGGAACCGCCAGTGCGACGCGCCGGAGGCGAGCGTGGTGCCTACCTCGGCGAAGTGCACGGCTGCGCTGGCGTGGGCAGGCCCGACGCCGCTGAACACGAGCAGGGTGGTCGCAGTCACGCCGAACGCCATGCCGAGGGCGCCGTCGACCAGCTGGGCACCCACGCCGACCAGCGTGAAAATCAAGAGCTTGAACATCGAGACTCCGACCGAGAGAGCGAACCGTCAGGACAGCAATGACCAGCGAGCAGGCTGGTCAGCAACATCCCTGGTCGAAGGCATGGCCTCGGCGGGAGGGCCAGAAGGGCATGAGGGCGAGCGAGGCCGCGGGGCCTGCCTGCGCGCTCGTGCCGTTCACTCGAACTCCCGAATCTCTCGTCGTGTGCACGGCTGTCCGCGCACAGGGTTCGACATTAGCGGCAGGGGTGGGCGCGTGTCATCTTCACACGCGCCCGACCGCTCACAGTTTTCGCGCAGAGATCTCGAAGCCCGCGTCGCGCAGCCGAGTAACCAGCACGTCGCCGAGCGCCGTCGCCGGAGTGAGGACGCCCGCCGCGTCCGGCAGCGCGGCGCCGCCGAGGACGAGACTCAACGCGGATTCGCCGAGCATCACTGCGGTGGCGCGGTAGCCGGGGTCACCTTTCGCCTTCACCCGCGACGTGTAGTGCGCGCCCGTGGTGGTGGTCGTGTACACGTCGACGGTGAAGTGGCCGTTGCGTTGCGCCTCCTCGCTGGGACCGTCGCCCGGTGAGGGCAGGACGCGGTCGAGGACGTACCGGGTGGGCGGGAGGGCCATGCCGGCGATCAGCGCGCCGAGGCCGGCCGTCACCGCACCCGCGATCACCGGCGTGATCGGGGAACTGCCGACACTCATGACCTCGCGGTACTTGAATTCCCGGCCGTACGCCCAGTCGCGGAGCGCGTTGCTCCGCCGCACGACCCGCGTGTTGTAGGGGCCCATGAAGAACGGTGCCTTCCAACCCTTGACGCCGGGCGCGATGGTCTTGCCGTCGACCACGCCCATGTCGGTCTGCTTGCCGAGATCGGGTTCCTTCGACCGGTCGGGGCTCAGCGAGTACGGAGAGGCCGCGAGACGGCGCGACGCCGCGTCCTTCTTGGACACGTCCACCTGAGTGCGCAGCGAATCGATCGTGCCGCCGCTGACGCCGCCGCGCAGCGACGTGACCACCAGGGTGGTGTCGGTGAGTTCGCCGGCGCCGTCCTCCCGGACCTTCGCGTGCAGGACGTGCACCCCGAGGTCGGACGGGATGGAGTCGAAACCGCAGGAGTGGACGATCCGGGCGCCGGTCTCGCGGGCCCGTTCGTGGTTGGCGTCGATGCTCTCGCGGGCGAACAGCACCTCCCCGGTGAGGTCGACGTAGTCGGTGCCCGCCTCGGCGCAGGCGGCGGCGAGTGCGTGTCCGTACTTGGCGTAGGGCCCGACCGTCGTCGCGACCACGCGGGTGCGTCCCGCCAGGGCGGCGAGCGACGCGGCGTCGTCGGAGTTCGCGACGATGACGGGCCAGTCTGCCGCGCGCGGACCGAGCGAGGACCGCACCGCCTCCAGTTTGGCGGCGGTCCGTCCCGCGAGCGCGATCCGGACACCGTCCGGGGCGTGCTGAGCGAGATAGTCGGCGAGCAGTTTGCCGACGAAGCCGGTGGCCCCGTAGACGACGAGATCCAATTCACGCGTGTTGTCTGTCATGGCACGACCCTACTCGTCGGTAGGGAAGGGTGGGGTCAGAGTCCGGCACCGCCGGGGCGGGTCGGTGCGAGGGGTGTCCGGGTGCGGACCCGCAGCACGACGTAACCGGCCCACGACGTGACGACGCCCAGCGCCACGAGTGTTTGGATCGCTCCCGCGGCGGATTCCGGGTAGACCACGCCGGTGAGGTAGTGGGAGATGAACCCGGACGAGGGGAGCGGGTCCTGCCCGGCGCGGACCCGGGCCCAGCTCTCCAGATGCGTCAGCGGGCAGTCGATGCCGACGATCAGGCCGGTGAATCCCCAGGCGACCGCGGCCAGGTGGAGGGCGATGGTCCGCGGCCACCGCCAGGCGAGAAAGCCACCGCACACGACGTAGAGGATGAAGATCAGGTGTGCGACGACCGTCGCGCCGGCGACGACCTCGTAGAAGACCACGCTCCCCATCGATGCACCCCTGACCTTCGAAGTGTCCCCCCAAACGCCATCGTAGGCGCGGTCTGCCGGGTTCACGGGGTAACGGGCTCGGCGGCGGGATCAGGCCGAGCCGCGCGCCTCGTCCTTGACCACCAGGATCGGAATGTCGACCTCGAGCAGGAGCCGCTGCAGCCAACGTTCCAGGAGGAACTTGCCGACCGGGGACATGCGCCGGGTGCCCACGACGAGCAGGTCCGCGCCGCTGCTGTCGACCAGCGCGCGCAGTGCGCTCACCTGATCGCCGTCGTGTTCGCTGGTGCGCAGTTCCCACGACGACTCGCCGACCCCGCCACTCTCGAGCGTCGCCTGGATCTCGGCGCGCAGAGCGGACCGGTCGGACTCGGCATCCTGACCGGGGTCGTCGTCGAGGACGTGGAGGACTAGTAGCTGTTCCCGTCGTTGCACAGCCTCGCGGGCGGCGTGGACGATGGCCGCCCGGCCTTCCGGGCTGTCTCGGTGGACAACGGCTATCGCCATGAAGCGCCTCCATATTCAGGGATCGGTACCACGTCCATTATCCCCGTGCCGGAGAGTGCTCCTGCTGTGTCGATGCTCTCGAACGGGGAGCCGCGTGGTGCCCGATCACCAGGGTGAGGGCTCGTAGTCCTTCAGGAAGCAGCCGTGCAGATCGACGCCCTGCTCGCCCTGGACGATGGGGTCGTAGACGCGGGCGGCGCCGTCGACGAGGTCGAGGGGGGCATGGAAACCCTCGTCTGCCAGGCGCATCTTGGTGTAGTGCGGCCGCTCGTCCGTGATCCACCCGGTGTCCACCGCTGTCATGAGGATGCCGTCCTCGAGCATCTCCTTCGCGCTGGTGCGCGTGAGCATGTTCAGGGCGGCCTTCGCCATGTTGGTGTGCGGATGCCCCGGACCCTTGTAGGCGCGGCTGAACTGGCCCTCCATCGCGGAGACGTTCACCACGTACTTGCGGCGGGCACCTGCCGCCGACATCGCGGGACGCAGCCGGGAGACGAGGATGAACGGGGCGACCGAATTGCACAACTGCACTTCGAGCAGCTCGATCGGGTCGACTTCCTCGACCGTCTGGACCCAGCTGTTCGTGTGCGCGAGATCGGGCAGCAGACCGCCGGCGTCGATCGCGAGACCCTGGTCGATCCGGTCGGGAGACGCCGACTTCGCGACCAGCGCGAGCGAACTCACCGCGTCGGGGGACAGCGCGGCGCCCGCCATCACGGACACGTCGGACAGCGACCCGGCGAGCGCCGCCGGGTGGGCGTCGCTCGTCTTGCCGAACGTCAGGACGTCGGGAAGGTCGCCGGAGGGAAGTGCACCGGATTCGGCGTCCGCCAGCGCGCTGTAGGCGCCGGGCGAGCGTCGCACCGTCTGCGCGGCATTGTTGATCAGGATGTCCAGCGGGCCCTGGGCGGCGACGGAGTCGGCGAGCGCGACGACCTGCGCCGGGTCGCGCAGATCGATGCCGACCACGCGCAGGCGGTGGATCCACTCGCTGCTGTCCTCCATCGCCTTGAAGCGGCGGATGGCGTCGTTGGGGAAGCGGGTCGTGATGGTGGTGTGGGCGCCGTCGCGCAGCAACCGCAGGGCGATGTACATGCCGATCTTGGCGCGACCACCGGTCAGCAGCGCGCGGCGTCCGGTGAGGTCGGCGCGCGCGTCCCTCTTGGCCCGGCTCTTCGCCGCGCACTCGGGGCACAACTGGTGGTAGAACGCGTCGACCCGGGTGTAGCGCTGCTTGCAGATGTAGCACGGGCGGGGCCGGATCAGGGTGCCCGCGGACGCGCCGTCGGCGTTCGACGTCAGCAGAATGCCCGCGGTCTCGTCGTCGATCCGGTCGGGGGAACCCGTCGCGGTGGCGGCGACGACCTTGCGGTCGGCCTCGGAGACGGCGTCGCGGGCCGCGATGCGCCTGCGCTTTTTCAGCTTCTTGAAAAGGTGACCGACAGCACGCTGGACCGTGACGGAATCGGGATCCGCGTCGTCGAGGTCTGCGGCCAGATCGAGAACTTTCAGGCAGATCTCCAGATCCGCCGGATCGATCGTCGTTGTTTCGCCCATCGAACTTCGCCCTCTCACGAAGAAAGCCCCGGTTCAGTGAACCGGGGCTTTTTCGTCTGTCTCAACTCAGAGTGTCCGAGGGGGGACTTGAACCCCCACGTCCGTTAATAGGACACTAGCACCTCAAGCTAGCGCGTCTGCCATTCCGCCACTCGGACTTGCCTGCCCCCATTTCCTGGGTGCTGCAAAAGATTAACCGATGAACCGCCACGGCCCAAATCGCCCCTCTCACCTGAGCGTTTCCGCCTGACCGGTGGTAGGAAAGTGGAGTGCCAACTACACAGGAAACCCCAGGCCAGGGTCGCGCCGAAGCCGAGGTCGTGGATCTCGTCAGTTCACTGATCCGCTTCGACACGTCCAACACCGGAGAGCTCGCGACGACGAAGGGCGAGCGCGAGTGTGCGGAGTGGGTGGCGTCCCAGCTGCAGGAAGTGGGCTACGAGACCGAATATGTGGAGTCGGGCGCACCGGGCCGCGGCAACGTCTTCGCGCGGCTGAAGGGTTCGGACCCCGACCGCGGCGCACTGTTGCTGCACGGTCACCTCGACGTCGTCCCCGCCGAACCGGCAGACTGGCGCGTCCACCCGTTCGCCGGAGCCGTCGAGGACGGTTACGTGTGGGGTCGCGGCGCGGTCGACATGAAGGACATGGTCGGGATGATCCTGGCGGTCGCCCGCCAGTTCAAGGCGGAGGGCATCGTTCCTCCCCGCGACCTCGTGTTCGCGTTCGTCGCCGACGAGGAGGCCGGCGGCAAGTACGGCTGCCAGTGGCTGGTCGAGAATCGTCCCGATCTGTTCGAGGGGGTCACGGAAGCCGTCGGCGAGGTCGGCGGGTTCTCCCTGACCGTCGCCCGCCCGGACGGCACCGACCGCAGGCTCTATCTCGTCGAGACCGCGGAAAAGGGTCTCGGATGGATGCGGCTGACCGCGAAGGGCCGGGCCGGGCACGGTTCGTTCCTGCACGGCGACAACGCCGTCACCATCCTGGCGCAGGCGGTCGCCCGGCTGGGGGCGCACACATTCCCGTTGGTCATCTCCGATTCGGTGGCCGAATTCCTCCAAGTGGCCGGGGAGGAGACCGGACTCGACTTCGACCCGACGTCGCCCGACCTCGACGGCACCCTCGCGAAACTCGGCACCATCGCCAACATCCTCGGTGCCACGCTCCGCGACACCGCGAACCCGACGATGCTGTCCGCCGGCTACAAGGCCAACGTCATCCCGCAGACGGCGGAGGCCGTCGTCGACTGCCGGATCCTGCCCGGCAGGCAGGCCGAGTTCGAGGCGACGGTCGACGAGCTCATCGGACCGGACGTCCAGCGCGAATGGATCACGAAGCTCGACTCCTACGAGACCACGTTCGACGGGCACCTGGTCGACGCCATGAACGACGCCATCCTCGCGCACGACCCCGGCGCGAGGACCGTGCCGTACATGCTGTCGGGAGGAACCGACGCCAAGGCGTTCGCGAAGCTCGGCATCCGGTGCTTCGGATTCGCACCGCTGCAATTGCCCGCCGACCTGGATTTCAGCGCGCTGTTCCACGGCGTCGACGAACGGGTACCCGTGGACGCACTACTGTTCGGTACACGCGTGCTGGAACATTTTCTGCTCCACAGCTGATCGAAAACCGATACGCGACACGAGAGGAACCGCATGTCACACGACCCGTACGAGGCCCTTCCCGACCTGCCGAGTTTCGAGCTGACCTCCACCGACGTCACTGACGGGCAGCCGCTGAGCAAGGAACAGGTCAGCGGAATCTTCGGCGCCGGCGGCTACGACAACTCACCCCAGCTGTCGTGGTCGGGGTTCCCCGCCGAGACCAAGAGCTTCGCGGTGACGGTGTACGACCCCGACGCGCCGACGGCATCCGGGTTCTGGCACTGGGCGGTCGCCAACATCCCGGTCGACACGACCACGCTGGTGAGCGGCGCGGGCGACGACGACGGCACCGGGCTCCCGGCCGGTGCGATCACGCTGAAGAACGACGCCGGACTGAGTCGTTTCCTCGGCGCCGCCCCGCCGGCAGGTCACGGGCCGCACCGCTACATCTTCGTGGTCCACGCGGTCGACGTGGAGACCCTCGACGGGGTCACGGCCGACTCGACGCCCGCGTTCCTGGGGTTCAACCTGTTCTCCCACGCCATCGCCCGCGCGAAGATCCAGGGGACGTACGAGCAGTAACTCCGGTGGTTCCGGAAGACACGGGTGGCCGGCGAATCCTCGGGATTCGCCGGCCACCGGTCTCGGTGCGGGTTCCGTCAGCGCACGGCGCCGGCGCCGACCGCATCGGCGATCGAGGAGTGGCCGGCCTCGCGCACCTTCCGGGCCAGCCCCTTGTGGATGCGGCGAGCCCAGAACGGGCCGCCGTAGATGAAGCCGGTGTACCCCTGCACGAGGGACGCCCCGGCGAGGATGCGTTCCCACGCCTGGTCGACCGTCTCGATGCCGCCGACGGAGATCAGCACCAGACGATCCCCGACCCGCGCGTGCAGGCGGCGCAGGACCTCGAGGGATCGTTCCGCGACCGGAGGTCCGGACAATCCGCCCGCGCCGATCGCGGTCACCTCGTCATCCGGGGTGTTCAGCCCGTCCCGGCGGATGGTGGTATTGGTCGCGACGATGCCGGCGAGGCCGAGTTCGAGGGCGAGATCCGCGACCGCGTCGACGTCGTCGTCGGACAGGTCCGGTGCGATTTTCACCAGCACCGGGACGGTCACGGTGTCGAGAACCGCACGCAGCAGCGGCCGGAGAGATTCGACGGCCTGCAGGTCGCGCAGTCCCGGGGTGTTCGGCGAGCTGACGTTGACCACCATGAAATCGGCGAGCGGGCCGAGCAGTTGCGCGCTCGCCGTGTAATCGGCGGGGGCGTCCGCGGCGTCGACGATCTTGGTCTTGCCGATGTTCGCGCCGATCGGGACACCGGCCCGGCGCTGACGCAGGTGATTGGCCGCGTTGCCTGCGCCGTGGTTGTTGAACCCCATCCGGTTGATCAGGGCGCGGTCCGCGGGCAGCCGGAACAGGCGGGGAGCCGGGTTGCCGGGCTGCGCCTGGGCGGTGACGGTGCCCACCTCGGCGAACCCGAATCCGAGAGGACCCCAGGCGTCGACGCCGGTGGCGTCCTTGTCGAACCCGGCGGCCAGCCCGAGCGGCGCCGGGAAGTCGAGTCCGAACACGGTGTTCCGCAGAATCGGATCGTCCACCACGAGAACCCTGCCGACGAGTGGGCGCAGCGGCGAGAACCGCGTGACCAGGCGCATCGCAGCGAAGGCCAGGTGATGAATCCGCTCCGGAGGAAGGCGGAACATCACCTGTAAGAGCAGGTGGTACAAGGAGGTCTCCCTAGATTGCGGGGTCGGGGACATGGTGAGCGGTCTTCCTTCGTTTGAGCAGTACCCGGCGGCTTCCGTCGGAGTACAGGCGGACCCGCGACAGCTCCCAGCCGCCGAATTCCGCCTGGAGGGCCAAGCGCATCGATGCGCTGACGCGGGTGACGTCGGGTGGCAGCCGAAGCGGCACGTACTCGTAGTCCTCGGATTCGATCTCCCACCCGGAGGGGAGTCGACGTGAATGCGATGCCATCTACGAACTCCTCGTCGGGATCTGCTGCAAGCCGTCTCCCGTCGCGGAACCGATCAGGAGGTCACCGTTCACGGTATCCACAGTGACAGAATTCGGCTGCCGGACGGTGGGATACCGGGCTGTTTCCACGCCGACACCGCTGGACAGGTCGAATCCGACCACCTCGTTGGTTCCGGTCAGCGTGACCCATGCCCGGTCGGCGGTGTCGTCGTAGGCGACGGCGTACGGGGCGAGTCCGGCCGGGAACCGCTGGCGGAGCATCAGCGTGTCGGTGGTGTAGGCGAGCAGTTCGTCGCCGGTGGTGTCGGTGACGAGGATCCGCCCGTAGTGGTCGGTGGTGAGTTGCGTCGCGCCTTCGCCGGCGCGCAGCGCGACGCCGAGCGCGGAACCGGGGACGTCGACGGCGGTGACGGACGTCTGCCCGCGGTCGAGGGCGGTCAGCGAGTCGCCGACGACGGCCAGCCCGTCGACGGAGGTGAGGCCGTCGATCACCTGTGACTCGTTCGTCTCGGTGTTCACGATGTGAATCTCGCCATTGCCCAGACCCATCGCCAGCCGGCCGTCGGACAACTGCGCGACCGAACGGACATCGCCGTCGGCGGGGACGAACGTCACCTCACCCGTGCGCAGGTCGAGCCGTCCCACCTGCGTATTCATCGCGAGAAGGGCCACACCGCCGGGAGCCAGGGACACTTGGGCGACGGCCCCGTCCAGCGGGATCGTCCGCGGAGCCGCCGTGAAATCGCCGGCCGGGAACAGCAGGATCTCGTTGCCTTCGCCGCTGAGGACGACGGTCGTGCGGGTCTCGGGGTCGAAAGTGGTCGACTCGATCGGCAGGCCGACGGGGTGGACGACACCCGCGGGCGCGGTGCCCTGCGCCGGGGACTGCGCGGCGGTCGCGGGCGCGATCGTGATCGCCTGATCCTCATCGGAGTTCGACGAACAACCCGTGACCAGTAGAAATGCCGCTCCGATACACGAGGCGACGACGCGCGCTCCCGGTCTACCCATCTGCTGCTCCTCGGGGTTCTCTCAACGACCTACACCTGCACAACTGTCCACTAGCATCCCTGATCCGCGAAACGCCCACGAATGCGGTCGGTGCCGAGCGGGTGCCGAGGCGATACCGTGAGAACCATCGACCCCGCGCCCGGTGGTCTCCCGACCGCCGGCCCAGGTCATCGAGGAGCAGACCGTGGAAACACCCGAAACGCCGACGTTCACCGTCGAAGACATCTCGGTCGGACCGCACGCGCACGGCTTCGGCCGGACCGCCGAAGGTAACTCCTACGCATTCCGCGTGCGCAAGAGCACGATGCACGTCGAGGTGTACCGCGCCGACGTCGAAACCGAGGTCCCGGACCCGGACGACATCGTGGCGTCCGCGCGGCGCTCGGTCCGGGAGATCGACCTGACCGACGAGCGCAGCATCGTCGCCGTCGTGCGGGACGCCGTGTCCCATCCCGATTTCCTGGCGGCGGGGTCGCCCGATTCCCGGATGGCGAGTACGGAGGACGGCATTACCGTTCGTGCTGTCCTCAGCCGTCTGGGCGCGGTTATCGACGGACTGTGACCGCCGGCCACTAGCGGTGGTCGCGGCGGGGGAGGACGAGAGTCGCGCCGGTCACCGGGTGCGCGATGACCTCGACGGGGTGCCCGTACACCCGGGTCAGCAAGTCCTCGGACAGGACGTCTCCGGGCGGCCCGTCGGCGGCGATCCGGCCCTGCTCGAGGACCACGATCCGGTCCGCGTACGCGGCGGCGAGCGCGAGGTCGTGGAGGACGACCACCACCGCCGTGCCCTGTTCCGCGCGGGAGCGCGCGAGGCGCATCACCGTCTCCTGATGGCCGAGGTCGAGGGCGGCGGTGGGCTCGTCCAGCAGGATCGTCTCGGTGCGCTGCGCCAGGACCCGGGCCAGCGCCACGCGGGCGCGCTCGCCACCCGACAGCGCGGTGAACGGACGTTCGGCGAATGCCGCGACGTCACAGATCCGCATGGCCTCGGCGATCGCTGCGGTGTCGTCGTCGGTGCGGGGTGTGCGCGCCCACGGGGATCGGCCCATCGTGATCACCTGGCGTGCGGTGAACGAGAATCCGACCGTGTTCTGCTGGGGGAGGACCGCACGCCGCTGGGCCATGTCGAGTGCCGTCCACTCGCCGAGGTCCCGGTCGTCGAGTTGCACGCTGCCCGCGTGCACGTCCTGATCACCGGACAGCGCCGCGAGGAGGGTCGACTTGCCTGCCCCGTTGGGGCCGACGAGAACGAGGACCTCCCCGATCCGCACGTCCACGGACACGTTTTCGAGCACAGGTCTGCCACCGCGGGTGACGGCGATGCCGTCGGCGCGCAGCGTCACGGCCCCAGAGGGCCGCGGCGGGGGCACCGGATCGGTTCGCCGGAACAGGTTCTGCTCGAGGGCCTCGCCGACGCGCGTGCGGAACGACGGACTCATGCCCACCCGCCCTGACTGGCCCGGGTGCGGCGCAGCAACCAGAAGAAGAAGGGCCCCCCGACGAGGGCCGTCAGCATGCCGAGGGGGAGGTCCGCGTTGGCCACGAGCGACCGGGCGCCCAGGTCGGCGAGCAGCAGCACGAGGGAACCGCACAGGGCGCTCGCCGGAATCAGGGCCCGGTGACCCGGGCCGACGGCGATCCGCATCAGGTGCGGGACCACCAGTCCGACGAACAGGATGATGCCGGTGAACGCCACGCTGGACGAGACGAGCAGGGCGACGATCAGCACCGCGATCTGACGCAGCCGTTCGACGTCGAGGCCGAGGTGACGTGCCGCGTTCTCGCCGAGCGAGAGCAGGTCGAGTTTCCCGGCGATCATCATCGTGGCCGCGATCCCGGCGACCGTCATCGGGGCTGCCACCGCGACCGCGCCCCAGGTGGCCCCGTTGAGGCTGCCCAGTTGCCAGAAGACGATCTGATCGCGCGCCGCGGGGGACGCGACGAACGTGAAGAACGCGATGAGGCCGCCGGCGAACGCGTTGACCGCGACGCCGGTCAGGACGAGGGTGACGACCTCGGTCCGGCCCTCGTGCCGGGCCAGGAGATACACGGCGACGGTGGTGACCAGTCCGGCGACGAAGGCGGCCGCGGCCACCGTCCACCCGGCCGCGAACGCGCCGCCGACGACGATCGCGGCGCTGGCACCGACCGCGGCACCTGCGGACACCCCGATGACGCCGGGTTCGGCGAGCGGGTTGGCGAACACACCCTGCAGCAACGCTCCCGCACATCCGAGTGCCGCCCCCACCAGGATGGCGAGGATCACCCGCGGGAACCGGACCTCCCACAGCGTCACCTCACCGCTGGGGTGCGCGGGCATCGGCCCGAGATCCAGCCCGATGCGGTGCAGGATGCTGCCGACGACCTCCCCGGGGCCGGTCGGCACCTGACCGATGCAGGCCGAGAACACGGCGGCGACGGCGAGGGCGATCAGCAGACCGCCGAGGACGGCACCGGTCCGGGTGCGTGACGAGGGCTTGGAAGGAGCGTCGAGGTCTTCGACCGTCATGGAGTGGCGGCCGGGTAGACGGCGTCGGCCAGGGCGCCGAGGACGCGACCCGTGTTGGGGCCGAAACTCAGCAGCACCCCGTCCTGCATGTCCACGACCCGCTGGTTCCGGCCCGCCGGCGTCTGCGCCACGCCGGGGATCCTCTCCAGGCCGTCGATCCCGCCGATCGATTCGAGCCCACCGGTCATCATGAGGAGCACGTCGGGGGCGGCGGCGATCGATGCCTCGCTGGTGATCGGGGCGAACTGCTGGGTGATCCCCGAGGCGGTACCGGCGTCGACGGCGCCGAGCGCGTCGATCAGGGAATCGGCACCCGATCCCGGGCCGCCGATCATGGTGATCGCGGTGCCGCGCAGATAGAGGAACGCGATCTTCAGCGGATTCTCGCCCTGGGGGGCGCGACTGCGGGCCGCCGCGATCTCGCTCTCCGTGCGGGCCGCGAGTTCCCGGCCCTGCTCGGGCACCCCGAGCGCATTCGCCACCGCGGTGATCTGGCCGGGCACACCGTCGAGGGTGCGTGTCGGATCGAAATAGACGACCGGCACCCCGGCGGCCCGCAACTGGTCCTGCACCGCCTGCGGTCCGATGCTGGTGTCGGTGAGGATCACCGTCGGCGCCAGGTCGAGGATGGCCTCGGCGTTGAGGGATTGGCCGCCCGGTGTGACCACCGGCACGTCCTGGGCAGCCGGGAACTCGGACGCGATGTCCCGGCCCACAACGTTGTCGCCGAGCCCGAGCGCGAACACCGTCTCGGTGAGCGTTCCGTAGCGGTCCGCGGTCACGATCCGGCTCGCGTCCGTGATCGTCACGTCCACCCCGTCGAAGCTGCGGACCGTGACGGGCAGCGCCGGTGTCGCCGAGGACGCGAGAGGCTCCGGATTCAGGTCGTCGAGGACCGCCGTGCGCGCGCCGCCCGTGCCGCCCGCGCTGTCGCCGGAACTGCACGCCGACACTGCCACCGCGGCCACCAGGAGCAGGACGAGAACGGTGAACAGCGACCTGTCCGCGCGGGCCCGGAACATCGATTTCATCGTGCGCGATACCGGTCGATGTCGGCTTCGAGGTCGGCGAACAGGGCGCCGTTGAGGCGGTACGCGAGGTTGACCTCGTCGATCACCCGCTGCTGGTCCTCCGGAGACAGCGGCGCGGCGTCCAGTTTCGCCCGGTAGGTGTCCTTGAAGACCTTCGGTTTCGGGATGTCGTCGAAGATGTAGAACTGCAGGCCGTCGGTGCTGTACCCATAGGCGCGTTCGAGCATGCGCCGGATGATCTGCCCACCGGACAGGTCGCCCATGTACCGGATGTAGTGGTGCGCAACGAAACCGGCGGGCGATTCGTACGCCACCTCGCGGAGCCGTTCCACGTACCGGGTGGTGGCGGGCAGCGCGGAGACGGTGTCCCGCCACGACGGCCCGCGCAGGAATGCGAGATCCGCTTCCAGTGACGGAACCCGCAACAGCTCGTCGTGGAGAAACGGCGACACGACGGGGCTGCCGGTGTGGGTGCGCCCGGCGTCCTCGAGTTCGCGGTAGACGAGGTACGTCTGCGCGAGCAGTTCGGCGTAGCCGTCCGAGGTGAGTTCGCCGGCGAGCAGGGCCCCGACGAAGCGGGACTGCTCGGTCTCCCGGTGAGCGGCGTCCGTGCCCGCCTTGATGCGCTCGGCGAAGCCGACGGTTCCGCGGTCGGCCGCGTCGGCCTCGTTCAGCGTGGTCATGGACTCTCCTGCGGATCTACGGACGTCGGCCGGTGGGCACCAGGTTAGCCTGCCCTGCACGTGAACTGCAGGTGCACGTCCGCCGGCTCCCGCGCGCTACGCACTGACGTCGTCGAGCGCCGCCGCGATCGCGGCAGGCAATTCCAGCTCCTCGGCGACGAGCACTCCGGTCAGCTGGGCGATATCCCTGGCCCCGACGACCGCGCTCGCGACGCCGGGACGGTCGCGCGCCCAGGCGAGTGCGACCGCCAGCGGGGACGTGCCGAGACCGTCGGCGGCGGTCACGACCGCATCGACCACCCGCACGGAGGAGTCGGTGAGGTAGCTCTGGACGTCCTGCGCGTGCGCTTCGTCGGCACCGCGGGAATCGACGGGGATGCCGTTGCGGTATTTGCCGGTCAGCACCCCGCGGGCCAGCGGCACGGCCGCGAACACCCCGACGCCGTGATGGGCGGCGGCCGGAACGAGTTCCTCTTCGACGCCCCGGGCGAGGAGCGAGTACTCCACCTGGGTGGCGACGAGCGTGGTGCCCCGGGACGCGCCTGCCGCGGTGGCCAGCTGCCACCCCAGGTAGCCCCTCGCCCCGACATACCGGACCCGGCCGCTCGACACCGCGAAATCGAGTGTGGCGGCGATCTCGTCGACCGGCGTGAACGGATCCCACGTGGCGACCTGCCACATGTCCAGGTAGTCGGTACCGAGCTCGCGCAGGGTCGCGTCGAGCTGGGCGACGAGTCCCCGCCGCGAGCAGTCGATTCGCGAGGGTCCCGCCGGGTTGATGCCCGAACTCGAGCTCAGGACCAGTTCCGTGCGCGGCACCACGTCGTCGAGCAGTTCCGCCAGGATCCGCTGCGCCGCACCGTCGCCGTACGCGGGTGAGGTGTCGACGAGTGTTCCGCCCGCATCGACGAACGCCGCGATCTGCGCGGCGGCCTCGTCGCCGTCGGTGTCCCGACCCCAGGTGAGCGTGCCCAGGCCGAGACGTGACACTCGCAACCCGCTTGCTCCGACCGATCTCTGTTCCATAACCGCCTGCGTCTCGTACCGTAGCTGCAACCCGGGCCTCGGCCCGACGATGCTGGTGCCCCCCGGGAACGGCCACCACAGGAGCAGAGTAGTGGGGTTCCGCGTGGCAGGGGTCCTGCCACGCCGGATTCTGCCGGAGCACACCCACCCCGGTACCGTGGCGCCGGTGAATTACGAACGCGACATGGGAAATTGGCGTCAGAGCGGCACATTCGGCCTCGGGACCGGTGAGTGATGGGCGAGGCGATGACCTGGCTCCAGGCGATTGTCCTCGGTGCCGTCCAGGGATTGACCGAGTTCCTGCCCATCTCCTCGTCCGGCCATCTCCGGATCGTGTCGGAGGTCTTCTTCGGTGACGACGCCGGTGCCTCGTTCACCGCCGTCACCCAGCTCGGCACCGAAGCCGCGGTGCTCATCTACTTCGCCCGCGACATCGGACGGATCATCGCCGGCTGGTTCCGGGGACTGTTCCACGCCGAGCATCGCAGTGATCTCGATTACCGGATGGGCTGGTATGTGATCATCGGCACGATCCCGGTGGGTGTGCTCGGGTTCCTGTTCAAGGACCAGATCCGCACCGGCGCCCGCAACCTGTGGCTGATTGCCACCATGCTGATCGTGTTCGCGTTCGTCATCGCGGCCGCCGAGTACTACGGGCGGAAAGTGCGTCCCGTCGAGGACCTGCGCGCAAAGGACGGCATCATCATGGGTTCGGCCCAGGCACTCGCCCTGATCCCGGGGGTCTCGCGGTCGGGCGGCACGATCAGCGCCGGCCTCTTCCTCGGACTCACCCGTGAAGCCGCGGCCCGCTATTCGTTCCTCCTCGCCATCCCCGCGGTCGTCGCGTCCGGGCTGTTCAGCCTGCCGGACGCGTTCGAACCGGCCGGTGAGGGTCTCAACGCGAGCGGCCCGCAGCTCCTCGTCGCGACCGCGATCGCCTTCGCCATCGGCTACGCGTCGATCGCGTGGCTGCTGCGTTTCGTCGTCGACCACTCCATGTACTGGTTCGTCGGCTACCGCATCATCCTCGGCGTCATCGTCCTGTCGCTTCTCGCGACCGGCGTCGTGTCGGCCACCTGAGATCGGGCGGTCGGGGAGTGCGCGACACTAGGCTGGGCCAATGACAGTTGTGCTGCTGCGCCACGGGCGGTCGACCTCGAACACTGCACACACGCTTGCCGGCCGGTCACCGGGAGTCGAACTCGACGACCGCGGCCGCGAGCAGGCGCAGGCGATCGTGGCCCGGCTCGCGGACGTGGTGATCGAAGAGATCGTGCACTCACCGCTTGTGCGGTGCGAGCAGACGGTGGAACCGCTCGCCCGGGCACGGGGCCTGACCCCGGTGGTGGAACACCGGCTGGTCGAGGTCGACTACGGCGAGTGGACGGGTCGGGAGCTGAAGGTCCTGCTCGAGGAGCCGCTGTGGAAGATCGTGCAGCAGCACGCGTCCGCCGCCGTGTTCCCCGGCGGCGAAGGGCTCGCCCAGGTGCAGGCGCGGGCCGTCGCCGCGGTCCGGGAGCACGACGCCCGGCTCGCGGAACTCCACGGCCGCGACGTCGTGTGGGTGGCCTGCTCGCACGGCGACGTCATCAAGTCCGTCCTCGCGGACGCCCTCGGTGCGCACCTCGACGGATTCCAGCGGATCGTCGCGGAACCCGCCTCCATCAGCGTGGTCCGGTACACCGCCACCCGCCCCTACGTGCTGAAGATGAACGACACCGGGGCCGATCTGTCGGGGGTGAACGTGCCCCCGGCGTCGGGAGACGGCGCCCGGGCCGAAGTATCCGGATCGGTGCCCGGCGGGGAGGTCCGGTTGTGATGATTGGGCGGACACCGCCGGTAGCGATTAGGCGGACCCCGCCGGTATCGATTGACGGATAATGAACGCAGCATGCTGCGAGGAACAGTCCGAGACGGAACAACGAGTGGGCAGCGCCGCAGTAGGGCCCGGCTCCAGCTGAAGGAGGTGCAATGTCACGCGCAATTCACGTATTCCGCACTCCTGACCGATTCATTGCCGGGACGGTGGGTGAACCCGGCGACAGGTCGTTCTATCTCCAGGCCGTACACGAGGCGCGAGTGATCAGCGTCCTGCTGGAGAAACAGCAGGTACAGGTACTGGCCGACCGGATGGGACTTCTCCTCGAGGAAGTGCACCGCAGGTTCGGCACGGACGTACCCCCGGAAGGGGCCGAACTCGACGACGCCAGCCCACTCGTCACCCCGATCGACGCCGAGTTCCGCGTCGGGACGATGGGCCTCGGCTGGGACGCGGACGCCGGAGCCGTCGTCGTGGAACTGCTCGCCGTCAGCGAGACGGAATTCGACGAGTCCGTGGTCCTCGACGACTCCGAGGACGGACCGGACGCCGTGCGCGTGTTCCTCACCCCGCTGCAGGCGAGGGACTTCTCCCTGCGGTCCGAACGGGTCATCGCCGCCGGTCGCGCACCGTGCCCGCTGTGCGGCGAGCCGCTCGCCCCGGAGGGGCACATCTGCATCCGCACCAACGGGTACCGCCGCGGCCAGAGCTTCGGACTGACCCCGGAAATGGACGAGGAGGACTGACGGTTGCCTGCCGAGGAGTCCGATCCCCTGGAGTCCGGCGAGCTGACCCTCATCGGCCAGATCACCCACGCCAGTAACGCCACCCTGGTCTGCGACGCGGTCGCGGGTGAGAACACCGTTCGCTGCGTGTACAAGCCGGTCCGCGGGGAACGCCCGCTGTGGGATTTCCCGGACGGCACGCTCGCCGGACGCGAGGTCGCGTCGTATCTCGTGTCCGAGCAACTCGGGTGGGGTGTGATTCCCCGCACTCTGCTGCGGGACGGTCCGTTCGGCCCGGGGATGGTGCAGCGGTGGATCGACACCCCCGACCGGCACGCCGACGACACCGGCGGTCTCGACCTGGTCGACATCTGCGCCCCCGACGCCGTCCCCGAGGGGTGGTTCGAGATCCTGCGCGCCACCGACATGGACGGCGAACCGGTCGCGCTGATCCATGCGGACGATCCGCGGCTGCAGCGGATGGCCGTCCTCGACGTGCTGATCAACAACGCCGACCGCAAGGGCGGCCACGCGCTCGAGGGTCTCGACGGTTCCGTCTACGGCGTCGACCACGGCATCTGCCTGCACACGGAGAACAAACTGCGGACCGTGCTGTGGGGGTGGGCCGGGACGGAGGTGCCGGGCGCCCTCGTCGTCGACATCGCCGAACTCATCTCCTCGCTCGAGGGCGACTTCGGTGCGCGGCTCGGCGAGCACATCACGTCCGACGAGGTCGCCGCGCTGTACGAGCGCGCCGTGGATCTGCTCGCCGCACCGGTGATGCCCCGGCCGAACGGTCACCGGCCCATCCCGTGGCCCGCGTTCTGAGCGACCCGTTCGAACCACGGCGGGCGGCGGCTCCCTCCGAGGCGGAAACGCGGGTCCATTAGGCTCGCTGTCATGCAGTCTTGGTCCGAAACCGCTGTCCCGTCCGTTCCAGGCCAGGGGCCTCCGCTGCGGTTGTTCGACACCGCCGACCGGCAGGTGCGCCCCGTCACCCCCGGACGCACGGCCACGATGTACGTGTGCGGTATCACCCCCTACGACGCGACCCACCTCGGTCACGCCGCCACGTATCTGACGTTCGATCTGGTGAACCGGATCTGGCGTGACGCCGGGCACGACGTGCACTACGTCCAGAACGTCACCGACGTGGACGAACCGCTGTTCGAGCGCGCCAACCGCGACGGCGAGGACTGGGTCGTCCTCGGCATGCGTGAGACGGCACTGTTCCGCGAAGACATGGAAGCCCTCCGGGTCATTCCCCCGCGCGACTACATCGGCGCGGTGGAATCGATCGGCGAAGTGATCGAGATGGTCGAGAAGTTCGTGGCGTCCGGCGCCGCCTACGTCGTCGACGACCCCGAGTTCCCCGACGTCTACTTCCGCGCCGACGCGACGGAACAGTTCGGGTACGAGTCCGGCTACGACCGCGCGACGATGGACAAGTTCTTCGCCGAACGCGGCGGCGACCCCGACCGCCCCGGCAAGCAGAATCCCCTCGACGCGCTGGTGTGGCGTGCGGTCCGGCCGGGTGAGCCGTCCTGGCCGTCGCCGTTCGGACCCGGGCGTCCCGGCTGGCACATCGAGTGCTCGGCCATCGCACTCAACCGCATCGGTTCGGGTTTCGACGTCCAGGGCGGCGGCAGCGACCTGATCTTCCCGCACCACGAGTACTCCGCGGCGCACGCCGAGTCGGCCACCGGGGACCGTCGCTTCGCACGCCACTACGTGCACACCGGCATGATCGGCCTCGACGGCGAGAAGATGTCGAAGAGCCGCGGCAACCTCGTGTTCGTGTCGAAACTGCGCGGCGAGGGCGTCGACCCGGCCGCCATCCGCCTCGGACTGCTGTCCGGGCACTACCGGCAGGACCGCCCGTGGACCGAGCAGGTTCTCGCCGACGCCCACACCCGGCTCCAGTTGTGGAAGGACGCCGCCGCGCTCGAGTCGGCGCAGTCCGCCACCGACACGATCGCCCGGCTCCGCCAGCATCTCGCGGACGACCTCGACACCCCGAAGGCGCTCGACGCCCTCGACGGCTGGGCCCGCCGCGCCCTCGACAACGGCGGTTCCGACACCAACGCGCCGAGCGAATTCGGCGCGGCGGTGGATGCCCTTCTCGGTGTGCGGCTTCGCCGCCCGTGAGTACTTCTTAACCGCCCGCGGTTAAGAAGTACTCACGGGTCAGGCGAACTCGAACGCGCCCTCCGCCGGCGTCGGGACGCGCCGGCGCAGGGGCGAACCGAGCGCCTGCGCCAGGTCGGTGCCGTCGTGTTCGGCGAGTAGTTCACCGTCGGACCACACGAGCAGGGTGGCGCTGACGCTCTGCTCGGCCGTCGAGTGCGCCAGGTCGTAGTGCGCGCAACCCGGGACGCCGCCGTACGTGATCCACAGGTCGAACCCGGTCATGAACAGGTCGAGGTCGAATTGCACGCTGAGGCCGAGCAGTTCGGCCCGGCCGTTGTCGTCGACGCCGGCGAACGCCTCGTCCAGCGCCAGCAGTCGCGGGGCGTGCGGGTCGGCCGAGTCGAGCATGACGTGTGCTGCGGCGAACAGCGGCAGGTGCAGTGAGACGGACTGCTCGCCGCCGGAGAGTGCGCTGTGCCGGGCGACCGTCAGCCTGTCCTCGTTGCCGTTCCCGCTGATCAGGGTGAACGAGAACACCCGCCACCGCCGGTAGTCGAGGGCGGACGCCAGGATCTCCGGGTACGACCGTTCCGGGTGGGCGGCGCGGGCGGTCCTGATCTGGTGGGCGAAGTGGGCGCGCATCGTGGCGAGTTCGTCCGGGCCGAGCGCCGAGGTGTCGCGCTCGAGCAGCTTGGAGATGGCCTTCGCGCTGTCGTCGAGGTTGTCGGCGAGAACCCAGTGGACGCCGATGGTGTTGCCGGACGACATCCGCCGCTCCCGCATCTCGGTGCCCATCCGGGCGATGAGTTCGCGGGCGTCGACGGTGCGTTCGTGGATCTGCTGGGCGAGACCGGTGAGCAGCGCGTCCTCCAGGATGCGACGCTCGGATTCGGTGAGCAGCAGTTCCTGGTCGGAGCGCGCGGACGCGATGCGGGCGGCGAACTCGCCGATCGACGAGTACCCCTCGTCGTCCTGTACCTGGACCACCGTCAGGCCGTCCGGCGCGTCCCACTGCAGGCGGTAGTCCTGGCCGGCGGCCGCGAGTTGTGCGTCGAAGTCCTGCAGCGCGGTGGTGAGCGCCGTGCGCGTCGACTTGCGTGCCGAGTCGCTGACCCGGACCGATTCGGTGGCGCCGTCCAGTGCGCGGAACAGCGCGTCCGCTTCGGGCGGCAGGATCGGGGTGTCCTGGTCGGCGTTCTGGATGCGATACACCAGCTGTTCGGCGCTCATCCACGCGGCCGCGCTGGCCGGCCAGGTGTGGCCGCCGTCGACGCCGAGGAGTTCGAGCAGGTCGCGCCTGGCGTACGGCGCGAGGTGGGCGGCGTCCGCGTGGGTTTCGGTGAGCGCCAGCCGGAGCGTCTGGACGGCGGTGTTGTACGCGCCCTCGGCCTTACCGATCGCCTCGCCCGCATCCTTGTCCGCTTTGCGGGCGTCGCGCTGCTCCTTCTTGCACGCCTCGATCCGCGCATGCGCCTCCTCGAGTTGCCGGTCCAGTTGCTCGGCCCCCGCGCCGAGCGTGTCGCGGAGCGTCTCGAGGCGCTGGATCTGTTGCGCGAGTACCTCTTCGGCGATGGCGGCCTCCTCCGCGAATTCCTCCGCGTTGCCGCGCGCCTCGTGCAGGCGGGCCTCCGACTGGCGTGTGTGCTCGACCTCCTTGCCGTGTTCGCGCCTGCAGCGCTGCACCATCTCGCCCTGCTTCTCGAAATGCCGCACTGCCGCGGCGAGCGAGTCGATCTCTCGGGCGATGTGGGGAGTCCGGTGCGTGGATGCGGTGGCCCGGAGTTGTTTTTCCTTCGCGGACAGGTCGGCGATGGCCTGGTCGAGTTCGCGGCCGACGGCTGTCGCGGTGTCGGTGCGGCTGCGGAGCGCGCCTGCCGATTCGGTGACCTTCTTCAGCGCGGCGAGGATCGATCCGGTTCGGGGCAGGGCCTGCGCTGCCGCGGTCGTCCGCGTCAGCAGCGCTGCCACCGCATCCGCGGATGCCCTCGTGTCGTCGAGCCACGCCCGTGCTTCTTCCAGCGTCCTGTCGAGTTCGGTGATGCGAGCGGCACGCCTGCGGGCCCGCGCCGTGGTTCCGATGTACTCCGCATCCGATTTCGTGTGGCGTCCCCGCTGGATCCCCTGGCGGTACGCCCCGTCCCCAGCGACTCCGACCGGACCCTCGGCGAGGTCGAGGGATTCGAGGGCGATGGATTCGAGGATTGCGCGCACGCGCTCGTCGGGGACACCGGTGTCCTGCTCGACGTCGAGGACGTCGGCGAGAGTTCTGCCGGCCGGCCGCGCTTCGGAGGGGAGGGCCACGAGGAAGTGTTCGGATTCGACGTCGGGGAGCGCGTCGTCGACGGTGACCCAGCCGTCGAGGAGATTCGCGGCCTCCAGTGCGGCCTCGATTCCCGCCGCGACCGTGGCGTCGACACCGTCGGCGAACCGGACCAGACGCCACAGCGGCGCACCGGTCAGCCGGGACCGCGTGTCGTGCCTGCCTGCCGGGAGCGGCGGGGCGTCGTCATGCTCGGATTCGATTGACGCGCGCGCCGATTCGTGTTCGGCGATCGCCGCGGCCGCGGCGGCGCCGTCCCGGTCGGATTGCTGACGACGCATCCGGAGTGCGTCGACGGCGTCCGTGATCTGCTCCGTCAGCGTCTCCGACAGAGTGGCGGCGTCGTCGTCACCGATCCCGCGGAGGGCGGTGTCCAGTGCGTCGAACAGTGCAGCGGGCGCCTCGATCTCGGCGTAGAGAGACGAGTGTTCCGTCCACCAGGAGCGGAGGTCGGTGGCGCATCGGCTGCGGGCCGATTCGACCGCGGTCTCGGCTTCGAGGACGGCCACCTTCGCGGTGTCGAGTTGCTCCTGGCCGCGACGTGCTGCGTCGTCGGCGCGGGTCCGCTCGGTGGCGGCCTTCTCGACGGTGGCGAGCGCGGCCCGGACCGCGCGCAGGTCGCCGTCGCGTTCCTCGGCGTGCCCGCGCAGCGCCGCGGTCAACTGGTCGGCGCGCGCGTCTTCGGGGAGTGCGGTCCAGGTGATTCCGGCGTCCTCGGCGGCGGCGTGAAGTTCGTCCTCGGCGTGCGCGAGCGCCTCGACGGCGCGGGTGACGGCGTCGCCCGCCTTCGCGTGCTCCTCGGACCGCTGTTCGAGGGCCGCCTTGGCCTTGCGTGCCTTCTCGGCCTGCAGTTCCGTCGACTTCTCGAGCGTCGACACGGCCTGCGCCAGGTCGTCGAGTTGCGTCCGCCCCTCGTAGGCGGTCGAGCGCTTCAGCGCGTCCAGGGTGGCGTTGGCCTGGTCGAGTGCGCGGTCGGCGGCGGTGAAGCGTTCTTCGGCGGCCTCCCGGCTCGCCTGGCTGCGCGCCCGGTCGGCTGCCGCCCCGTGGAGGGCGGTAATGCCGGACCGCACCGCGTCGAGACGGGTCGCGAGTTGGTCGACGTCCGTACGCGCCTGCTGGCGAAGGTATTTCGCGTACACGTCGACGAAGCTCTGCGCCGCCTGGTCCGCCGCCGCCAGCCCCTCGAGTGCCCGGCCGACCTCCTCCATGTCGCTGAACGAGCGCGCCGCCTCGAGGACCAGTTGTTCGTCGAGGGGGCGCAGACCGTCGGTGAGTGCCTGCGACAGTCCCTTGGGGTCGAGATTCTTCGCGAGCTGTGGGCGGCGCAGGGTGAGGATGAGGTTGATCAGCTGGTCGTAGCGCTGGACACCGAGCCCGAACATGCGGGCGTCGATGGCGGCGCGGTAGTCGAGCGGCCGGTCGGTGATGGAGTCGGTGCCGATCTGCTCGCCGAGTTGCTTCTTCGTGAGCGGACGGTCGTCGCTGCCGAGCAGGGAGAAGTCGACGCCGACCCGGCCGTCGGCCACGAAGTACCAGCGCGTGACCTTGTCGTTGGTGCGGGAGGCGCGCATGCCGATGCCCACGGTGACGGCCTCGGGGTCGTCCTTCGCGCCGCGGCAGAACTCCATCCAGACGTACGAGTGCGCGCTCTCCTGTCCGCGGTACAGGAGGTTCGACTTCATGGTCCGTTCCTCGCCTGCGAACGGGTTGAGACGACGCGGTTCGATCCTGCCGTCGAAGACGAACGGGAACAGCACCTCGAGCGCCTTGGTCTTGCCGGAACCGTTGGGGCCGCGGAGAACGAGGCGGCCGTCGGCGAAGGAGAACTCCTGATCCCGGTAGTCCCAGAGGTTGATGATCCCGGCGCGGGTGGGCCGGAAACGCGCACTCGTCATGCTGTGATGTCCTCGCTGTCGTTCGCTGAGCTCTGGAACAGGTCGATCTCCGGTGTGCGGTCGCGGATCGTGACCACCACACCCCGGTAGCGGGCGAGCGCCGGGAGCGCGAGCACGCCGCCCGGCACCGCCGCGGTCAGACGCAGCCGCTCGAGCAACGCCAGCGCGGCGCGGCCCAGGCCGTCCGGGTCTGCCTGCCACCCGGCGGCGAACGTGCGCCCGAATCTGTCGGTCAGGGTCCGGACGATGCCGGTGATCCACTCGTCCTCGACGACCGGGAAGAGCCGGTCGGCGGGGGCGGGCTCCGCGGGCTCGACTCCGTCGTGGCCTGCCAGGCTGTCGAAGATCCCGGACTGCGGAATCGCGCTGTCGACCTGTTCGACCAGGTCCTCGGACCGGCCCCGCGGCAACGGCATCCGGGCGATCTCCGGGGTGTCGGGATCGAGGACGCGATCGGCGATCTCCCCGGCGAGCAGCAGCGCGACCTGCGCGACCGTCCCCGTCCCCGGGAACCGGACGTCGGAGAGCCGTCCGGACGAGTCGATCATCGCGACGCCCTCCTCGCGCCGTTCCGCGACCAGTCCGGTGAGCAACTCGACATCGGCTGCGGTCCGGGGGAGCGCGAGTTGCACCAGTTCGTGGTCGTCCAGGTCGGCGGCGTAGACGACGGGCCGTTCGACGAGAGCGCGCCGGACCCGCCGCGTCGTCTCCTTCACGTCGACCGTTCGAGATGTCCCGAACTCCGCGGTGTCGTCGTCGGTCACCGATTCCGCGCCGGCGAGCAGACCGCGAATGGAGCGGAGATGCTGCAGCGCGCGCGGCGGCCGGAACAGGGCGATGACGACGGACCGGTCGATGTCGTAGAGCGCTTCGCCCGCATCGGGATTGGCGGCCCAGCCGCCCGCGTCACCGTCGGCGAGTTCGATCGCGCCGCGGGCCGCGAGCCAGCCGACGGCGTCGACGAACGCGTCCCGGTCGGACGCGCGTTCGGTGGACAGGTCCACCCCGTCGACCTGCGCGGCGTCGGCGGCGACGTGGTCGGCGAGTTCGGACAGAGTGATCTGGTTCCCGGCGCGACCCAACGCGGCCAGCGCCAACGCGAGGTAGGCGTAGCGGTACCGGTCGAACGTGCGGTCGGTGGCCGTCTTGGCCGGGGTCCCGGCGTCGAGTCGGTCGCTGACCGTGAACAGGCGGGCGGTCGTCTCGGTGACCTCGAGCCGGTACCCGAAGAGCGTCATCAGATCTTCGCGCAGTTCGGTGGCCCACCGGCGGAGCAGGGGAAGCGCGATGCGATCCGGATAGGTCTGCGTCACCAGATGATTCGACAGGATGACGCGGGCGGCGCGCTGATACGAATCGAGGGCGAGCGGTGAGATCTCCCGTGCCTTCACCGAACGCTCACCTGCAGTCCGTCGAGGTGCAGACGTCCGCGGGCGGTGTGCACCACCGTCGATTCGCTGTGCGGGCTGAGGGTGAGCTTCACGCCGTTCTCCGATCCGGTGCTGCTCTTGACGCGGCCGCTGACCGGTACCCGCGCCGTCAGTGCGGCGTTCAGCAGGCTCAGCAGCACGTCGGTTTCGGCCTCGTCGAGTTCCCGCTCGTAGACTCCGCCCCGGGCCAGCGACTGGGCGGCGGCCGCGCGATTTCGTTGTGCGGTCAGCTGTTCCTCCCGCAGACGGCGCACGCTGCCCTCGTTGCGCTGCACCCGCGCGGGCAGGCCCGGGGACGGGGGACGTCCGGTCTCGGCCAGCGTGCGGGAGATCTCCACGGGCTGCGCCTCCCACCACGACCGGGTGTCGGGGATGATGTCGGCGTCCGGATGCACCATCGAGAGATGGCGCGGACGCCCGAGGTCGAACACGGCCTGGAACAACGCGTGCGCGGCGTCCTCGTTCGGAGTCGCGGCGAACCAGCCTGCGAGGTGCCGCAATTGGCTCTCCCTGCTGACGCCGCCCTTGCGGGTCTCGGTGACGCGGCGCAACAGCGACAGGACGGCGGCGATGGCGCTCATCGTGCCCTCGCGCAGGCGTTCCGACTCGCTCGGACCCGCCTCGCTCCCGACGAACCAATGCGTCAACCCGGCCCACCGCGCGCGCCAATCGGCTTTGCGCTCTTCGACATCGAGGAACATCCGCTCGTCGCTGGCGGCGGCCCGCGTCACCATCGCCTCGACGTCGGTGCCTTCCACGAGCGCAATGGCCGCGGCGAGCTTCGGCGCATACCTCGACAGGTCGGAGCTGAATTCGCGCATGTGCGTGAGGAGAGCGTCCTTGTGGGACATGAACGTCTCAGGGGTGATCTCCGTGGTCCGGACGAGATCGCCCAGCGTCAGATAGAACTGGGCCGCCCGTCCGGCCATGTCGGACAGCGTCGCATCGAGACGGTTGAGTTTCCGGTACACCAGGTCGTTGTCGGCGGCGCGATTCGCCGCGGCCAGGTCGTTCATGTCGGCGAGGAGGTCGGGAAGCGCCAGCCGGGACAGCGACGCGTCGTCGAGGCGGGCGGCGAGTGCGTCCTCGACGGCCCGGAACACCTGGTAGCCGGCCTGACTGAACTGGTACACGAAGTGCCGGTTCCGGTATTCGGCGAGCGTCGCGGCGCGCGTTCCGTCGTAGCTGCGCTCGAGCACTTCCCAGACGTGGAGTTGCTCGAGCAGGGGAGTGACGTCGCCGGCCCCGAGCTGCCCGGCCGGGTCCTCGGTGGCGAGGCCGTCCAGGATGCGGGCGACGTCGCCCGCGTGGAGCAGCACGATGTAGTTGGCGCGGGCGTGGTCGAAGGCCCGCAGCACCCACAGGTACTCCGCCCGCTTCTCCGCGGTGGCGAAGGAGAACAGTTTCAGCCGGTCGTCCCGGAGCGGGGGAGCGACCGCCGGACGCGGGGCGCGCAGCCCCGACGGGGACCGACCTGGATCGCTGCCTGATTCACTCACCGTGACAGGTTATGCGGTCGTGCAGCGGTCGAGCGAACGCCGTGCCGACCTGCACCGACATCTCCCGACGACGAGCGGCGGGCAATCAGAGGACGAACAGCACGAAGACGATCGCGACCAGCACGAGCGCCAGCCCGACCGCCGCGGCGACGAGCCAGGACGCCCGGGAGGCACTGTCGGAATCGTCCCCGGACTGCTCGACGGCGCGCGGTTCCGGCGGCGTCGCGACCGCCGTTCCGCCCGACGCCCGTGCGGGGGAGGTGCCCACCGCCGCGGCGGGCGCGGGGTTCTGCGTGCGGGGGGCGGGCCGGTTCGGGGTTGTGGAGGTAGACGGCACGGGCTCGCCGACGACGGCGTCGATCACCTCGGTGACGTCGTACGACGGCGGCAGGCCGATCGGGGTGACCCGGTGGGTGGTCGGATTGAACCCGGCGGCGCGGATGGCGGCGCCGAGCGCCGAGGTCTGCTCGGGGCCCGGGCCGACGACGCACCGGACGTCGAACTTCTCGCCGATCGTGGCCGCGAATCCGTGAACGGCCGCGGAGTCCCTCGCGATCAAGCCGTCGCCCGTGACGACCACGGCATCGAGGTTGCCGGGCAGCCAGCCGAACGCACCGAGCGCGGTGGCGATCTGGGCCGTCGGAGAGCCCCCCGAGGAGAACCGGAACGCCTTGCCTGCCTCGACACCCGAGCGAATCAGCGCGACCGTCGATCCGGTGTCGTCGACGTGATAGATGCCGACCAACTGCCCGGGGCGCTCGGCGATCTCGGATTCGAACCAGGCCGCGGCCGCTTCGGCGTCCGAGACCAGGGACAGGTACGACATGTCGGCGTAGTCCAGCGCGTCGCGGAGCGCTGCGACCGCGGCCGAGTCCCAGCGGGTCGGATAGGTGGCCATGATGTCGGGGGCGCCGCCCGTCCGGCCACCGTGGTCGGGGAGAGGTTCGCACTCGCGGAGCAGGCAGCGCATCGCACCCGCGACCAGGTCTTCTGCGCGATACCGCGATCCGTCGCCCACCGCGACACCGGCCGGGTCGCCGACGCGGGGAAGAAACCCCGACACGGTGTGGGTGTCGCCGATCGTGTGCGGCGCCGATCCGCCGAGAATTGCGGTGCCGTCCGGGCACATGTGCAGGACGGTGTCGCGGACGATGACGACCGGATCCGGGGACCCTGGATCGTTCGACGCCACCACCGCGGTGGACACGACACTGCCGATCCTGAGCCCGACTCCCATGGACATGCAAGAACCCCTATTCGTGTTGCGAACGGATTGCGACTTCCGTCAGGCCCGTCCGACTCGGTCGGTGAGGCCACAAGATGTACATCCTGCTACCAGAGGGTGCTTGTGCGCGCCATCACGCGCGGCGTGGCGTGGTCGTATTGCACACAGTCGGCGAGTTTCCGCCTGCGGCGAGTGATCGGTCAGGTCACCGTCGGGCGATCCAGGCCGTCCGGCTGCCGCGGACCGTCAGGTCGCCGCGGTGCAGGACGCAGTCGGGGCCGTCGTCCGAGAGGAGGCGATCGAGAGTGTCGCGGTCGTCGGCGGCGAGTTGTCCGTCGAGGGCGGAGCGAACACGGCTCAGAAAGGTGCGTGCGTAGCGTCCGGCGTTCGGCGGCGCCGAAGTTGCCTCGCTGGTGAAATTGCGTTCCTCGACGTCCACGAAACCGGCCCGCTCGATGTGGCCTCGCCAATTGGGGTGCGCGTTCCAATCCATCCGCGCCAGGGCGTCGTGGCAGCGCGACTCCAGGCCCGGGCGGCCCATGCCCAGGTTTTCGGGCAGGAGGCGGGGCAGAGCGTCCATCTCGACGACCACCAGCACGCCGTCGGGGTTCATCGCGGCGTGCATGTCGCGGAGCACCCGGTCGGGGTCGGCGACCTCGTGCAACGAGGAAGCCGCCCACACGACGTCGGCGGCCTCGACCGCGGGCCATCCGGCATCCAGATCGGCGTGCACGACGCTCACCCGGTAAGGCAGGCCCTGCTCGCGCGCGGCTGTGCGGATGCGGTCGAGCATCACCTCCGACCTGTCGATCGCGATGACCTCGGCGGCGGGGAACCGCCGAGCCAGCGTCAGGCTGCCGACGCCCGTTCCCGCGCCCACGTCGACGACCCGGCGCGGGGTCTCCCGGACCCGCAGCTCGGCCCAGTCGGCCACCTGGTCCAGATAGGAGCCGAAGATCTCGGCGTCCAGATCGAGGAGGTCCGGCAGAGCGGCTTCATGGGCCGATGTGTGCCCGCCGTGGTGCCCGCCATGGTGATGCGAGTGCTGTGTCATGGCTCCAGGCTAGCCGCGTTCTGCTCTATGCGCATACACTCTTGCGTATGACGCAAGAACTGGGATTGGACAGTGTGATCCGGCAGCGCATCCGGGGCCTACGACTGGCCCGCGGTTGGTCCCTCGACGCGCTCGCCGCCCGCTGCTTCCTCAGTCCGTCCACCCTGAGCCGCATCGAGACGGGTCACCGACGGATCGCCCTCGACCAGCTGGTTCCGATCGCGCGGGCTCTCGGCACCACGCTCGATCAGCTCGTCGAGTCCGTCGACGACGAGGACGTGGTGATCCGGCCGATGCCCGAACAGACGCGCGGCCTCACGACCTGGCTCCTGTCCCGCGAACGCGCCCTCCACGGCGCGACCGTGGCGAAGATGCGTATCACCCCCGAACGGCCCGCGGGCCCGGACCACGTGTGCGTGCACCCTGGTCACGAGTGGTTCACGGTTCTGTCGGGGACGGCCCGCCTGCAACTGGGTGAGCGGACCATCCTGATCGAAGCGGGTGCCGCAGCGGAGTTCTCGACCATGGTGCCGCATTCCATCGGCGCTCACGACGGTCCGGTGGAGATCCTCACGATCTTCGACCACGACGGGGAGCGGGCACACCTGCACGCCGCGGACGACGCGCCGCCGGCGTGACGTACGCGCCGGTGACATACGGCCCCATACGATGTGGGCGGCATCGGCGCACGCCGAGGAGAAAGGACGGACATGTCGTCTTCCGACACCGCGGGCGAGACGGAGTTCCCGGCGAGCATGGGGAAGGTCTCCCGTCGTGAGCTCGCGTCCCACGGCTACACGCGTTTCGATCAACTGACGACGGTCACCGCCGAGGAGCTGTTGAAGATCCACGGCGTCGGACCGAAGGCGATCCGGATTCTCGGGGAGGAGCTCGCGGAGCGGGGTCTCGGCTTCGCCGGCTGATCGGCGGAGGCGCTACAGCAGGCCGTGCGCGCGCTGATACGTGGCGGGCGGTGTGCCGACGACCTGCGTGAAGGCCCGGGTCAGGTGGGCCTGGTCGCTGAACCCCAATTCGTAGGCGAGCGCGGACCAGTCGATCCTCTCGCCCGAGTGGGCGGCGGCGGCCGCGTCGAGGATGCGAAACCGCTGGATCACCCATTTCGGGCCGATGCCGACGTATTCGGTGAACAGCCGTTGCAGGGTGCGCAGGCTACAGCCGGCGTGTGCGGCGAGCTGGTCTGCACGGACGACGTCCCGGCGGCGCTGGGCGTCGCCGACCAGGGCCGTGACCTCCCGTCCCGTGGGATCCGGAACCGGATCGGTGCGCAGAAGGTACCGCTCGAAGGCGTCGATCATTTCCGCGCTGTCGGTGCCGGCGAGGATCCGTTCCGCGACCGGGCGATCGTCACCGGTGAGCAAATCCCGTCCGGGCTGGACGGTTCCCGAGATCGCGCCGAGACTGCCCTTCAACAGCGGCCGGAAGCCGCCGGCGTGAAAGGCGGCTCCCAGCACGTGGCCGTGCCCCGTCAACGTGCGGTAGAACGGCGACCGGGAGATCCCGTGCACCAGCAACTGCCCGTCCTCGGCGGCGATGTGAACGCGAGGCTGAGGCACGACCTGCTGCCGATGGGGTTTCGGCACCGACCACCTCACCAGCCAGTGGTAGTCGACGAACTCGGCCAAATCTGCTCGGGGAGCGACCCGTTCGACCTCGAACCCCGGTGCGGCGGCGGTCGGGCGGACGATCGCCTCGGGATGTCCTGGCATGTTCGGCACTCGACCATCCTAGTGTCGCGAATGTTCAAGAACGCCATGCCGTCGTGGACCTAAAGTCTCCTGACATGAGCTACTCACACACTGCTCGAAGCAAATTCACCATCGCCGCGTGGTCCGAATCGGTGATCACCGACATCGACGGCGAAGGTACGACCGCCGGCGACACCTACTACCCCGCACGCGGCGCCACCCGAGCGGCCGTCGAATATTCGTACTCCGGGGACATCGAGGGAACGAGCACCGTTGCCTACCTGATCGCGTACAAGGCCGATGCTGCCCCGGTGCTCGGCCTCGAGCGCTTCGAGGGTTCGATCGGCGGGCACGACGGAACGTGCGTGTTCCAGCACCTCGGCAGCCAGGACCAGGGTTCCGTGTCGGCACGGATCGAGGTGGTGCCGGGTATGGGCACGGGCGGTCTGACCGGCCTGCGTGGCAGCGCGGACCTGTCCATCGCCGGACCCGGCGAGGGCGGCTACGAATTCGTCCTGTCCTACGACGTCGGCTGAGTTCGGGTCGTCGGGCGTTCGCTCAGTGGTTTCAGGCCACACGACGCCGCGAGGCCCTGCGACTCGATGCCCATCGCGGTGTTGGAGCGGGTCATGAAGTTCGTCAGTGCGATGAACGCGGTCAGTTCCACCATCGCGGCTGGGCCGAGCGCCTCCAGGAGCCTGGCCGACAGTTCGTCGGTGACCGTCGGCGGGGTCAGCGTCATCGCCTCGGCGTACTCCAGCACGTCACGCTCCAACGGGGTGAAGACGTCGGACTCACGCCATCGGGGCACCTCGCGTGCCTTCGTCTCGTCCAGCCCCTTGTTGTGGGCTTGGAAGTAGCCGTAGTCCAGGCAGAAGGCGCAGCCGACCATGCTCGCGACCGCCATGTGGGCGAACGATTTCAGATTCTCGTCGCACCGGTCCCACTTCTGTACCTGCCGGCCGACGCTGAAGCTGAAGTTCGTCACCTTGCGGTTGTGCCACACGACCCCCACCCCCTCGGGCACGTCCCCGAGCATCTTGCGGGACATCCGCTTGACGACCGCACCGTAGACGCCGGTCAATTCTGCCTGCGGGATTCTGGCCATGATTTCCTCCTCGGTTCGAATGTTCTCGGCATAGAGACACCGGCCACGCGCCGAATGTGACATCCGAACCGGAAATTTTTTCGCCGGCCGCCCCTCAGCCCTGCGCGAGTGCGCGGTCGGCCAGCGCGGCGATCACGGGGGAGAGTGCCTGCGCGTGTTCGAGCGTCAGGTGGTTGTCGTCGCGGTACACGAGGTCGTTGCCGACGACCACCGGGCAGCGCTCGGTGGTGCAGAACAGGGTGGTGAGATCGGCGTACCGTCCGCCGCCTGCCGCGGTGGCGGCCGCCTCGGCCGCGACCCCGGCGTCGTTGACCGCGACCGGCCGCGGCGGCGCGCAGGCAGTCGCGTCGTCGAGGTGCGCGGACAGGCACGTCGGCACTGTCGACTGCGGATCCGGGACGGGCCCGAGGACCAGGACGGCCGCACCCGTGGCCCGGAGTTCCGTGACCAACCGGGTCAGGCTGTCGAGCCAGGGCCCGCCATAGACGCTGAAACCGAAATCGGCGCCGTACCGCCGGGACATGTTCAGCACGACCAACCGGGGCCGCTCGGTCCGCAGCCGGTCGAGGATCTCGCCGCGCCACTGCTCGCACTCACTGTATTCCCGCCCGAGGTAGGGGCTGGTGAGGGGAAGGTCGAGGAGTGGGCAGGTGACCTTGCCCATCGTCTCCAGCCGCCAATGATTCTGTTCGGCTGCCGTTTCGAACGCCGGCGCCCACATCGCGGCATGCGAATCACCGACGAGCGCCACCGTCGTCGCAGATGTCACGTCACCCGATGCGCACTCGTCCTGCCCCACCTCGAGCCACGACCGTACGCAGCCGTTGACGAACACGGCAGGCTTGTCGGCCGGTGCGTCGGCGAGCGGTGGCGACAGGTTCGACGGAACCGCCTGCAGTCCCGCCGATTCCGCAACCGCCGCCTGCACCTGCGCGGTCATGTCGTGCACTGCCGCGTCGCGCGGATCGACTGCGGGAGTGGCCGATTCGACCGGTGCCGTCACGGTGAGGGCCGCGGCCGCGGCGCCGTGTCCGACCGGGACCGGCCGGGCCACCAGCAGTACCAGTGCCGCGCACACGGCGACGGCGGTGACGGCGCCGCCGAGGACGAGGCTGCGCGAGGCCGAGCGACGCAGCGGAGCCGCGAAGCGGACCGGGTTCTCGACCAGGGCCAGTGTCAAGCCGGCCAGACCTGCGGACACCATGACCATCGCCAGCCGATCGGTCAGATCGAGAGAACGGCCGAGCACGATCGGCGCGAGCAACAGCACCGGCCAGTGCCAGAGATACCAGGAATAGGACACCTGACCGACCGCCCGCATCGGTGGCAGGGACAGGCCCCGGCCGACTCCCAGCCGCGGTGTGGCACAGCCCGCACCGATCACCAGCACCGTGCCGAGAACGGGCAGCAGCGCGGCGGTGCCGGGGTAGGGCGTCTTCTCGCCCAGCCGAAGACAGGCGAAGACGATCAGTGCGAGACCCGCCCATCCGGCGGCTGCGGCGACCACCGGCGGCAGCCGCCGCCAGTGCCGAACCGACAGCGCGACCAACCCGCCCGCGGCCAGTTCCCAGGCGCGGGCGGGCAGAGAGAAGAACGCCCACGGCGGCAGCGTGCGGGTCCAGTCGAGCGAGAGCGCGAACGACACCGTCGCGACCAGCGCGAGGACCACCAGATACGGGGTCGTCGACGGTGCGTGGTCCGGGCCCCGGCGTCGTGTTCTGCGCCGCACGAGCCAGGCGACCCCGATGATCAGCGCAGGCCACAGCAGGTAGAACTGCTCTTCGACGCCCAGCGACCAGTAGTGCTGGAACGGTGACGGGGGTGTGTCGGCGGCCAGGTAGTCGGTGCCGTGCAGCGCGAGCCGGTAGTTGCCGACGTAGAGCGCGCTGGCGATGCCGTCGCCGAGGACCGCACGGGCCTGCAGCGGGGGAAGGAGCAGGGCGGCGCCTACTGCGGTGGCCACCAGCACGACGCACCCGGCGGGCAGCAGCCGCCGGGCACGCGCACCGTAGAACTCGGCCAGCCCCACGCGGCCGGTGGCCGCCACGTCCCGCCACAGCACTCCGGTGATGAGAAACCCGGAGACGACGAAGAAGATGTCGACACCCGCGAATCCGCCGTCGATGCCGGGCACACCCGCGTGAAAGAAGACCACGGCCAGCACCGCGACGGCCCGCAGACCCTCGATGTCCGTACGGAACACGGTTCCCGCGGTCCGGTCACGGGCCTGAGGGTGGTCACCGGATCGGCCCCGTTGTTCCGGACTGGCGACGGTACTCATTCGATCTGCGATCTGTCCACGCGACGATCCCCTTCAGCTGCAGCACTGGCCTCATGATGACAGCGGTGCCGCAACTTTCCCGAAAGGCACGCCGTACCAGGGCAGAGCGCAATCGGGCGAACTTTCACACGTGCACGACGACCGACCCGTCGCGGACCGAGGCGGGGTACGTGCGGACCGAGCCCACACTCTCGGATCCGCAGGCGCCCGTGTCGAAGGCGAACGCGTACTGGTGGAGCGGACACATCACGCCGGTGGCGTCGATCTGTCCGTCGGCGAGGGGACCGCCCTTGTGCGGGCACACCGCGTCCATTGCCCGAACCGTGCCGTCCGACAGCAGGAATACGGCCACCTGCCGATTCTGCACGACGTACGTCCGGCCCTCGCCCGGTGTCAGGTCGCTGACCGGTCCCACCGCGACCTCGGCGGGACCCTCGATCAGGGCGGTCATCGGACCGGCACCTGGGGGAGCGGCAGCAGCGGAAGCGAGGGAGCGAACTGTGCGGGTGATTTCGGCGCGCTGCGCTCCTTCCAGGGATCCCGGTAGCCGTCGACCGCCGTCTGGATCCGCTCGTCCAATCCCGTCACGATGTCCTCCTCGTCTCGGACCAGTAGCGCCTGAAGATGTTCGAGCCCCACCCGCGGCACGAAATCGTAGGTGCGTTCGAGCCATTTCGCGTTCTCGCGGTAGTACTGGATGAATCGCCCGCCGAGTTCGATCACGGCGTCCGGTGATTCGACCGTGGCCAGCAGATCGCCCTTGCGGATGTGGGCGCCGGCGGCGCCGCCGACGTAGATGTCCCAGCGGCCGTCGCCGACCGCGACCACACCGAAGTCCTTGCACAGGGCCTCCGAGCAGTTGCGGGGGCAGCCGGCCACCGCGAGCTTCAGCTTCGCGGGCGTCTCCAGGCCCTGGAACCGCTCTTCGAGTGCGATGCCGAGGCTCGTCGAATCGCCGAGACCGTAGCGGCAGAAATCGGTTCCGACGCACGTCTTCACCGTGCGCATGCTCTTGCCGTACGCGAACCCGGACGGCATGTCGAGGTCGCCCCACACCTTGGGGAGATCCTCCTTCTTGATGCCGAGCAGGTCGATGCGTTGCCCGCCGGTGACCTTCACGAGCGGCACACCGTACTTGTCGGCCACGTCGGCGATCTTGCGGAGCTGATCCGGCGTGGTGACGCCGCCCTTCATCTGCGGGACCACCGAGAACGTGCCGTCGCGCTGGATGTTGGCGTGCACGCGGTCGTTGATGAACAGGGCGCCGCGCTCGTCCACCCAGTCGGGACCCCAGATCGTGCGGAGCAGGGACGCGAGCGGCATCTTCGCGGACGCGTCCTCCTGCGCGTCCGTCGCGAGTTCGGCGAACACCTGGGACACGGCACGCAGATCGCGGTCCCGGATGGTCGCGATGAGTTCGGGCTTGCTCATCGGGATGCACGGCACGTACCAGTCGGCGGAGGGATCGGCTTCGAGTTCGCCGCCGGCGGCGCAGGCCACGATGTCGGCGACGAGTCCCTTGCACGACCCGCAGCCCTTGCCCGCGCGGGTCTGGGCGCAGACGTCGGTGAGGGTCTTGGCGCCGGAGTGGACGCAGGCCACCAGGTCGCCCTTGCTCACGCCGTTGCAGTTGCACACCTGCAGGTCGTCGGGAAGGTCGGCGACACTCGTCGCGGCGCCCGGCGCCCCGACGTCGAAGAGCATGCTGATGCGCTCCTCGGGCAGCGGCACCTTGCCGTCGAACGCCTGCGTGAGGAAGCCTGCCTTGCTGATGTCGCCCATCAGGGTGGCGCCGATCAGCTTTCCGTCCCGGACGACGAGGCTCTTGTACGTGCCGCTGCGCGGTTCGTAGTACTGGACGAACTCGTCGTCCGCGGTCTGGGGTCCCTTGACGCCCATCGCGGCCACGTCCACCCCGGCGACCTTCAGCTGGGTGGTGGTGCGCGAACCGACGTAGGCCGCTTCCGGATCGGAGCCGGTGAGCACGTCCGCGAGGATGACCGCCTGCTCCCATACGGGGGCGACCAGGCCGTACGTCTCTCCGCGGTGCTGCGCGCACTCGCCGACGGCGTACACGGAACCCTCGTCCTCGCAGCGCATCTGGTCGTCGACGACGATCCCGCGCTCGACCACCAGGCCGGCGGCCCGCGCCAGTTCGGTGTTGGGTCGGATTCCCGCGGTGACGACCACCATGTCGGCGTCCAGTGTGGAGCCGTCGACGAACGACACGCCGGTCACCAAGCCGGCGTCGTCGCGCAGCACGGCGGTGGTCCGCATCGAGGTGTGGACGCCGACGCCGAGTTTCTCGATCTCGGCGCGGAGGACGCTGCCGCCGCGTTCGTCGAGTTGCTGGTTCATCAGGTGCCCGGGGGAGTGCACGACGTTGACGCTGAGTCCCTGGGTCCGCAGCCCGTACGCGGCCTCGAGCCCGAGCAGCCCGCCGCCGATCACCACCGCGGACACGTCGTCGCGTGCCTGCGCCATCTGCAGCATGCCGTTGGTGTCGGCGATGTTGCGGAATCCGAACACCCCGCGGGCCAGGCGTCCGTCGTGCTCCCGCAGTCCGTCCATGTTGGGAAAGAACGTGTTGCTTCCCGTGGCGACGATCAGCACGTCGTAGTCGACGACGCGGCCGCTCTCGCACGTGACGGTCTTCGCGAACCGGTCGAGTGAGACCGCCCGGTCACCGGCGTGGAGTTTCACACCGTTCGCCGTGTACCAGCCCATGGGGTTGAGGATCAGGTTCTCGTCGTCGACCGCCGCCTCCCCGGACAGCACGTGCGAGAGCATGATCCGGTTGTAGTTGCCGTACGGCTCGTCGCCGATCATGGTGATCTCGAACCGCTCGCGCCCGCCACGGTTCAGGATCTCCTCGACGGTGCGGGCGCCGGCCATACCGTTGCCGACGACCAGCAGCTTGCTCGAACTCGGTGTGTGGGCCATGCAAAGAGGCTGCGCCCCGGGAGTGTCGTAACGGCTGCGTGCACGTTACGTCGGTATCAGGAACACCTCACAGCACTCCCGGAAAGCGTGTCAGACAGGTGGTCGGTCGCGGGGCATCAGCAGAGGGGCCAGCACGGCGAGGAGCAGGGCCGGCAGAAGGAAGCCGGCCGGGGGCGACACCGCGTACACCGGGGTGAGGGTGATCGGCGCGAGCGCGTTGCCGGTGAACCGCAACGCCTGCACGACGGACACCGCGCCGCCCCGGTTCGGGCCCGGCGATCCGAGGACGGCGGCGTTGACGCCGACCAGGATGAACTGACCTGCGGTTCCGGCCGCGAACCACGCCACGGCGACGACGGCGAGGAGCGATACGGTCCCGGCGACGGCGACCAGAGCCGCCCCGACGAATGCGCCGATCAACACGGCGGCCCGGGCTCCGATCTTGTCGATGACACCGCCGACGAGTCGTGCGGTGAGGATGCCGGCAATTCCGAACCCGGTGAGCAGCAGGCCGCGCTGGGTGGGGCTCAGACCGAACACGTCCTCGGCGCGGAAGGCGACCAGGAAGCTCAGCCCACCGAGAGCGCCCCAGCCGAGCAGTGCGACCACCCCGATTCTCAGCACCGACGGGGTGAGGGCGTCCCGCAGTCGCGGGCGCGCCGCCCCCGGCTCGGCGGGCGGGCTGTCGGGAACGCCGACGAGACCCAGCACCGCGGCCACGAGGGCGATGACGAGGAACGCGAGTCGCCAGTCGACCTCCGCCGCGAGGCCGCCGACGAGCGGGGCACTCGACTGTCCCGCGGCCTGGAAGGCGCCGAAGATCCCCAGCGCGCGGCCGAGGTGCTTCTTCGGCGTCGAGGCGGCGAGCGCGGCCAGCAGCAGCGGCGTCGTGAACGAGTTGGAACAGCCCTGGAGCACGCGGGCGCCGAGGAAGAGCGGCAGCGTCGGCGCCGCGAAGCAGGCCAGCGACGACAGCAGGTAGACGCCGTACGCGATCCGCACAGTCCGCATCTGTCCCCACCGGGCGCCCAGCGTGCCCGACACCAGCATCAGCAACGCGAACGGCAGCAGGTACGCCGTCAGCGACCCCGCCGCGGCGGATGCGCTCACGCCGAGGTCGTCACCGATCTCGGGGAGGATCGAGGCGACCACACCGCCGCCGAAGGGGCCGAGGAAGCCACCGGCGTAGAGGGCCGTGCGCTGGAGCGAGGAACGAAGCGACTCGGACGAGTTCTTCGTCACAGCCCGAAGCTGCCGGGCCCACGCCTGCGGAGATACCGTTCGAACTCGGCCGCGAGCGCGTCACCGTCGATCTTCGAGATGGCGTCGGAGATGTCGGTCTCGGCGTCGCCGCGCTCCTCGAGGGAGCGGACGTAGTCGCCGATCTCCTCGTCGTCCGCGGTCATCTCGGTGACGGCTTCCTGCCAGTCGTCGGCCTGAGACGGGAGTTCCCCGAGGGGCACCTCGATGTCCAGGACGTCCTCGACGCGCTGCAGCAGTGCCACCGTCGCCTTGGGGTTCGGCGGCTGGGACACGTAATGGGGCACGGCCGCCCAGAACGACACGGCAGGCACACCCGCCCGGACACACGCGTCCTGCAGCACCCCGGTGATCCCGGTCGGCCCCTCGTAGCGGGTCTGCTCGAGCTTGAACCGCTCGGCGGCCTCGCTGCTGTACGCGCTGCCCGTCACGGGGACCGGCCGCGTGTGCGGGGTGTCCGCGAGCAGCGCCCCGAGGATCACCACGGTGTTGATCTGCAGTTGATCGATCAGCTCGAGAAGGTCGTCGCAGAAGCTGCGCCAGCGCATGTTCGGCTCGATTCCGCGCAGCAGCACCACGTCGCGGTCGCTGCCGGGGGGCGAGCACACCGACAGCCGGGTGGCCGGCCACACGATCTCCCGGGTGACACCGTCGACCTGCCGGACCGTGGGGCGATTGACCTGGTAGTCGTAGTATTCCTCGGAATCCAGCTCGGCCAGCGGCTGGGCGTCCCAGGTCAGTTCGAGGTGCTCGACGGCTCCGCTCGCGGCGTCGCCGGCGTCGTTCCAGCCTTCGAAGGCGGCGACGAGAACAGGGTCACGAAGTACGGGCACGGCGCTGTCGATGGCACCGTCGTCGGCGGTGTCGGGGGTGTCGTCGTCGGGGCCCGCAGGCGTGACGGGGAACTCACTGGAACTCACCCACCCAGCCTACGGCCAGCATTGGTTCGCGCGCCCACTAGTCTGGACGGCATGTCTGCGCCATTTCACTCTGCCCTGCTCGATGCGTTGAACCAGCGCGTTGTCATCGGCGACGGCGCCATGGGCACCATGTTGCAGGCCGCGGACCTCACGCTCGACGACTTCCTCGGGCTCGAAGGCTGCAACGAAATCCTCAACGACACCCGCCCTGACGTGCTGAAAGAGATCCACCGCGCGTATTTCGAGGCCGGGGCCGACGCCGTCGAGACCAACACGTTCGGGTGCAACCTCCCCAACCTCGCCGATTACGACATTTCGGACCGTATCCGGGAACTGGCCGAGAAGGGCACCCGGCTGGCGCGTGAGGTCGCCGACGAGATGGGGTCGGGACGCGACGGCATGGGCCGGTTCGTCCTCGGTTCGATGGGGCCCGGAACCAAGCTGCCGACGCTCGGCCACGCTCCGTTCGCGATCCTGCGCGACGCCTACGCGGAGGCCGCGATGGGCATGATCGACGGCGGCGCCGACGCGATCCTCGTCGAGACCTGCCAGGACCTGCTTCAGGTGAAGGCGGCCATCCTGGGAAGTCAGCGGGCGATGGAGACGCTCGGGTCGCGGCTGCCGATCATCACCCACGTCACGGTCGAGACCACCGGCACGATGCTGCTCGGTAGCGAGATCGGTGCCGCGCTGACCGCGCTCGAGCCGCTCGGCATCGACATGATCGGACTCAACTGCGCGACCGGTCCCGCCGAGATGAGCGAACATCTCCGCCACCTGTCCAAGTACAGCTCCCTGCCCGTGTCGGTGATGCCCAACGCCGGACTGCCGCAACTCGGCCCGAACGGCGCCGAGTACCCGCTCACCGCGGAGGAACTCGCCGAGGCGCTCAGCGGCTTCGTCACCGAGTTCGGTCTCGGTCTGGTGGGCGGCTGCTGCGGCACCACCCCGGAGCACATCCGGCAGGTGGCCGAAGCGGTCCGCCTCGTCGAGAAGGCCGCGCGCAACCCGGTGCACGAGTCGGGGACGTCGTCGCTGTACTCGGCGGTGCCGTTCGAGCAGGACGCCAGCATCCTGATGATCGGTGAGCGCACGAACTCCAACGGCTCCAAGGCATTTCGTGAGGCGATGCTCGCCGAGGACTACCAGAAGTGCCTCGACATCGCGAAGGATCAGACCCGCGACGGCGCCCACATGCTCGACCTCAACGTCGACTACGTCGGGCGCGACGGCGCCGCCGACATGGCCGCCCTTGCTAGCCGGTTCGCGACGTCGTCGACGCTGCCGATCATGCTCGACTCCACCGAGCCCGCGGTTCTGCAGGCCGGCCTCGAACACCTCGGTGGCCGGTGCGCCGTCAACTCCGTCAACTACGAGGACGGCGACGGACCGGACTCGCGGTTCCAGAAGATCATGCGGCTCGTCAAGGAGCACGGTGCCGCCGTCGTCGCGCTGACCATCGACGAGGAGGGCCAGGCACGCACCGCCGAGCACAAGGTCCGCATCGCAGAGCGTCTGCTCGACGACATCACCGCGAACTGGGGCCTCGACGAGTCCGACATCATCATCGACGCACTGACCTTCCCGATCTCCACCGGTCAGGAAGAGGTCCGCCGCGACGGCATCGAGACGATCGAGGCGATCCGCGAACTGAAGAAGCGGCACCCGCGGGTGCACTTCACCCTCGGCGTGTCCAACATCTCGTTCGGCCTCAACCCCGCCGCCCGTCAGGTGCTGAACTCCGTGTTCCTGCACGAGTGCACCGAGGCGGGCCTGGACACGGCCATCGTGCACGCCTCGAAGATCCTGCCGATGGCACGGATCCCCGACGAACAGCGCGAAACAGCCCTCGACCTGGTCTACGACCGTCGGCGCGAGGGCTACGACCCGCTGCAGAAGCTGATGGAACTGTTCGAGGGCGTCTCCGCGGCGTCGGCGCGCGAATCCCGCGCCCAGGAACTGGCGGCGCTGCCGCTGTTCGAGCGGCTGGAACGGCGCATCGTCGACGGTGAACGCAACGGCCTCGACGACGACCTCACCGCGGCGATGGAAGAAAAGCCGCCGCTCGCGATCATCAACGAGACCCTGCTGTCCGGCATGAAGACCGTCGGCGAACTGTTCGGGTCCGGGCAGATGCAGTTGCCGTTCGTGCTGCAGTCCGCCGAGGTGATGAAGGCGGCCGTGGCGTACCTCGAACCGCACATGGAGGCCACCGACGAGGACGGCAAGGGCCGCATCGTCATCGCCACCGTGAAGGGCGACGTCCACGACATCGGCAAGAACCTCGTCGACATCATCCTGAGCAACAACGGGTACGACGTGGTGAACCTCGGCATCAAGCAGCCGATCGCGACGATCCTCGACGCGGCGATCGAGCAGAAGGCGGACGTCATCGGCATGTCCGGTCTGCTCGTGAAGTCGACCGTGGTGATGAAGGACAACCTGCAGGAACTCAATTCCAAGGGCGTCGCGGAGAAGTTCCCCGTCCTCCTCGGCGGTGCCGCGCTGACCCGCTCGTACGTGGAGAACGACCTGGCCGAGGTGTACGAGGGCGACGTCAGCTACGCGCGCGACGCGTTCGAGGGCCTGCACAAGATGGACGAGATCATGGCCGTCAAGCGCGGCGGCGGGCCCGACCCGGACAGTCCGGAAGCGATCGCGGCCCGGGAGAAGGCGGCCGAACGCAAGGCCCGCCACGAACGGTCCAAGCGGATCGCGGAGAAGCGCAAGGCCGCCGAGACCCCGGTCGAGGTGCCGGAACGGTCCGACGTGGCCACCGACATCGTCGTCCCCAGCCCCCCGTTCTGGGGAAACCGGATCGTGAAGGGGGTCTCGCTGTCCGACTACGCCGGGCTGCTGGACGAGCGCGCCCTGTTCCTCGGGCAGTGGGGTCTGCGCGGGCAGCGTTCCGGCGACGGTCCCACCTACGAGGAACTGGTGGAGACGGAGGGCCGCCCCCGCCTGCGGTACTGGCTCGACCGGCTGAGCACCGAGGGAATCCTCGCCCACGCCGCCGTCGTGTACGGCTATTTCCCCGCGGTGTCCGAGGGCGACGACGTGGTCGTGCTCACCGAACCGGCGCCCGACGCGGAGGAAAGCTTCCGGTTCACCTTCCCGCGCCAGCACCGGGACCGGTTCCTGTGCGTCGCGGACTTCGTGAGGTCCCGCACCGAGGCGAAGGAGACCGGTCAGGTCGACGTGTTCCCGATGCAGCTGGTCACCATGGGGCAGCCGATCGCGGACTTCGCGAACGAACTGTTCGCCGCCAACTCGTACCGCGACTACCTCGAGGTGCACGGCATCGGCGTGCAGCTGACGGAATCGCTGGCCGAGTACTGGCATCGACGGGTCCGTGAAGAACTCGTGCTGCCCGGCGGCCACAACGTCGCCGAGCAGGACCCGTCCGACGTGTCCGGATTCTTCGACCTCGCCTACCGCGGCGCCCGCTACTCCTTCGGGTACGGCGCCTGCCCCAACCTGGAGGACCGCGCGAAGATGGTCGCTCTCCTCGAACCGGAACGAATCGGTGTGAAGTTGTCGGAGGAACTGCAGTTGCATCCCGAGCAGTCGACGGATGCGTTCGTGCTGCACCACCCCGAAGCCAAGTACTTCAATGTCTGACGCATTCGACGGTCTCGCAGGCGTGCTGTGGGACATGGACGGAACGCTGCTCGATTCCGAGAAGATGTGGGACGTCGCGGTCCGAGAGTTGTCGCTGCACCTCGGCGGGCCGATGACCGAGGAGACCCGGCTGAAGACGATCGGTGCGTCCAGCGCCAACGCGCTCGGTGTCATCTTCGACGCCCTCGGACTGGACCGGGATCCGGCCGCACTCGCCGAGGCCAAGGAATGGATGTTCACCCGCGTCGAGGAACTGTTCGGCGACGGCATCCCGTGGCGGCCGGGCGCCCACGACGCACTGCGGACCGCCCGGGCCCACGGCCTGAGGTCGGCGCTGGTGACCAACACCGAGCGCCGCCTCACCGAGCGGGCACTGGAGACGCTCGGCAGGCACCACTTCGACCACTCCGTGTGTGGCGACGAGGTGCCGGCAGGCAAACCGCATCCCGACCCGTACCTGCGGGGCGCCGAACTGCTCGGGCTGCATCCGTCGCAGTGCCTCGCCATCGAGGACTCGCCCACCGGCGCGGCGTCCGCGCAGGCCGCGGGATGCGTCGTCCTGATCGTCCCGTGCGAGATCCCGGTGGCCGACGGCCCCGGGCGGGTGTTCCGGGACAGTCTCGAAGGTCTCACCGGTTCCGATCTCGCCGAGGCCTGGGCGCAGCCGAGCGGTGTGCGTCTCTAGGTAGTCTGGATTCCCGTGGCTGTCCCGAAAATCGTGCTGTTCTACGTGTTCACCCCGCTCGCCGACCCGGAGGCGATCCGGCTGTGGCAGTACACGCTCGCCGAGGCACACAACCTGACCGGACGGATCCTCGTCTCCGAGCACGGCATCAACGCGACCGTCGGCGGCGACATCCGCGACGTCAAGCGGTACGTGAAGGGGACACGAGGCTACGCGCCGTTCAAGGACGCCGACATCAAATGGTCGGACGGGCTCGGGGACGACTTCCCGCGGCTCAGCGTGAAGGTGCGGTCGGAGATCGTGACGTTCGGTGCGCCGGGCGAGCTGAAGGTGGACGCGGACGGCGTCGTCGGCGGCGGTACCCACCTGGCGCCGGAAGAAGTGCACCGATTGGTCGAGGGGCGCGGCGACGATGTCGTCTTCTTCGACGGACGCAACGGCTTCGAGGCGGAGATCGGCCGCTTCCGGGACGCCGTTGTGCCGGACGTGTCCACCACCCGCGACTTCGTGCACGAACTCGACAGCGGCAAGTACGACCATCTCAAGGACAAGGCCGTCGTCACCTACTGCACCGGGGGAGTGCGGTGCGAGGTCCTGTCCTCGCTGATGCGCTCGCGTGGGTTCGGCGAGGTCTACCAACTCGACGGCGGCATCGTCCGCTACGGGGAGGCGTTCGGTGACACGGGTCTGTGGGAGGGGTCGCTGTACGTCTTCGACAAGCGGATGACCATCGAGTTCAGTGATCAGGCCAAGACCCTGGGACGCTGCACCCGTTGCGGCGGTCCGACGTCCCGGTACGAGAATCTGCCGGACGACCGGGGCCGCGAACTCGTGCTCGTGTGCGCGGGCTGCACCGAGAACCGGGCCGGCTGAGGTGGCCGGGGCGCCGCTGCCCGTCCGCAACGGTCTCGGTCCCGATCGCATCCGGATGCCGGCCGGGCTCGGCGCGAAGACCGTCGCCGAATTCCTGGTCGACACGTACCCGGAGGAGCGGGCGCACTGGCTGTCGCTGATCGACGGTGGGGAAGTCGTCGACGAACACGGCCGGGTCGTCGACCGCGCCACCCGCTATGCGCCGACCCGATTCGTGTACTTCTACCGCGACCCCGCACCCGAGATCCCGGTTCCGTTCGAGATCGACATCCTCCACCGTGACGACCACCTCGTGGTGATCGACAAGCCCCATTTCCTGGCGACCATCCCGCGGGGCGCGCACATCACCGAGACAGCGGTCGTGCGGTTGCGGCGCGCACTCGACCTCCCCGATCTCACGCCGGCGCACCGTCTCGACCGGATGACGGCCGGTGTGCTGGTGTTCCTGATCCGGCCGGAAGACCGAAGGCCGTATCAGGAACTGTTCGTCTCCCAGCAGGTCACCAAGGAATACGAGGCCGTCGCCGGGCACGATCCCGCGCTGCAGTTTCCGCGCACCATCCGCAGCCGCATCGTCAAGGAACACGGGATCATGACGGCGACGGAGGAACCGGGCGAACCGAACAGCGAAACCGCCGTCGACCTGATCGAGACCCGAGATGGTCGCGCCCGCTACCGGCTGCTGCCGAAGACCGGCCGGACGCACCAACTGCGGCTGCACATGTCGTCGCTGGGGCTGCCGATCGAGGGCGACAACTACTACCCGGACTTCCGGCGATCCGAGCCCGGCGACTTCTCGACGCCGTTGCGGTTGCTGGCGCGGGCCATCGAGTTCACCGATCCCCGTTCGGGCCGGGTCCGCCGGTTCGAGAGTCGCCGCACACTCGGTTGGTGACCGGTTCCGAGAGGTCCGCGGCGGCGTGAAACAATGGGTCCTCGTGAAGACCTTCGAATCCCTGTTCGCCGAGCTGACCGAGCGTGCCGCTACCCGCCCCGAGGGGTCCGGCACCGTTGCCGCCCTCGACGCCGGCGTCCATTCGCAGGGAAAGAAGATCCTCGAAGAGGCGGGTGAGGTGTGGATCGCCGCCGAGCACGAAAGCGACGAGGCGCTCGCCGAGGAGATCTCCCAACTGCTGTACTGGACGCAGGTGCTGATGGTGGGTAAGGGCCTGAAACTCGAGGACGTCTACCGACATCTGTGATCGGTGATCGAGACTCCTCCACCCGCTCCCGAAAGGAACCCTCAGCCATGCTGCGCGTCGCAGTCCCGAACAAGGGCTCGCTGTCCGAGTCCGCCGCCGAAATCCTCTCCGAGGCCGGCTACCGCCGTCGCACCGACTCCCGCGACCTGACCGTCCTCGACCCGTCCAACCAGGTCGAGTTCTTCTTCCTGCGCCCCAAGGACATTGCGATCTACGTCGGATCCGGCGAACTCGATCTGGGCATCACCGGCCGCGACCTCGCCCGTGACTCGGGCGCCCCGGTCGCCGAGCGGCTGTCGCTCGGCTTCGGCCGCTCCACGTTCCGGTACGCCGCCCTCGCGGGCAAGGACTGGAAGGTCGAGGACCTCGCCGGGCTCCGGATCGCCACGTCCTACCCCAACCTGGTGCGCGACGACCTGTCCGCACGCGGGATCGAGGCGTCGGTCATCCGCCTCGACGGCGCCGTGGAGATCTCCATCCAGCTCGGGGTCGCCGACGCCATCGCCGACGTCGTCGGGTCCGGCCGCACGCTGCGCCAGCACAACCTGGTCGCGTTCGGCGACACCCTGTGCGACTCGGAGGGTGTGCTCATCGAGCGCGCCGGTTCGCCCGCCGACGATTCCGCTCGCAACCAGTTGGTCGAGCGGGTGCGCGGCATCGTCTTCGCGCAGCAGAATCTGATGCTCGACTACGACTGCCCGAAGACGATCCTCGATGATGCGCTGAAGATCACCCCCGGACTGGAGTCGCCGACGCTGTCCCCGCTCGCCGACGAGAACTGGGTCGCGGTCCGGGCGATGGTGCCGATCAAGGGTCACAACGGAGTGATGGACGAACTCGCGGATCTCGGCGCGAAGGCCATCCTCGCGTCGAACATCCGGTCCTGCCGCGCACTCTGATCTCGTTCCGCCGCAAGACGATCCGCGCCCGTTCCGATCAGGAGCGGGCGCGGACCTGTACGGTCTGGGCGATCCGGCCGACCGCGCCGGTCTCGTCGTACAGCACGCCCGCGCACATTCCCACGCCGTCGGGGCCGATGGACGTTTCGGAACCGACGCCGACCCACTCGCCCTCGGGGACCCGGAAGATGTGCACGGTGAGGTCGGTGTTGAGGAACGTCCAGTCCGCCGGGTCCAGTTTCGATCCCACACCGTTGGCGACGTCCGCGATGGAGAAGAGCCGCTCGAGCGGCGTCATGGTCTCGCCGAGGACCAGCGCGGGCCGCGGCCTCGCCCACAGCTTGCCGGGACCCTCGCACCCCATCTCGGCGATCCACCGCCAGTCGAGGGTCGTCAGATAGCCCGAATTCCAGCCCTCGCTGAACTTGCCCTCCCGGCCGGTGGACCGCGGTTCGAGTGGCGGGTCGACGACGTGGACGGCGTCGCCGGTGTCGACGGTCTCCATCCGCCACGCCGAGCCCCGCGCCACGGCACGCGGCCGGTCGCCGACGGTCCACAGTTCGGCGACCACCAGTTCCACCCGGCGGCCCGGCCGCTGCACCCAGGACCGGACCTCGAGTTCGGCGATCGGGATCGGGCCGAGGATCTCGACCACGACCCGCGTGATGCGCGCGTCGTCACGAGGGGCGCACCGTTCGAGTGCCCGCACGAGCAGCGCGGACGGGGGAGCGCCGTGCTGCATCGTCTCGGCCCACACGCTGATCGTCAGGTCCGTGCTGTCGAATCGCTCGACCGTGACCTTCTGGTCCGAGTCCACTTCCGGCGCACCCAGTGCTTCCGAACCGAGTGGTACGTAGTAGGACTCGGAACTCATTCGACAATCTCCTCGAAACCTGGTGCGTCTTCAGCGGGCCCCTCCGGCCATCCCGGGTAGGGAGGCGGCGTTCCTCCGAACGAGGGGCACAGGGACTTATGATCACACCAGTCGCAGAGCCGGCTCGGCTTGGGTCGGAAATCGCCGGTGACGCCCGCCGCCAGGATGGCCTTCCAGATCGCCGACAGCGTGCGCTCGAACCGCAGCAATTCGTCCTCGTCGGGCGCGTAGGTGAGGACCGTCCCGGACGCGAGGTACAGCAGCCGCAGCTGCGCGGGGACGATGCCGCGGGTGCGCAGCAGGACCAGCGCGTAGAACTTCATCTGGAACAGCGCCTTGGACTCCGACATCTCGCGGGGTGCGCGACCGGTCTTGTAGTCGACCACCCGCACCTCACCGGTGGGGGCGACGTCGATGCGGTCGACGAATCCGCGGAGCAGCACCCCGTCGGCGAGTTCGGTCTCGACGCGCTGTTCGCACGATTCGGCCTCGAACCGGGTGGGGTCCTCCAGCTGGTAGTAGGCGGTGACGAGCGACCGTGCCTCGTCGAGGAACGACTCGCGCTGGTCCTCGGGGACCAGGTCGATCAGGTCGGGCGCGTCGGCCAGGAGGCGCTCCCAGGACGGGAGGATCAGCTCGACCGCCTTCTGCGGGACCCGTTCGGCGGCGGGCAGCCCGAACAGGGATTCCAGGGCGGCGTGCACCACCGTTCCCTTCACCTGCGCGCGCGACGGCGCCTCGGGGAGCCGGTCGACGGCGCGGAAGCGGTAGAGGAGCGGGCACTGCTTGAAGTCGCCGGCCCGGGACGGTGACAGGGCGGGGCGCCTGCGGGTGACCGAAGTGTCGCCGGGCTGTGACGGGGAACCCTTTGTGACGGGGGCTGGCGACTCTGAGATGCTCACACCTGGCAGGGTAGGCCCCCGGTCCGACAGTCGTGTCGGGGCTGCGGGGCGGGCGCCGGACGGCGCCGGACGAACAGGCTGAGGAGTCGGTGACGATGGTGGGACGCGAAACGCGACCGAGTGGACCGTTTCGGGTGGGCGATCGCGTCCAGTTGACCGACAGCAAGGGTCGGCATTACACGGTCAACCTGGAGGCGGGCAAGGACTTCCACACGCACCGCGGCGGAATCCTGCACGACGACCTGATCGGCACCGACGAGGGCAGCGTGGTCAAGTCGACCAACGGCACCCCGTACCTCGCGTTGCGTCCGCTGCTCGTCGACTACGTCCTGTCGATGCCGCGCGGGGCGCAGGTCATCTACCCGAAGGACGCCGCGCAGATCGTCCACGAGGGCGACGTCTTCCCCGGCGCCCGCGTTCTCGAAGCCGGCGCCGGCTCGGGCGCACTGACGTGCTCCCTGCTGCGCGCGGTCGGGCCGGAAGGCCGGGTCATCTCGTACGAGGTGCGCGACGACCACGCCGAACACGCGGTGCGGAACGTCGAGACGTTCTTCGGGGAACGCCCCGCGAACTGGGACCTGACCATCGCCGACGTCGCCGAGTTCGACGCCGACGCGGCGGGCGGCCAGGTCGACCGGGTGGTCCTCGACATGCTGGCCCCCTGGGACGCGCTGCCCGCGGTGTCCAAGGCGCTGGTGCCAGGCGGTGTGCTCGTGGTCTACGTCGCGACTGTGACGCAGCTCTCCAAGGTCGTCGAGGCGATGCGCGAGCAGGAGTGCTGGACCGAGCCGCGGTCGTGGGAGTCGATCGTCCGGGGCTGGCACGTCGTCGGGCTCGCCGTGCGGCCGGAACACCGGATGCAGGGCCACACCGCGTTCCTGGTGAGCGCCCGGCGTCTCGCCGAGGGAACCGTCACACCCAAGCCGCAGCGCCGGTCGGGTAAGGGCTGAGACACGCCTTCGGCGGCGCCCGGAGCGGGCGCCGCCGAAGGACGAAGAGTCAGCTGCAGCTCGCGCGTGCCATGCCGAGGAGGGTGCACGTGCTCTCGTCCGACACCTTCCACACGCCGTCGACGTTCTCCCACGTCCACGCCGTCGGAGCGGCTGTGCCGTGCGGGCTCACGATCGCGACGTTCGCCGTCGCCGTATCGCCTTCCACCTGCACGTCCGTGACCGTGAAGGAGACCGGGTAGTTGGCCATGGCGGCGGTCATCGCCTCGAGATTCGGGCGGCGTTCGTCGCCGTCGACGACCACTGCCGTCTTGTCGTCTACCGGCCGCGCCGGGTCCACGAGCAGCTGGAGCGTACCGAGCAGTTCCTCCGACGTGGGGGCGGCGGCGGCCGCCTCTACCTGGGACGATGCCGCCGCGGACGTCGCCGCGGCGGTGTCGGAACCGTCGTCGGACGAGCACGCCGATATCCCGAGCGCGAGAACCACCGCGCCCACGGCAATCACGGACCTACCGGTGAAGGATGTGCCGTTCAGGGACTTGCGGATTATCACGACGAACCCTTTCGTTACACAGAATAGAGAGGAAACTGCTCGACAGGTAGGTAAGGCTAACATGAGAGTTTCGGTGGCCCTGGGTGTCGCGTATGCCGATTCGCAATCGGCAGAATCCGTGTCACGGCGCAGAATTCGGGCAGTGCCGGTAGCGTTGATAGATCTCATTGGGAGGAGACGCACATGAGCTCGACAGAGAACCCCGATTCGGTTGCGGCCGCACGAGAGCTCGAGGCGTTGCGCGCAGAGGCGTCGGCACTGCGCAGGCAGCTCGCGGAGTCGCCGGAACAGCTGCGTGAGATGGAATCGCGAGTGGACTCGCTGTCCATCCGGAACACCAAGCTGATGGACACCCTCAAGGAGGCCCGTCAGCAGCTCATTGCGCTTCGAGAGGAAGTCGATCGCCTCGGCCAGCCGCCGAGCGGATACGGCGTGCTGCTCGGAGTGCACGACGACCAGACCGTGGACGTGTTCACCTCCGGACGCAAGATGCGGTTGACCTGCTCCCCTAACGTCGACGCCGAGACCCTCAAGCTCGGCCAGACCGTGCGCCTCAACGAGGCCCTCACGATCGTGGAAGCGGGCACTTTCGAGCGCGTCGGTGAGATCAGCACGCTGCGCGAGGTCCTCGACGACGGTCATCGCGCCCTCGTGGTCGGCCACGCCGACGAGGAACGGATCGTTTGGCTGGCCGAACCCCTCGCCACCGTGTACGCGGACAGCGAGAGGGAGTCGGTCGCGTACGACGCCGAATCGCCCACCCGCAAACTGCGGCCGGGCGACTCCCTCCTCGTCGATACGAAGGCCGGGTACGCGTTCGAGCGGATCCCCAAGGCCGAGGTCGAGGATCTCGTCCTCGAAGAGGTCCCCGACGTCCACTACGACGACATCGGCGGCCTCGGCCGGCAGATCGAGCAGATCCGCGACGCCGTCGAGTTGCCGTTCCTCCACAAGGACCTGTTCCACGAATACGAGCTCCGCCCGCCGAAGGGTGTTCTCCTCTACGGTCCTCCCGGGTGCGGCAAGACGCTCATCGCGAAGGCGGTCGCCAACTCGCTCGCGAAGAAGATCGCCGAGGCCCGGGGGCAGGACAGCAAGGAAGCCAAGTCCTACTTCCTCAACATCAAGGGCCCCGAGCTGCTGAACAAGTTCGTCGGCGAGACCGAGCGGCACATCCGGCTGATCTTCCAGCGGGCCCGGGAGAAGGCGTCCGAGGGCACCCCGGTGATCGTGTTCTTCGACGAGATGGATTCGATCTTCCGCACCCGCGGATCGGGTGTCTCCTCCGACGTCGAAACCACCGTCGTGCCGCAGCTGCTCAGTGAGATCGACGGTGTCGAGGGACTCGAGAACGTCATCGTGATCGGCGCATCCAACCGCGAGGACATGATCGACCCCGCGATCCTGCGTCCCGGCCGCCTCGACGTGAAGATCAAGATCGAACGCCCCGACGCCGAGTCGGCGCAGGACATCTTCTCGAAGTACCTCGTCGAGACGCTGCCGGTGCACGCCGACGACATCGCGGAGTTCGGTGGCGACCGCACGGCCTGCATCCGGGTGATGATCGAACGGGTCGTCGACCGCATGTACGCCGAGAGCGAGGAGAACCGCTTCCTCGAGGTCACGTACGCCAACGGCGACAAGGAGGTCCTGTACTTCAAGGACTTCAACTCGGGGGCGATGATCCAGAACATCGTCGACCGCGCCAAGAAGTACGCGATCAAGTCGGTGCTCGACACCGGTGCCCCGGGCCTGCGCGTCCAGCACCTGTTCGACTCCATCGTCGACGAGTTCTCGGAGAACGAGGACCTGCCGAACACCACCAACCCCGACGACTGGGCCCGGATCTCGGGCAAGAAGGGTGAGCGGATCGTCTACATCCGCACGTTGGTCACCGGCAAGAACGCGAGCGCGAGCCGCGCCATCGACACCGAGTCCAACACCGGCCAGTACCTGTAGGCCGATCGGCACGACCCGCGCGGCGGGAACCCGGATGCGGTTCCCGCCGCGCGGGTCGTCGTGTCAGCGGTCCCGTGCGACGAGGTAGTCCTCGAGGAGTGCCCTCGTGTCCGGGACGAACGGCCACTGCGGGTCGCGCAGATGCGTCACCAGTTCGTGGGGTGTCCACCACCAGCCCGAAGCGATCTCGCTTGCCTGGTGGACGACGGGCCCGTCCCAGTGCGTCTCGTAGGCGTACAGGTGGCAGCGCAGCCGCAGGCCCTGCCACTCGCCGTCCCACGCCACCCTCGCGATGGGGCTGAGGCCGACCCCGGTGATGCTCAGTTCCTCCGCCAGTTCCCGCGCTGCGGCCTCCTCCGGGGTCTCCCCGGGATCGACCACCCCGCCTGCCAGGCAGTCGTGGTGTCCGGCGAACACCGTCTTCGTGTCCGACCGTCGGTGCACGTAGAGGCGCTGTTCGTCGCCGGATCGGACGAGGACCCCGGCGCTCGCGTGCCACAGTCCCTCGGCGTAGACGCGGGAGCGCGCGGCGGACCCCACCGGCCGCCCGGAACTGTCGAACACCGCCACCACTTCGTCCGTGCCGGGTGGGGTGTTCGGTGCGGAATCCATGAGTCGATCCTGCCAGCACCCCGGCGAACGTCGGTACTGTCGAGGTCGGTTGCTCGTGCCGGTGCCGAAGGGGTGAGAGTTCATGGCGTTGCCGCGTTCGATCGCCCTATTCAACCGGGTCGTCACCAACCGGGTGAGCCGCCACGTCGCGACATTCCTGCCCGGTTTCGCCATCGCCGAGCACCGCGGCCGTACGTCGGGCAAGACGTACCGCACACCCGTCAACGTGTTCGTCGTGGACGGCCGCTACCGGTTCGCCCTCACGTACGGGGCGCACAGCGACTGGGTGCGAAACGTGGTGGCGGCGGGCGGATGCACCATCGTGACGCGCCGCCGGACGGTGCACCTGACGGACCCTCGAATCGGCACCGACGGCACCCACTCCTGGGCGCCGCCCGGGGTCCGGACCGTGCTCGAGGCGATCTCGGCGGACCAGTACCTGGAGTGCTCGCCGGGCTAGTCGCGGGACACCGACGGCTCGCGCGGCAGGAGTGTGCCGCCGGGTGACGTGGGTGATCGCATAGGCTCGGCAGCATGCAGCGGATCATCGGTGTCGAAGTCGAGTACGGAATCTCCTCACCCAGCGAGCCTTCGGCCAATCCGATCTTGACGTCCACCCAGGCGGTGCTGGCCTATGCGGCGGCAGCGGGAGTGCCGCGCGCCAAGCGCACCCGATGGGATTACGAGGTGGAATCCCCGCTGCGGGACGCCCGCGGATTCGACCTGGGCCGGCTCAGCGGCCCGGCGCCGGTGATCGACGCGGACGAGGTCGGCGCGGCCAACATGATCCTCACCAACGGCGCCCGGCTGTACGTCGACCACGCGCATCCCGAGTACTCGGCCCCGGAGGTCACCGACCCGCTGGACGCCGTCATCTGGGACAAGGCCGGTGAACGCGTGATGGAGGCGGCCGCCCGGCACGCGTCGAGCGTGCCCGGCGCCCCGCGACTCCAGCTGTACAAGAACAACGTGGACGGCAAGGGCGCGTCGTACGGCACCCACGAGAACTACCTGATGTCCCGGGCCACGCCGTTCTCCGCGGTGATCAACGGGCTGACGCCGTTCTTCGCGTCCCGTCAGGTGATCTGCGGGTCGGGCAGGGTGGGCATCGGCCAGTCCGGTGACGAGGCCGGCTTCCAGCTGTCCCAGCGGGCCGACTACATCGAGGTGGAGGTCGGGCTCGAGACCACACTCAAGCGCGGCATCATCAACACCCGCGACGAACCGCACGCGGACGCGGACAAGTACCGGCGCCTGCACGTCATCATCGGCGACGCGAACCTCGCCGAGATGTCGACGTACCTGAAGGTCGGGACGACGGCGCTGGTCCTCGATCTCATCGAGGCCGGTGTCGACCTCACCGACCTGCAGCTGGCCCGGCCGGTCACCGCCGTGCACCACATCAGCCACGACCCGACGCTGCGCGCCACGGTCGCGCTGGCCGACGGCCGGGAACTGACCGGGCTTGCGTTGCAGCGGATCTACCTGGACCGGGTCGACAAGTTCATGTCCGCCGAGGGCAACGACGACCCCCGCGTGGCCGACCTGCTCGAGAAGTGGGCGATGGTGCTCGACCTCCTCGAGCGGGACCCGATGGAATGCGCCCACCTGCTGGACTGGCCTGCCAAGCTGCGCCTGCTCGAGGGTTTTCGGAACCGGGAGGGCCTCAACTGGTCCGCGCCGCGACTGCATCTCGTCGACCTGCAGTACTCGGACGTGCGCCTCGACAAGGGGCTCTACAACCGGCTCGTCGCCCGCGGGTCGATGGAACGCCTGGTGTCGGAGCAGGCGGTGCTCGACGCCGTCGACACCCCGCCGACCGACACCCGCGCCTACTTCCGCGGCGAGTGCCTGCGCAAGTTCGGCGCCGACATTGCGGCTGCGAGCTGGGATTCGGTGATCTTCGATCTCGGTGGAGACTCCCTGGTCCGCATTCCCACCCTGGAGCCGCTGCGGGGCAGCAAGGCGCACGTGGGGAGGCTGCTGGAGTCGGTGGAGACCGCGAAAGAGCTCGTCGACGAGCTCACGAACTGACATCTCCGCCGTTCGCGGACAGATCTGCCCCGAACTCACCGTCGCGTCGGCACACGTGGGGCGGCGACGCTCGGTAGGGTGAAGGTCCGAGCGGATGATGTAGTCAGACTGCTTGGCAGGACAGGACGCTCGGAAGAAGAGCTCCCTTCACACAAGGAGGTCGGCGGCGATGGCACAAGAGCAGACCAAACGAACTGGCGGCGGCGACGAGGACGACACCCCGGGCGGTGACGGTGCCGCTGGTCAGGAACGTCGCGAAAAGCTGGCCGAGGACACCGACGACCTTCTCGACGAGATCGACGACGTGCTCGAGGAGAACGCCGAGGACTTCGTCCGGGCCTATGTCCAGAAGGGCGGCCAGTGACGGCGGATCGACCGGCATTGCGGACAGGCGACGGTGACACGAGGCTCAGTTTCGGTTCGAATCTGAGCTCGTTCACCGAGTATCTGCGTGGTCACGCACCAGAATTGCTGCCGGAGAATCGGATCGGCCATCGTTCGCACTCGACACGGGGTGGTGACGGGATGGAGAGCGGTGATCTCGCACCGCACGGAACGACGATCGTGGCGCTCACCTACAAGGGTGGCGTCCTGCTCGCAGGCGACCGGCGCGCGACCCAGGGCAACCTGATCGCCAGTCGGGACGTCGAGAAGGTGTACGTCACCGACGAGTTTTCGGCGGCCGGTATCGCCGGCACCGCGGGCATCGCCATCGAACTGGTGCGCCTGTTCGCCGTCGAACTCGAGCACTACGAGAAGATCGAGGGCGTTCCGCTGACCTTCGACGGCAAGGCCAACCGGCTTGCGTCGATGGTGCGGGGCAACCTCGGGGCGGCGATGCAGGGTCTCGCGGTCGTCCCGCTGCTGGTCGGCTACGACCTCGACGCGGACGACGAGGCACGGGCGGGCCGCATCGTCTCGTACGACGTCGTCGGTGGCCGGTACGAGGAACGCGCCGGATACCACGCGGTCGGTTCGGGATCGTTGTTCGCGAAGTCGGCGCTGAAGAAGATCTACTCGCCGGACAGCGACGAGGAGACCGCCCTGCGGGCGGCCATCGAATCGTTGTACGACGCGGCCGACGACGACTCGGCCACCGGTGGGCCCGACCTGACCCGCGGCATCTACCCGACCGCGGTCACGATCACCCAGGCCGGTGCCGTGCACGTGTCGGAGGAGACGACGTCCGAGTTGGCTCGGCGCATCGTCGCCGAGCGCACCGAACAAGGGGGGTCTGCGCGATGACCATGCCGTATTACGCCTCCGCCGAGCAGATCATGCGGGACCGCTCGGAACTGGCGCGCAAGGGAATTGCCCGGGGACGCAGCGTCGTGGTGCTCACGTTCCGCGACGGCGTGCTGTTCGTCGCGGAGAATCCCTCGACCGCCCTCCACAAGGTCAGCGAACTGTACGACCGGCTCGGCTTCGCGGCCGTCGGCAAGTACAACGAGTTCGAGAACCTGCGGCGCGCCGGGATCGTCCACGCAGATATGCGCGGCTACTCCTACGACCGCCGTGACGTGACGGGCCGATCGCTCGCCAACGCGTACGCGCAGACCCTGGGCACGATTTTCACCGAGCAGCCCAAGCCGTACGAGGTGGAGATCTGCGTCGCCGAGGTCGGGCGGGTGGGCAGCCCGAAGGCTCCCCAGCTGTACCGCATCACGTACGACGGATCCATCGTCGACGAACAGCATTTCGTGGTGATGGGTGGCACGACCGAGCCGATCGCGACCGCTATGCGCGAGTCGTACCGTGCCGACCTCGACCTCGAGGCGGCGGTCGGCATCGCGGTCAACGCCCTGCGTCAAGGTGGCGCCGGGGAGGGCGAGAAGCGGAATGTCGACGTGGCCAGCCTCGAGGTGGCCGTGCTCGATCAGTCCCGTCCTCGCCGTGCATTCCGGCGGATCGCCGGGCCCGCGCTCGAACAACTCGTTCCCGCGGCGCCGGCGGCCGCCTCGGAGTCCGCTCCGGAGCCGAAACCGGACACCGAGACGAAGCCGGCCGACACTCAGGACTGAGGTCGGTATACGGCGATCGCTCCGGGTTCCGTCCGGAACTCGAACCGCCGCGCGTCGGCCACCACCTCACCGTCGGTGGCCAGCGCCACCGGCGCGCCATTCACCCGCACGGTGAGCCGGGGCACGAGGGATCGCACGTACACCCGGCTGCTTCCGAGCGTTCCGGTCGCGGCGGCGAACAACAGCCGCGGCCGGGACGCTCGCCGGTCGGCTCGCACATACCGGACGTCGAGCAGTCCGCCGGTGATCGCGGGACGGGACATCGGAACCTGATCGGCGGGGGAATACCGACCGTTCCCCACGAACAGCATCCAGACCTTCACGGGGCGGCCGTCGATGGTGATGGCGAGCGGTGTTGCCGCGGAGAGAATCCGGATCATCGCAGCAGCGGCCGCGGGCCACTTCCCGTACCGGGGCTGCCACTTCTCCCGCAGCCGGACCGCGTCGGGATAGCCGCCGAGACTGGCGGTGTTGAGGAACGGGGCGGGATCCGCGACGTCGGTGTGGACGACGGCCTGGTCGACGAGAACCGCATGTCCGGACTCGACGGCGTTCGCCGTGTCCGAGATGTCGGCGACGCCGGCGTCCCGCGCGAAGTGGTTGAGGGTTCCGCCGGGGAACACCGCCAGCGGCAGAGAATGACGTGCGGCCGCGGACGCCACGGCGACCACGGTCCCGTCCCCACCGCACACTCCGAGGGCACGCGGATTCGTGTCGGCCACCCAGGCGTCGAGTTGCGCGGCGAAATCCTGATCGGTGTCGAGGGCGCGCACGTGCGCCTTCGGGAGAGCGGTCGCGATGTCCTCGCTGGGATCCACGCTGTCCGGCCCGGACTCCGGGTTCACCACCACGAGCAGGTCCTCACCGCTCGGCAGGGCCGGCGCGTCGACGGTGCGACCCAGTTCCGCCGGGTCCTCGGTGCGCACCGCCCACCAGCGGCGGGTTCCCGAAGCGACGGCTCCGCCGAGCACCAGCCCGGTTACGACGTCCGACGGCCAGTGGACGCCGTTGTGCACCCGGGAGTACGCGACCGCGGCGGCGAGGGGAGCCAGTACGGCGCCGGCCGCGGGCGATTCCAGAGCGACGCCCGTGGTGAACGCTGCCGCCGACGCCGAATGTCCCGAAGGGAAGGACGAGGACCGGGGGATCGGCACCCCGCGCAGCACGTTCGTCCACGCGCGGGCGGGCGGCCGGCGCCGCGGGAACAACGGTTTGAGGATGCCGTTGGCCAGACCGCTCGCCATCGCGAGGGACAGCAGGCCGCGCACGGCGCCGCGCCGGGCGCGCCCGCCGGCCAGTCCCAGCAGCGCCGCCACACACCACCACAGGACCCCCTTGTCGGCGGCGTGACTGAGGAAGCGCATCGCGCGGTCGACCTCGGAGGGGCGCAGATCGGCGCTGCGGCCGAACACGATCTCGTCGGCCCTGTGGATGCGGTGCAGGTGTCGGTTCACCGTCTCAGCGTAGGCGCGGAGTGTCGCCGCACGGTTTTCCCGCTCCGCCGGGTGATCGGCGTTGTACTGTCGAGGTGTGCAGCGACGAATCATGGGAATTGAGACAGAGTTCGGTGTGACCTGCACCTTCCATGGTCACAGGCGACTGAGCCCGGACGAGGTTGCGCGCTACCTGTTCCGGCGGGTGGTGTCGTGGGGCCGGAGCTCCAACGTGTTCCTCCGGAACGGTGCCCGCCTGTATCTGGACGTCGGCTCGCACCCCGAATATGCGACAGCCGAGTGCGACAACCTCATCCAGTTGGTCAACCACGACCGGGCGGGGGAGCGCGTTCTCGAGGAGTTGCTGATCGACGCCGAGCAGCGGCTCGCCGAGGAAGGCATCGGCGGCGACATCTACCTGTTCAAGAACAACACGGACTCGGCGGGCAATTCGTACGGCTGTCACGAGAACTTCCTCGTGGCCCGGGCCGGCGAATTCTCGCGGATCTCGGACGTGCTGCTCCCGTTCCTGGTGACGCGGCAGCTGATCTGCGGTGCGGGCAAGGTGCTGCAGACCCCGAAGGCGGCCACGTTCTGCCTGTCGCAGCGCGCCGAGCACATCTGGGAGGGCGTGTCCTCGGCGACCACCCGGTCGCGGCCCATCATCAACACCCGTGACGAGCCGCACGCCGACGCGGAGAAGTACCGTCGCTTGCACGTGATCGTCGGCGACTCGAACATGTCCGAGTCCACCACGATGCTGAAGGTGGGCACGGCGGCGCTCGTGCTCGAGATGATCGAGGCCGGGGTGTCGTTCCGCGACTTCGCGCTCGACAACCCGATCCGCGCCATCCGCGAGGTCAGTCACGACGTCACCGGACGCCGTCCCGTGCGGCTGGCAGGCGGCAGGCAGGCCAGCGCCCTCGACATCCAGCGGGAGTACCACGCCCGCGCCGTCGAACACCTGCAGAACCGCGACCCCGATCCGCAGGTCACGCAGGTGGTCGAACTGTGGGGCCGCATGCTGGACGCCGTCGAGACGCAGGACTTCGCGAAGGTCGACACGGAGATCGACTGGGTGATCAAGCGCAAGCTGTTCCAGCGCTACCAGGACCGGCACGGCTTCGAACTGGCCGACCCGAAGATCGCGCAACTCGACCTGGCGTACCACGACATCAAACGCGGGCGCGGCGTGTTCGACGTGCTGCAGCGCAAGGGTCTGGTGAAGCGGATCACCGAGGACGAGACGATCGAGGCTGCGGTGGACACGCCGCCGCAGACCACCCGGGCGAAGCTGCGCGGCGAGTTCATCACCGCCGCGCAGGAGGCCGGACGCGACTTCACGGTCGACTGGGTGCATCTCAAGCTCAACGACCAGGCGCAGCGGACCGTGCTGTGCAAGGACCCGTTCCGGTCGGTCGACGAGCGGGTGGAGCGGCTGATTGCCTCGATGTAGCGGCGCTCGGGGAGTCCGTAACGGGCTCACCCACTAGGCTTCCGGGCGTGCCGACTTCCAAGATCGAGCGCTTGATGAACCTGGTGATCTGTTTGCTGTCCACCAGACAGTTCCTCACCGCCGAGAAGATTCGCGAGAGCGTTGCCGGGTACGCCGACTCCGCCAGCGACGAGGCGTTCAGCCGCATGTTCGAGCGCGACAAGAACGAGTTACGGGATCTCGGTGTTCCGCTCGAGACCGGGCAGGCGTCGCGGTTCTCGACGGTCGAGGGCTACCGGATCAACCGCAATGCGTACGAGCTCCCCGACATCGACCTCAACCAGGAGGAGTCGGCGGCGGTCGCGGTGGCCGTCCAGTTGTGGGAGTCGCCGGAGTTGACGTCCGCGGCGCAGGGGGCGCTGCTCAAGCTGCGTGCGGCGGGTGTACAGGTGGATCCGGATTCGGCGGCCACCCCGATCACCGCGGTGCCCGCCCGCACCCGGGGCTCCGAACCCGCGCTCGGCAAGCTGCTGGCGGCGGTCGACGCCGGCCGGGCCGTGCATTTCCCGCACCGCGGTGCTCTCAACGAGCCGTACACCGAGCGCACCGTGGAACCGTGGGGTGTCGTCACCGCCCACGGCCGGTGGTATCTCGTCGGTCACGACGTCGACCGGGGCGCCGTCCGCACGTTCCGGCTGTCGCGGATCGGCGACGACGTGAGGGAGTTCGGACCGTTAGGGGTAGTCCACAAACCCGCGGGCGTCGACCTCCGGGACATCGTCGACCGAGTCACCGGTTCGGGAGAGGTCACCGGCACCGCCACCGTGTGGGTGGCCGAGGGCCGAGCCCAGGAACTGCGCCGACTGGCGACCACGGCGGGGGAGAAGCGGGTGAACGAGCGCAGCGGCAGCGTGCTCCAGATCCCCGTCCACTCCCGGGACTGGATCGCGCGGCTGGTCGCGGGGCATGGGGCGGACGCGCTGGTCCTCGATCCGCCCGAATTACGACACGATGTGCTGACCAAGCTGAAGGACGCCACAGGGGAAGGGGGAACGTCGTGAGCAACAGGCTGTCGTCGCGGCTGTCCCGGCTCCTCAACCTGGTGCCGTATTTCATCGCGAACCCCGGGATGAGTGCCGCCGAGGCCGCCGCCGAACTGGGCGTCACCACCACCCAGCTGATGTCCGACCTCAACCAGCTCTGGGTGTGCGGACTGCCCGGCTACGGTCCCGGCGACCTCATCGACCTGTCGTTCTCCGAGGAGAGCATCGAGGTGACGTTCTCGGCGGGCATCGACCGTCCACTCCGGTTGACGTCCACCGAGGCGACCGCCCTGCTGATTGCCCTGCGTTCGCTGGTCGAGATGCCGGGCATGGTCGACCCGTCCGCGGCGCACAGTGCGATCGCCAAGATCGAGGACGCCGCGGGCACGGCGGCGGCCCGCGCGGCGGTGACACCGGTGTCCGAGCGGGACGCGGTGGAGGATGTGGCGGAGGATCCCATCGCCGCCGTCGTGCGATCCGCGCTCCATCGTCGCCGCGCCCTCGACCTGACGTACTACTCGGCGTCCCGGGACCGGGTCACCGAGCGCACCGTGGACCCGGTGCGGATCGTGCTGGTCGACAATCACAGTTACCTGCAGGCGTGGTGCCGGCAGGCCGAGGGGGTCCGGCTGTTCCGGCTCGACCGGATCGACGCCGCCACCGAGCTGGACGAGCCGTCCACCCCGCCGGCGCAGGCACTCGTGCGGGACTCCAACCTGGAGTTGTTCAGTGGGGACGTGTCCCTTCCGCAGGCACGGTTGCACATCGGCGCCGACTGCGTGTGGGTGCTCGACTACTACCCGATGGACGTCGCGACGGTCGCCGCCGACGGGTCGGTCGAGGCGACCATGAGTTACGGGGCGCTGGAGTGGATGGCCCGACTCGTGCTCGGGTTCGGTTCCGGAATCAGGGTGCTCGAACCGCCCGAACTGGTCGACGAGGTGCGCCGCCGGGCCGTGGAGGCGCTGTCCGCGTACGAGGCCGTCGAGGCATGAGCGGCGACCCGCGTCCGCGGCGGATCAGCGTGTTCGGCGCGGGCAGCATCGGCTGCTATCTCGGGGGCCGGCTCGCCGCGGCCGGCGCCGAGGTGACCCTGATCGGCCGGGAGCGGGTCGGGGCCGAGATCCGCGACCACGGGTTGCGGTTGACGGACCTGCACGGATCGGACATCCGCGTCGGTGCCTCCGACATCGCCTTCGACACCGGGGCCGAGTCGGTGGCCACCGCCGATCTCGTGGTCGTCTCGGTGAAGTCGGCGGGGACACCGGAGGCGGGTGCCACACTCGCGTCGGCGATCGGCCCCGGAACCGTCGTGGTCAGCGCCCAGAACGGGCTGGGCAACGCGGACACCCTGCGCGCCGCACTTCCGGGTCAGGTCGTTCTCGCGGCGATGGTGCCGTTCAACGTGGTGCACCGCGGCCACGGGCACTTTCACCAGGGTTCCGAGGGCGACCTCGAGATCGAGCAGCATCCGGCGGTGCCCGCTTTCGCGTCGGTGTTCGCCGACGCCGGACTGCCGCTGCACCCCCACGACGATTTCCGTTCGGTGCAGTGGGCGAAGCTGCTGCTCAACCTGAACAATCCGGTCAACGCCCTGTCCGGACTGCCCCTCCGCGAGGAGTTGTCGCGGCGGCCGTTCCGCCGCGCCCTCGCGCTGGCACAGCGCGAGGCCCTCGCACTCCTGACCGCCCGCGGTATCGCTGTCGCCCAGCTCACACCGCTGCCGCCGCAGTGGATTCCCCGATTGCTGACCGTCCCGGACGGGGTGTTCCGGGTGGCGGGCAGCCGGATGCTGGCCATCGACCCGCACGCGCGATCATCGATGTGGGACGACCTCGAGGCGGGCAGGCGCACCGAAGTGGACTGGATCAGCGGGGAGATCGTGCGGCTGGCCGAAGCATCGGGGACGGCCGCGCCGGTGAACGCGAGGCTCGTCGCACTGATCCGCGAGGCCGAGGCTGGCGGGAACCGGCAGTGGTCGGGAGATGCTCTGCTCGCCGATCTGCGCTCACAGCGGGGACCCGGGAAACCTGCAGGGAAACGGCAGCGCAGCTAGCCGGTTTCGACCGGGCTGGTGCCGTGTATGTCCGGTAGCATCGGGGTCACCTGATCTTTTGGAGGTTTCATCATGGGAGCCATGAGCCCCTGGCACTGGGCCATCGTCGCGCTGGTCGTCGTCATCCTGTTCGGTTCCAAGAAGCTGCCCGACGCGGCTCGTGGACTCGGCCGTTCGCTCCGCATCTTCAAGAGCGAGGTCAAGGAGATGCAAAACGACAACGCCGCGCCGGCGCCCACCGCGCAGCAGAGTGCGCCCGCCGAGCTGCCCGTGGCGGACACCACCACCGCACCGGTCACCCCTCCGGCGCCGGTGCAGCCGCAGCCGCACCCGCAGCACACCGAGCCCAAGTCGGCGTAGCCCGAGCCGCCTGACAACCGGGGTGACTCTTCACCCCGGTTGACTGCTGACCAAGACTAGGGCGAACAACAGTGCGAATTCCGTTCGATCCGCGCCACAGCAAGCGGAGGACCAACCCCGACGGCACGATGTCGTTGGTCGATCACCTCTACGAGCTGCGCACGCGACTGCTCCTGTCGGTGCTGGCCATCGTGGTCACCACCGCGGTGGGCTTCTTCTGGTACTCCCACGAGATCTTCGGCATCGAGAGTCTCGGCGAGCTCCTGCGCGGGCCGTACTGTTCGCTGCCGGAGTCGAGCCGCGCCGACCTGAGCCACGACGGGTCGTGCCGCCTCCTCGCGACCGGACCGTTCGAGCAGTTCATGCTCCGCTTCAAGGTCGCGTTCACGGCAGGTGTCGTCCTCGCCTGCCCCATCTGGCTGTACCAGCTGTGGGCGTTCATCACGCCCGGCCTGTACGCGAAGGAACGCCGCTACGCGATCGGCTTCGTGGTGTCCGGCGCGGCGCTGTTCATGGCCGGCGCCGTCCTGGCGTACGTGGTCGTCGCGAAGGCTCTGCACTTCCTGCTGACGATCGGCGACAACGTCCAGATCACCGCACTCGGCGGCGCGGAATACTTCGGGTTCATCATCAACCTGCTGATCATCTTCGGCGTCAGCTTCGAGATCCCGCTGCTCATCGTCGCCCTGAACTTCGTCGGCATCCTGCCCTACACGAAGCTCAAGGCGTGGCGCCGCGGCCTGATCTTCGCCCTGTTCGTGTTCGCCGCGATCGCCACACCCGGTCAGGACCCGTTCTCGATGCTCGCGCTCGCATTCGCGCTGACCCTGCTGTTCGAGATCGCCGTGCAGATCGCCCGCGTCAACGACCGCCGCAAGGCTCGCAGCACGGAGCAGGAGTGGGGTGCCCTCGACGACGACGAGGCGTCGACGATCGCGGCGCCGTCGGACCTGAACGAGTCGTTCGACGTGGCCGCCACCGCGGTCCCCGAGCCCGCGGGCCGGTTCCGGCGTTCACGCAAGTCCGGGAAGTCCGGTGCAGTGAACAAGAACGACGACGCGAGCACGACCGGCAGCAACACACCGGGTCAGGACTTCTCCGACACCCTGTGACAATCTGACGGGGTGGCAGTGACAACAGGTGACACGACCGGCGGCACCGAACTCGATGTGTTCTCGGCGCAGCTCGGCTTCGTGCTCGACCCCTTCCAGATCAACGCCTGCCGCGCGCTCGAGGGCGGCCACGGCGTCCTCGTCTGCGCCCCGACCGGCGCGGGAAAGACGGTGGTCGGCGAATTCGCCGTGCACCTGGCGCTCGCGGCCGGTCGCAAGTGCTTCTACACCACACCGATCAAGGCGCTGAGTAATCAGAAGTACGCGGAACTGGTGCGGCGGTACGGCAAGGACACCGTCGGGCTGCTGACCGGAGATTCGAGCATCAACTCGGGCGCCCCGGTGGTCGTGATGACCACCGAGGTGCTGAGGAACATGCTGTACGCCGATTCCGCGGCGCTGCGCGGGTTGTCGCACGTCGTCATGGACGAGGTGCACTTCCTGGCCGACCGGTTCCGCGGGGCGGTGTGGGAAGAGGTAATCCTGCACCTGTCGGAGGACGTGCGGCTCGTCAGTCTGTCGGCGACGGTCAGCAACGCCGAGGAGTTCGGTGCGTGGATGGAGACGGTGCGCGGCGACACCACCGTGGTGGTCGACGAGAACCGCCCGATCCCGCTGTGGCAGCACATCATGGTCGGAAAGCGGCTGTTCGACCTGTTCGACACGAGGGCGCGCACTGGGGACGCCCGCAAGGATCTGGTGGTCGACCAGGATCTGGTGCGTCACGTCAAGCAGCGTCAGGCCCTCGAGCGGGCCGATTCGTGGGAACCGCGGGGCAGGGGGCGACGCGGCGGCGGCCGCGGGTACTCCAGCGATTTCCGGCCGCTGCCCCGGCCGGAAGTGATCTCCCGCCTCGATGACGAGGGCCTGCTCCCGGCGATCACGTTCATCTTCAGCCGGGCCGGGTGCGACGCCGCGCTGGCCCAGTGCCTGCGATCCCGACTCGATCTGACGACGCCGGAGCAGGTCGCCGAGATCCGGACCATCGTCGATGCCCACACTGCCGAACTGCCGAAGGCCGATCTGGAGGTTCTCGGGTACTGGGAATGGCGCAAGGCGCTGGAGCGTGGCCTCGCCGCGCACCACGCGGGAATGTTGCCGGCGTTCCGGCAGACGGTCGAGGAGTTGTTCGTCAAGGGACTGGTCCGGGCCGTATTCGCCACCGAGACGTTGGCGCTCGGCATCAACATGCCCGCCCGCACCGTCGTCCTCGAACGCCTCGTCAAGTACAACGGCGAGGCCCACGCCGAACTCACCCCGGGCGAGTACACGCAGCTCACCGGCCGGGCGGGACGTCGCGGTATCGACGTCGAGGGTCACGCCGTCGTCCTGTGGCAGCCCGGGGTGGAACCGGTGGACGTCGCCGGGCTGGCGTCCACCCGCACGTTCCCGCTGCGCAGTTCGTTCCGTCCCGGCTACAACATGACCATCAACCTCGTCGACCGCATGGGTGCGGCGGAATCGCGGGCCCTGCTCGAGCGGTCGTTCGCCCAGTTCCAGGCCGACCGGTCGGTGGTCGGCCTGACGCGCGGCATCGAACGCAACGAGGCCGCGCTCACCACGCTCAGCGAACGGCTGGGCGGCGAGGACGGCGAGTACTTCGAGTACGCGCGCCTGCGGGAGGAACTGAGCAGCCGGGAACGGTCGCTCGAACGCGCAGGCCGGACCGAACGCCGGGACGCCGCCGTCGCCTCGCTCGTCGCTCTGCGGCGCGGCGACGTGATCGCGATCCCCGTGGGACGGCATTCGGGTCTGGCGGTGGTGCTGGAACCGGACCGGGACCCGACGGACCCGAAGCCGTTGATTCTCACCGAGGCGAAGTGGGCGGGCCGGGTGTCGGCGGGCGACTTCCCCGAGCCGGCACGGTCTTTGGGATCGATGCGGTTGCCGCGACGTTTCGATCACCACACGGCCCGGGTGCGACGCGATCTGGCATCGGCGTTGCGCAGCACCGGAATCGTCGCGCCGGGCCGGCGGAAGCGGAAGAAGTCGGGTGCGGCCGGCGACGACGCCGAGATCGCGCGGTTGCGGCGCGCCATCCGGCAGCATCCGTGCCACAGCTGGCCCGACCGCGAGCAGCTGAGCCGGATCGGTGAGCGCTACAACCGGTTGGCCCGCGAGACGGAGACGATGCGGCAGAAGGTCGCCGCCACGACGAACTCGTTGGCGCGTACGTTCGATCGGATCCTGTCGCTGCTCGCCGAACGCGATTACGTCTCGGCGGGTGAGCACCCCGATGTCACCGAGCACGGCACCCGGTTGAGCCGGATCTATTGCGAGAGCGACCTCTTGGTGGCCGAGTGCCTCCGGCAGGGGGTGTGGAAGGGACTCGGGCCCGCAGAACTCGCCGCTGTCGTGTCCGCCGTGATCTTCGAGTCGCGCCGTGAGGGGGACACGGTCGAGAGCGGCGGTCCGGGAGCGCTGCGGCACGCCCTCGACGAGACCGTGCGGGTGTGGCGGGAACTGCGGGCGGACGAGATCCGGCACAAGTTGCCGCCCACCCGGGAACCGGACTTCGGCTTCGCTGCCGCGATCTACCACTGGGCCAGCGACAATTCGCTCGTCGAGGCGCTGATCGCGGCGGGGGACCAGGGGCGCGCGCTGTCCGCCGGCGACTTCGTGCGGTGGTGCAGGCAGGTGATCGATCTCCTCGAACAGGTCCGGTCGACGTCGCCCGATCCGGAGGTTGGCAAGGCCGCAGGTCGTGCGGTCGCGGCGATCCGCCGTGGCGTCGTCGCCGTGGATGCTGCGTGACCCGACGCCGTGTGGTTGGATTCGCACGCCGTCCGAAGGCCCGAATCCGATGGTGGGGCGTTACGGTAGGTACAAAACTTGACACGTGAGCGGGAGGCGACGATGAGCGGCCCTTACGGACCGAACGACCCGAACGGGCAGTGGGCCCAGGGACAGCAACCGGGCCAGGGTAATCCTGACCAGACCGGCGGCCAGTACGGGGCGCCGCAGTACGGTCAGCAGCCGCCCGCCCAGCCGTGGGGTCAGCAACCGGGTCAGCCTCAGCAACCCGGGCAGCCGCAGTGGGGCCAGCAGCCCGGACAGCCGCAGTGGGGTCAGCAGCCGCAGCCCGGTCAGCTCGGACAGCCGGGTCCGGGGCAGTGGGGCCAGCAGCCTCAGCAGCCCGGACAACCGCAGTGGGGTCAGCAGCCGGGTCAGCCGCAGCAGTGGGGTCCGGCCCCCGGCCAGCAGCAGTGGGGGCAGCCGCCGTCCTCGGGGAAGTCGAAGCTGCCGTTGATCATCGGCGGTGTGGTGGCACTGCTGGTGATCGTGGGTATCGCCCTGGTGCTGGCGTTCACGGTGTTCGGCACGGACACCCTCGATCAGAAGGCGGCGGAGGACGGTGTCGAGCGCATCGTCACCGATTCGTACGGCGCCGAGAACGTGTCCGGTGTCACCTGCCCCTCGGGTCAGGAAGTGAAGAAGGGCAACAGTTTCACGTGCAGCCTCACCGTCGACGGTGAGAAGAAGCAGGTCACTCTCACCTTCACCGACGACAAGGGCACGTACGAGGTGAGCCGCCCGAGCTAGTCCATCGGCTCCCAGGCGGCCCACCCCGGCCGTCACGGAACCCGTGCGGCGGCCACCTTTTTCATCGCCGCGGTGAGCCGTCCCACGGAGTTCTCGATTCCGAGTTCGTCCGCCAGCCTGCCGAGCCGGTCCGCGTCGACCGGTTCGGCGGGCAGCGTGTCTTCGCGGGACAGTTCGACGTCCGCGTCGCGCACTACCCGCACCACCGGCAGTGCCGCGTCGAGATAGTCGGCCGCGGCGGCGAACTTCGCGCGCGCACCCTTCGCCATGTCGGATTCCGGATCGACGGCCGCGGCCCGCAGTGCGGCGAGCGATCCGTATTGCATGATCAGGCTGGACGCGGTCTTCTCGCCGATACCCTTCACACCCGGTAGCCCGTCGGACGAGTCACCGCGCAGCAGGGCGAGTTCGGCGTAGGCCTCACCGGCCCGGTCGGCGGGCACCCCGTACTTGGCGGCCACCTCTTCGGGCCCGAGCAACTCGGCCTTGGCGAGTCCGCGCACCACGTACAGCACCCGCACCTGCACCGGGTCGTCCGTGACGACCTGCAGCAGGTCGCGGTCGCCGGTGACGACGACGACCGGGTCGCGGGTCTCGGTGGCGGCGAGGGTGCCGAGGACGTCGTCGGCTTCGAGGCCTTCCGCGCCTGCGGTCGCGATTCCGGTGGCGGCCAGGACATCCAGGATCATCGGGACCTGTGGCGACAGGGTGTCGGGGACCTCTACCTCCGCCCCGTCGGTGTCCTCGGCGACCCGGTGCGCCTTGTAGGTGGGCACTGCTTCGACGCGGAACGCGGGCCGCCAGTCCAGGTCGAGGCACACCGCCAGCCGGGACGGCTGGTGCTTGGTGATCAGTGCGGCCACCATGTCGGTGAACCCGCGCACTGCGTTGACGGATCGACCGTCGGGTGAGGTGATCGAGTCGGGTAGCGCGTAGTACGCGCGAAACCACAGGCTGGCACCGTCGAGGAGAAGCAGAGGCCCTGTCATGACCCTCATCCTGCCAAACCGGTTTAGCCTGAAGCCATGAGTTCCCTCGGCGCATCGACTTCACGTTTCCCGACGACCATCTATGCCGACCGGATCGCCCGCGCAGGCGCCCTGGCCCGCGATGCCGGACTCGACGGCCTCCTCATCACGCCCGGACCCGATCTGCGGTATCTGCTGGGTTCGCGCGCGGAGTCGTTCGAACGGCTCACCTGCCTGGTGATTCCGGCGAACGGCGACACCGCGTCCGTGGTCGTGCCGCGGCTCGAACTGGCCGCGCTCACCGAATCCGCCACGTCCGAGCTGGGTCTGACGGTCCGCGACTGGGTGGACGGGGTCGACCCGTACGCGCTGGTGTCGGGTCTGCTGCCGTCCCCTGCACGGACCGCCGTCACGGATGCGATGCCGGCGCTGCACCTGATTCCGCTGTCGGAGGCGCTCGGGGCGCTGCCGGTCCTGGCCACCGACGTGTTGCGGGAGCTGCGGATGGTCAAGGACGACGCGGAGATCGATGCGTTGCGCCGGGCCGGTCAGGCCATCGACCGGGTCCACGCCCGGATGGGGGAGTTCCTGAAGGTCGGTCGCACCGAGGCCGAGGTGGCGGCGGACATCACCGCGGCGATCCTCGACGAGGGTCACACCGAGGCGGCGTTCGTCATCGTCGGCTCGGGACCGCACGGAGCCGACCCGCACCACGAGGTGTCCGAGCGGGTCGTCGAGTCGGGTGACGTCGTGGTCATCGACATCGGCGGACCCGTCGAACCCGGGTACAACTCCGACTCCACCCGCACCTACAGCATGGGTGAGCCCGATCCGGATGTGGCCGAGAAGTTCGCGGTGCTCGAGGAGGCGCAGGCGGCGGCGGTCGCCCTGGTGCGTCCCGGCGTCACCGCCGAGGCGGTCGACGCGGCCGCCAGGGACCTGCTGGCCGCGCAGGGCCTCGCCGAGGTGTTCGTGCACCGGACCGGGCACGGAATCGGTCTGTCGGTGCACGAGGAGCCGTACATCGTCTCGGGTAACGCGATCGAACTGACCGAGGGGATGGCCTTCAGCGTGGAACCGGGAATCTACTTCCGCGGGGAGTGGGGTGCCCGCATCGAGGACATCGTCATCGTGACCGCGGACGGCTGTGAGCCGGTCAACACCCGGCCGCACGGGCTGACGGTTCTCCCGGGCTGAGCACGCCGGGGGGAACGGGAGTGTGCGGGGCGGTGCGGCGCGGGTAGTAACATCTCCCATTTGTTCACGACCGCACTCGCCGCTGCACGTCCGCGGAGAGTCGGGATCACAGATCAACCGAAGGTGTCATGGAAAGCGTCGCCCCGAAGGTAACCGTCGTCGTCCCGACCTACAACGAACGCGACAACCTGCCCAAGATCGTCGAGCTTCTCGCGGCGTTGGCCATCCCGAACCTGCACGTGCTGGTCGTCGACGACAACTCGCCGGACGGCACCGGTGAGGTCGCCGACGCGCTCGCGCAGAGCGGTCCGATCCCGGTCGGTGTGCTGCACCGGACCGTGAAGGACGGCCTCGGGCGCGCCTACGTCGCCGGCATGACGCGGGCGCTGTCGGAGGGCGCGGACATCGTGATCCAGATCGACGCCGACCTGTCGCACCCCACCGAGGCCATCCCGCGGATGGTGGAGACGCTGACGACGACGGATGCGGCCGTCGTGCTCGGCTCCCGCTACGTGGCGGGAGGCGCGGTAGCCAGCGACTGGCCGTGGCACCGCAAGGCGCTGTCGGCGTGGGCGAACTTCTACGTCAACGCGATCCTGCGGTTGCGGGTCAAGGACGCCACCGCCGGGTTCAAGGCGTGGCACGCGGACACGCTGCGGGCCATCGACGTCGAGGGTGTGCAGAGCAACGGGTACGCATTCCAGGTGGAGATGAACTACCGGGTGGTGCAACGCGGCATGACGATCGCCGAGGTCCCGATCCGGTTCGAGGAACGCACGGACGGTGTGTCCAAGATGAGCCTCGCGGTCCAGCTCGAGTCGGCGCGGGTCCCGTGGAAGCTTCGGTTCAGTCGTGACGCAGCGCAGCCGAGCCGAGTACGCGGCTGACGGCGATTTCCACGACCACCCGGGTCGGGTTCACCCGGGGCTGGCGGTACCGCGCGGCGTAGCGGGCAACGGCGTCGGCGACGGCTTCGGGGTCGGTGAGGACCCGGGCGGGACCTTCGAGCGTCATCCAGCGCGGTCCGTCCACCTGGCTGACCGCGCCGTACCCTCCGCGTTCGGCGTTGAGGGCCTTCTGCGAGGAGCCGTTGGTGATGACCCGTGCCAGCCCGTGCTCCTGATCCCAGGTGAACCCGACGGCGACGACGTGCGGGGTGCCGTTCTTGCGGAGCGTGGTGAGCGTCCCGAGGTGGTATTCGCCGAGGAAGGCGAGTGCCGCGTCGGGCAGGCGGATCGGGGTGGAGGGGGTGCGGTCCATGCCCCGACGGTAATCCAGGACACTGGACGGGTGAGCCTGGGATCGAAGAAGAACAGCGGAAAGCCCGACGACGGGGTGGTACTCCTGCTCGGTGGTCGCAGCGAGATCGGCCTCGAGATCGCCTCCCGGCTCGCGCCCGGCCGCATGATCGTCCTCGCCGCCCGCCGCAGCACCGAACTCGCCGCCGAGCGGCAGGCGCTGCTCGATGCGGGCGCGTCCGCGGTGGACTGCGTGGAGTTCGACGCCGACGACCTCGACAGCCACGAGAAGCTCCTGAGATCCGTCGTCGACGCCCACGGCCCGCTGTCGGTGGCGGTGCTGGCGTTCGGCATTCTGGGCGACCAGGCGCGCGCCGAGCGGGACGCACGGCACGCCGTGGCCGTGGTCCACACCGACTACGTCGCGCAGGTCTCCGTGCTCACCCACCTCGCCACCCTGCTCCGGGAGCAGCGGTCGGGACGGATCGTGGTGTTCTCGTCCGTCGCGGGTGTGCGGGTGCGCCGCGCCAACTATGTCTACGGGTCGGCGAAGGCCGGCCTGGACGGGTTCGCCTCCGGTCTGGGCGACGCCCTCCACGGCAGCGGTGTGTCCCTGCTGCTCGTCCGGTCCGGTTTCGTGATCGGCCGGATGACCGAGGGAATGTCGCCCGCGCCGATGTCGAGCACGCCGGGGCAGGTCGCGGACGCGGTCGTGCGGGGCCTGCGCTCCGGCGCCGGCCGAGTGTGGGTGCCGGGACGGTTGCGACCGGTGTTCTTCGTCATGCGACTGCTGCCGCAGGCGATCTGGCGCCGGATGCCGCGATGACCGACCCGATCGTCGTCGTCGGTATCGGTGCCGACGGATGGGACGGTCTGTCGCCGTCTGCGCGAAACGAGATCGAGGCCGCCGACGTCGTGATGGGTTCGGGGCGCCAACTCGCCCTGATTCCCGAGTCGCCGGCGCTGCGGGTGGCCTGGCCGTCGCCGCTGGTCCCGGCGCTGCCCGGCCTGTTCGAACAGCACCACGGCCGGCGGGTCTGCGTGCTGGCCAGCGGAGACCCGATGTTCCACGGCATCGGTGTCACCCTCGTCGGACTCCTCGGCGCGGACCGCGTGCGGGTGATCCCGCACCCGTCGTCCGCCACCCTGGCCTGCGCCCGGCTGGGCTGGGCGGCGCACGAGACACCGGTGGTCAGTCTCGTGAACCGGGCCGTGGACACGCTCCTGCCGGCACTCGGCGATCGGACGCGACTGCTGGTCCTGAGCCGCGACGAGCACACCCCCGCGGCCGTGGCCGAGTTTCTGACGGAACGAGGATTCGGTCCGTCGCGGCTCACCGTGCTCGGTGAACTCGGCGGACACGAAGAGTCGAGGCTCGACGGAACGGCGTCGGCGTGGTCGCACCGGCCGGGGCCCCGGCTGAACGTGATCGCGATCGACTGCCGCGCCGAGGCCGGCGCCGTCCGGCTGACGCGGCTGCCGGGACTGCCCGACGCCGCGTTCACGGGTGACGGGCAGATGACCAAACACGAGATCCGCGCCCTGACGCTGTGCGCCCTCGCACCCGCGGCGGGGGAGTTGCTGTGGGACGTGGGAGGCGGATCGGGCACGATCGCGATCGAATGGATGCGCACCCACCCCCTCTGCCGGGCAGCGACTTTCGAGCGCAGCGCGGCACGCGTCGACCAGATCACGTCGAATGCCTCGGCGCTCGGGGTGCCGTCCCTCGCGGTGTTCGGCGACGCACCCGCGGCCTTCGGGGACGTGCCCGCCGAACTGTCCGCCCCGGACGCGATCTTCGTCGGCGGTGGCGTCACCCAGGACGGCCTGCTCGACGAGTGCTGGTCCCGGCTCCGGGTCGGCGGCCGGATGGTGGCCAACGCGGTGACAGCGGAATCGGAAGCGCTACTGCTGCAGTGGTTCTCGCACTGCGGCGGGCAGCTCCGCAAATTTCAGGTGTACCGGGGGGAGCCGCTCGGTGGGTTCACCGCGTGGCGGCCACAACTGCCGGTGGCGCAGTGGTCGGTGACGAAGCAGTCGAAAGGTGTTGTGGCATGACGGTGTACTTCATCGGAGCCGGTCCCGGTGCGGCCGACCTGGTCACGGTCCGCGCGCAGCGGATCATCGCGGCCAGTCCGGTCTGCCTGTACGCGGGCAGCCTCGTCCCGCAGGAACTACTGGCCGAATGCCCCGAGGGGGCACGGGTGATCGACACGGCGCGTCTGAGTCTCGACGAAATCGTCGCCCTGCTGATCGAGGCCGACGCGGCCGGTCAGGACGTCGCCCGCCTGCATTCGGGTGACCCGTCGATCTTCAGTGCCGTCGCTGAACAGGTCCGCCGGCTCGAATCCGCCGGGGTCGCGTACACGGTGGTGCCCGGGGTGCCCGCGTTCACTGCGGCGGCGGCGTCGCTGGGTCGGGAACTGACCGTTCCCGGCGTCTCCCAGTCGATCGTGCTGACCCGCGTGTCCACCCTGTCCACCGCGATGCCGGAGGGTGAGGACCTGCGTTCCCTCGGCCGCAGCGGCGCCACGATGGTGGTGCATCTGGGGGCGCACCGGATCGATCAGATCGTCCTGGAACTCACCGAGAACTACGGCCGCGACTGTCCGGCCGCTGTCGTCGCGTTCGCGTCGCGCCCCGATGAGATCGTGCTGCGCGGCACCCTGGCCACCATCGCCGATCAGGTGAAGGCGGCGGGTGTCACGAAGACCGCCGTGGTGATCGTCGGTAAAGTGCTTGCTGCCGAGGGGTTTCCGGACAGCTACCTGTACTCGGCCGCCCGCGAGCGCACCACCCACTGAGCGTGGCGCGGATCCTGATCCTCGGTGGCACCGGGGAGGCCCGAGCGCTGGCCGAGGCACTCGCGGACGTTCCAGGTGTCGAGGCCGTGTCCTCCCTCGCCGGCCGGGTCCGTGACCCGCGCCTGCCCGTCGGGGACGTGCGGATCGGCGGCTTCGGGGGAGCGGACGGCCTCACGGAGTGGTTGTGCTTGCATCCCGTCGACGCGATCGTGGACGCGACGCACCCGTTCGCGGCGCAGATCACGAGCAACGCTGCCGACGCCGCGCACCGCTGCGGCATCCCACTGATGGTTCTCCGTCGCCCCGAATGGTCGCCGCGTCCGGGTGAACACTGGCACGGCGCCGCAGACCTTGCCGACGCCGCCGAACTGCTCCCCGGTCTGGGAACGAGGGTTTTCCTCACCATCGGCAGGCAGGGTGTCGACACGTTCGCGGACCTGCACGCGCTGTGGTTCTTGATCCGCGCGATCGATCCGCCCGACGTGGCGATGCCGCCGCAGTCGACCCTGCTCCTGGCCCGCGGGCCGTTCGCGGTCGCCGACGAGACCGCACTCATGCGTGAGCACCGCATCGACGTCCTCGTCACCAAGAACAGCGGCGGCGGTCAGACCGACGCGAAACTGGACGCCGCACGCGCACTGGGCGTCCCGGTACTGATGATTCGCCGTCCACCGTTGCCAGCGGCGACGGCAACGGTCGACGACGTCGCGGGCGCCGTCGCCTGGATCGGCGCCCTCACGCGATGACGACCCGGCCGGCCCGTCAGCAGGTCGGCGCCGGTGCGTCCTCGGACAGGGGCTTGCCCTCCGGTTCGGTGTAGAACGCGAGGAGGACCAGCGGTTCCGTTCCCAGATTGGAGCCCTCGTGGACGTGATCGCTGCCGTGGTCCTCGGTGATCGCCTGACCGGCCGTCGTCACCGCGGTCGTGCAGTCCTGCAGCGTCCGGCTCAGCACACCCGATTCGACGAACGCGTACACCGGGCCGTCGTGGTAGTGCCACCCCGTCGTGCCGCCGGGGGCGATCTCGATGCGCCGCAGCGTCAGATCCGTGCCCGCCGAACTGCCCGCGACCGCCGGAACCGTGGTCTCGAACAGGACCTGTGCGGTCACCCCCGAAGACGGCGTGGCCTGGGCGGGGGAGGCGGACAGCACTGCGGCGACGGCACAGGACAAGGCGACCACACTCGATCTGAGGAGCATCGTGACGACCTCTCGGCGCGCTGGCTCTGCACACTGCGCGCAGGCGTCCAGGGGGAGTGCATTACGGCGTGTCCAGGGTAGGGCCACGAACCGTGCGTCCGAGGGGATATCCGCGAAATTCGATCGCCGTGCAGACTATGTCTGAGATACTCCGGAGCGGAACGGCGGGATGGGTATGACGATAGAGCAGTTGCTGACCACGCATTTTCCGGATGATCCCGTGATGGATGCGGCGTTTGCGTCGGCGCTGCTGCGTCGAACCGGGCGAGATCCGAATGCGACTGCGCTGGTGCGGATCTACAGTCCCGCACCAACGTTGTCGTTCGGGCGGTTGGACGCTGTGCGACCGCAGTTTCCGGCCGCGGCCGCGGCGGCGCGGCACCGTGGGTTCACCCCCGTCGTCCGGGGCGCCGGTGGTCGGGCGGCGGCGTACCATCAGCAGACCCTCGTCGTGGAGATCGTCTCCCGGGACACGGAGGGCATCGTCGGGGCTCGGCCCCGCTTCCAGCGCATCACCCCGAGGATCGTCGCCGTGCTGAGGACGCTCGGCGTCGATGCTCGCATCGGACCGGTGCCCGGCGAGTACTGCCCCGGTGATTGGACGGTGAACGGCGCGGGCCGCGTCAAGTTGGCGGGGACCGCGCAGCGAATAGTGGCCGGCGCATGGCTATTCGGCTTCGAACTCGTGGTATCCGATTCGGATCCCGTGCGGGCGGTGCTCGCCGATGTCAACGCCGCCCTCGAGTTGGAGTTCGATCCCGCCACGGCGGCGTCCCTCACGGACCTGAACCCGGCCGTGACCCTCGACCAGGTCCGTGCCGCGATCCTCGCCGAGATCGGCGCAGTTCACGAACTGACCCCAGATCCCGACCTCCTCGAGGAAGCCGCGAACCTGCGCGACGCCCACGTCGCATGAGGTGCCCGGCACTGGGGATCCCGCTCCATCATCGAAATGGCCTACAGTGACGAATGATTCGACGATGTCGTTCCGGCGCCGGGCGGGGGAGAGTTGCGGATCGCGGCGTCCCGCAACACCCGCAGCAGCGGCGTCACCCGGTTGCGGCGGTACACGAACCGCACGACCGCGGGCGGCGCACCGACCAGCGGGATGAACCGGACATTGCGATGATTTACCCGCCGCCGGGCGACTTCCGGAACCGTGCCGACACCGCGGTCCGCGGCGATCAGTTCGAGCCACTCGTCGAAGTTCGAGCACGTCACCACCGGGCCGTCGTGGTTCGGCCACAGATCCTCGGACGTGGTGCCGCTGAGAGTGTTGATGACCAGAGGAAGCGTTCCGAACTCGGCCCAGTCGATGGACTCGCGGCTCGCGAGAGGTGAGGCGGCGGAGACCGCCGCGATCCGCTGCTCCTCGAACAGCGGATGCTGCACGAACTCGTCGCCCGGGACGTCCCGGCGGACGACCGCGGCGTCCACGCTGGCGTTGTTCAGCGCGGCGATGGGGTCGTCGCAGCGCCGCGGAACCACGGTGGCGCGGGAGTTCTTCTCGACGTCGTCGATCACCTGCTGTGCCCACGGATCGGGGAGGAGCCAACTGAAGCCGAGGGCGAGGGATCGGGTGGTGTACAGCGCCACCGCGGAATCGAGGTCCCCGAGAATGACGCGCACCTTCTCGACGAAACCGGCACCGTCCTCGGTGAGGGCGAGCGCACGCGAGGTCCGGTCGAACAACCGCACGCCGAGCGAGGCCTCGAGTTGCTGCACCGTTCGGGTCAGCGCCGGCTGCGTGATGTGGAGCGCGGTCGCCGCGGCGGTGAACGAGCCCGCCTCGGCGACCGCCACGACCGCCCGCAGATGCCGCAGTTCGATGGTCATAACTGCCAAGCATAGATCCAGCCGAAACGGCATTTCCGCTTGCCGATTCGGCGGTGCACGATGGTGGACGGAAGCGTGAGCCGCGTTCGTCACGCACCCATCGACCGAAAGGAACCTGGTGTTCGATTTCGAGGAAGACCTCCGAATTCCCATCGTCGGGGCGCCCATGGCGGGAGGGCCGAGCACCCCCGAACTCGTTGCCGCGGTTTCGTCCACCGGCGGCCTGGGTTTCCTGGCGGCCGGGTACAAGACCGTCGACGCGGTTCGCCGTGAGGTCGACGCGGTTCGCGCTCTGACGGCCGCACCGTTCGGACTCAATGTCTTCGTCCCGGGCCGCCCACCGGCCGACCGCGCGGCCGTGGAGGGCTATCGGGAGCGGTTGCAGCCGCTCGCCGAACGTCGGCAGGTGGTGCTGCCCGAGGTCGTCGACCACGACGACGATGCGTTCGACGCCAAGGTCGACCTCGCAGTCGAGCTTCCCGTTCCCGTGGTGTCGTTCACGTTCGGGCTTCCGCCGCGAGGCGTCGTCGAGCGGTTGCACGCTGTCGGCACTGCCGTCGTGGCGACGGTGTCGGATGTCGACGAGGCACGGTCGGCCGCCGAGCGGGGCGTCGATGTGATCTGTCTGCAGGGAGTCGACGCAGGTGGGCATCGGGCGACGCTCGACCCGGACGCGGAGCCGGACCCACGTTCGACCCGGGAACTGGTCGAGGCGGCCCGCGTCGCGGTCGACCTTCCCCTCGTCGCGGCGGGAGGGATCGCGACGGGTGCAGACGTCGCTGCGGCTCTCGCGGCCGGGGCCACCGCAGTCCAGATCGGTACCGCTCTCCTGCGCGCCGACGAGGCGGGCACCAAGCCCGCGCACCGCGCCGCGTTGCACGACGACCGGTTCACCGACACCGTCGTCACCCGCGCGTTCTCGGGCCGTCCCGCCCGCGGCCTGGTCAACGACTTCATCACCGACTTCGACGCGTACGCGGTGACGGCATATCCGCAGGTACACCTGTTGACGAGCGGGCTGCGGGCCGCGGCCGGGGCCGCGGATGACCCGCAGGGCCTCGCCCTGTGGGCCGGCGTCGGGTATCGCAAGGCCCGGTCGGCCCCCGCCGAACAGATCGTCCGAGACCTGTGGAGACAAGCGCGGGCCGTTTGATGGACATCGGCGAACGTCTGCTGCCGTACGCCGAACACCTCGCGCCGGCCGACGCGCGCGCGACGTTGCTGACATCCGTCGCTTGCTAGGTTCGGCGGCGAACGTTTTTGGAAGAGAAGGCATGAACGCACCAGGTAGCACCGACGAGCGAATCACGTTCCGAACCCCGACCTCGCCGTGGATCACGGTCGGCCAGGTTGGGGCTGCACTGGCGGCCGGCATGGGTATCGGACGGTTCGTCTACACCCCTGTTCTCCCGCTGATGGAGGCCCAGGCCGGATTGACCCCGTCGGCGGGCGCCGCTCTGGCGACGGCCAACTATTTCGGCTATCTCGTCGGGGCGCTCGCCGGAATCGCCCTACCCGGGCTGATGCGCTCGGCGGCAACCCTGCGTGTCTCACTGCTCGTCCTGACCTTCACGCTGGCGTTGATGCCGGTCGCATCGAACGAAACCGACTGGGGTGTATTGCGATTCATCGCAGGTGTCACCAGTGCGCTGGTGTTCGTTTTCGCTGTCGGCGCCATGCACTCCCACCTGAGTGGTCAGGCAGCGCACCTGTCGGGGTGGGCGTTCGGCGGAATCGGAGCGGGTATCGCCCTGTCGGGCCTCGTCGTCCTCATCCTGCGGTCGATGAGCACGTGGGAGTCGGTGTGGTGGGCGGCCGCGCTGCTGACCGCGATCTGCACCCTCGCGGCGTGGACTCTCACACCGCAGCACCCGGCATCCGCGTCGGCCGACGAGCGTCGAAGGTCACCCGAGCAGGGGGCCCGCCGGTTCGGCGCCCTCTTCGCCAGTTATTCCCTCGAGGGCGTCGGATACATCATCGCCGGCACCTTCCTCGTCGCGGCTATCGACCGTACCGCGGGTGGCATTGCCGGCAGTGGCGCTTGGGTGTTCGTCGGGTTGGCGGCGCTGCCGTCCGGTCCGCTGTGGGCATCGCTCGGCCGACAGTGGTCCCGGCCGGTCCTGCTGGTGATCGCCCTCACCGTTCAGGCTGCCGGCATCGCGCTGCCCGCGGTGGCAGGCGGCATCGGGCCCGCCCTGGTCTCCGCCTTCCTGTTCGGGGGAACCTTCCTCGGCATCAGCCAGATGTCGCTCGCGATCGGCGCTCACCTCCAGTTCCCGCGTGCGGTCGCGATTTTGACGAGCGGATACAGTCTCGGTCAGATCGCGGGCCCTCTCGTCGTGACACCACTGCTGTCCGACGGCTACCACCTCGCCCTGCTCGTCGCCGCGGGTATCGTTCTCGCCGCAGCACTTGCCGCTGCCGGACTGAGCGTCCGGTTGCGTGGGCACGCCACGGTCGGGTAGGGGGAAGGCGGCCCATTCCTGAAGGCGATTGGGCCCCGGACGGCCGCGAGGATGTGGCATTCTCACGAGGTGCGACGGTGGCGGGGTGAGAGTGGTGTGGCCGGTTCGCCGGCTGCGACCATGTCAGGGGTAACCCCTGGCTCGACAGTGTTCATCGGAGACACCGTCCGACGCGCGACCGCATGCTCCGCGTGCTCCGGCGCGCCGCAGACGACAGGTATCGGTCACCTCGCACCGTCGCACGCATGACTGCCCGCCCGGCCCTGCCGCCCGAGATCGCTCGTCGCCTCGCTGCGGTGGCAATCGACGGAGCCTGGACCAGGGCGGGCCTCGTCCTCCGCTTCGAGGAAACCGGAGTGCCGGACGCCGGCCGGATCGCGATACGGCTCCACGACCTCATGCCCACGCCGCCGATCGACGGCGTCGACAGCGTCTTTCGGCTGCTGTCGGAACTTCCGCTGATCGAGCGGGCAGAGCCGATCGTCGACGAGGTATCCGGCAACGGCTGGAAGTTCGACGTCCCGCAGTGGTCGCGCACGGCCGCGGTCGCCGAGGCGGTCGGCCTCACCCCCGCCGAACTCGACTGGTTCGCCGATCCCGGCGGGTGGCTGCGCACGAAGCCGCCGCCGCTGCAGCACTACCGCTATCGGATCCGGTCGGACAACCGCCTGCTCGAAGCGCCCAAGGAACGTCTCCGGGAGGTGCAGCGCCGGATTCTGCGGTCCGTCCTCGACCGCGTTCCGTCTCATGCGGCGGCGCACGGATTCGTCCGAGGTCGCAGTGTCCACACCTTCTCCGCTCCGCATGCCGGGCACGAAGTCGTGCTGCGCATCGACCTTCGCGCGTTCTTTCCTCGGTCTCGCGGACGCGGGTGCGGGCGGTCTTCGGCGCACTCGGCTATCCGACCCGGGTGTCCCGGGTGCTCGCCGGGCTCTGCACGACGTCGACCCCACCCGGTGTCCTCGCGCAGCTTCCGTTCGACGCGGCGAGCCGGCTCCGGGGTGCGCACCTGCCGCAGGGGGCGCCGACGTCACGGGCGCTCGCCAATCTCGTTGCACACCGGCTCGATCGCAGGTTGACCGGACTCGCGCGAACCCACCGCGTCGCGTACACCCGATATGCCGACGACCGTGCGTTTTCCGGCTCGGATCTCGCGGTGGATCGACTGATCCACGCCGTCGGCAGGATCGTGGCGGACGAAGGCTTTTCCGTCCACCCCGGCAAGACCCGGGTGATGCGAGCACACCGACGCCAGCACCTGGCCGGGCTGGTGGTCAACACTCGTCCGCAGGCGGCGCGTGCCGAGTACGACGACGTGAAGGCACTGCTGTTCAATTGCGTTCGGCACGGGCCGGATTCGCAGAATCGTGACGGCAGACCGCACTTTCGCGAGTACGTCTACGGACGCATCGCCTGGGTCGGGGAGTCGAACGAGAGCAGGAAACGCTCGCTGCACGCACTGGCCGCCCGGGTCGGCTGGGAAGGTTAAGGCCGCCGGACCGCGGTCAGCCGCGGCCGACGAACGGCATACGGGAGGCCATGATCGTCAACGTCGGCACGGTGACGTCGAGGGGGAGTTCGACCAGCCGGGTGACCGCGTCCGCGACGTACCGCGGATCAAAGGTGGGTTCGGCTCGCATGGATCCGTCCGCTTGGCGCGCGGAGTGGCCGATGCCGGCGGTCATGGCGGTGTCGGCGTTTCCGATGTCGATCTGGGTGCAGCAGATGTCGTGGTCGCGCCCGTCGAGTGCGATCGACTTGGTCAACCCCGATACTGCGTGTTTGGTTGCGGTGTAGGCGACGCTGGCGGGTCGAGGTGTGTGCGCGGACAGGGAGCCGTTGTTGATGATGCGTCCGCCGCGGGGTGTCTGCGCCTTCATCATTCGGACGGCTTCTCTCGAACAAAGGAAGACCCCGGTGAGGTTTGTGGCGACGGTCCGGTCCCAGTCCTCCGGTTCGATCTCGTCGACCGCGCCGGAGGGGCCGAAGGTGCCGGCGTTGTTGACGAGTACGTCGAGGCGGCCGAACCGTTCGGCGACGGTGGCGAAGAGGCTGTGCACCGACTGCGGTGAAGAGACGTCGGCAGGCACCACGCGTGCGTGGTCGTGCCCGTGCGCTGTCTGATCGAGGGACTCTCGTGTTCGTCCGGTCAGCACCACGTGGTGTCCGGCATCGAGTAGTCCGGTCGCGATGGACCGCCCGATTCCCGAGCCGGCACCCGTCACGACGATGACCCGTTCCGTCACGTTCACTCCTCAATTCGATCGGTAACGCAAGGTTCACGAACAACTGATGGTAACCATCGAACCGTCGCCGATCGCCGGTGTTCGACAGCGGCAGGTTCGTGGTGCCCGCAGGAATCACGGTGCGCCGAACCCTGGAGTGGGGGAGCGGAGTCGGGTTTCCTGTCCCGGTGACCATCGCAGACATCGCACCTCGTACCGCATTGCAGCAGCGCTACTGGGACCCCGCCCTCACTGAACCCGCGCAGTGGAATCCGGTTCTGGAAGCCCTGCATTCGCACCGGTCGGTTCGTCGCTACCTGCCCGATCCGCTGACCGACGAGACCCTCGACGTCCTCGCCTCGGCGGCGCAGTCGGCCGCTACGTCGTCGAACCTCCAGGCGTGGAGTGTCGTCGCCGTCCGCGACCTCGACCGGAAGGCTCGCCTCGCCGCGCTCGCCGGCGACCAGGCCCACATCGTCGAGGCCCCGGTCCTGCTGGTCTGGCTCGCCGACTTCGCCCGCGTCCGTCAACTCGCCGGCGATCGCGGCGCGCCGATCGAGGGCGCCGACTACCTCGAGAGCAGTTACCTCGGGTTCATCGACGCCGCCCTGGCGGCGCAGAACGCCGTGACCGCGGCGGAGTCCCTCGGCTTGGGAACGGTGTTCATCGGCGCGATCCGTAACAAGCCCGAGGAGGTCGCCGCGGAACTCGGGCTGCCGCCCCACGTGTTCGCGGTGTTCGGACTGGTCGTCGGACGACCCCATCCGGACGCTGACGCCCAGATCAAACCGCGTCTGCCCCGGCAGGCTGTGCTGCACCACGAGACGTACGACCTGCCCGCCCAGCGCGACCACGTCGACGCCTACGAGGGGCGCATCGCCGCGTTCTACGGCACCCAGCAGCTCGAGCATTCGTGGACTGCACGGGTTCTGGACCGACTCGCCTCGGCAGCACGGTTGAACGGGCGCGATCGGCTCAAGGAATCGCTGATTCGACTCGGGTTCCCCCTGCGCTAGGGGCTGTCGACGCTATGAACTGACGCCTTCGGAAACTCGATCCACTGTGTCCGACGGGGCCGGCAGGGCCTGGATCGCGCCGTCCGGCCGGGCCAGCAGCGCCCCGCCGTGGGGGATGCCCATTCCGCGGGCGGTGATGGCGTCGACATCGTGGACGACGAGCGACGGACCCGAAAGCGAGGGCGCGGCGCGTTGCCACGACGCGCTCGGATGCGTCGTGCACAGCGTCAGTCCGCGTCCGAGCAGGTCGAGGGTGGACACCGTGCGGAGGCGTGGGACGGCAGCCAGACGTGCGGGATTCGGCCCCCGAGGTCCGCAGGCAATTCCTGCGCGGCGAGCCGGGTTCCGCCGTGCGGATCGGCCGAGCGGGCCACGTTGTGCGCGGCCACCGGTCGGCGTTCGGTTTCGTAGGTGTCCAGCAGCTGCGGTCCGGTCCAACCGCGCAGCACCCAGGCGAGTTTCCACCCGAGGTCGTGGGCGCTCTGGATGGCGGTGTTCATGCCGGTGCGCCCGCGCGGCGTGATCTGGTGCGCCGCGTCGCCGGTCAGGAACACGGCGCCGTCCCGCCAGCGGTCCGCGAGCTGCGCGGCGAATGTGAAGGTCCCGATGCGTTCTATCCGCGGCTCCAGGTCGGTCAGTCCGCTGCCGAGCCGGATGAGGCGGGTGGCCTGCTCTTTCGTCAGACTCGCCACGGACTGTCGGGCGAGGTCGCGTTCCACGCCGTCCACTCACCGGTCACCTCGGCCGGCCGGGACGAAGACCCCCGCGGCTTCGGGGTGGGTGACGGCGTAGATGCAGTAGCGGCGGTCGCCGAGCAGTTCCCACAGCGGGGCGCGGAACTCGGTTCCCACGGCCTGGGACGGACGCCCCGGCCCGCGCATGGCGATCCCGAGGGCATCACGCACCGTACTGCGCGCGCCATCCGCCGCGACGAGGAAGCGGGCGTGGACGGATCGGGTTGCGCGGCTTTCGACGTCGCGCAGTGTCACCTCGACACCGTCGGACCGGTGGTCGAGGCCGGCCACCTCGGGGCGAAGCCTCCCCGTCGACGAGGTCGCTCGCATCCTGATCGCCACCGCCGAACGGAGCCTGTGCCGATGAGCGGTGCGTCACGCCGGGTCGGTGGCCCTGCGGGGGTGGCGGCGCTGGTGGAACCGGGCGCGCTGCAGATCCAGGAGCGTCGCGCTCTCGGCATCTGCTTGCTGCTGTCGACGGGCAATTCCGACCCGAACGGCGGTCGTACGTCGGTGAAGTTCCGCTGCTCGGCCGTCTGCGTTCTCGTCGTCGAGAAAATGGGCGGCCGCACGATCGCACCGAATCAGCAATTGTTCGTAGACGAGGCGCGCCGGCGCTCGCTCGTCGAGTTGGGTGATCGCGACGTCCTCCACGAATTGCAATGGGATACGCAGTAATTGGTAATTCATTCGCAAAAGTGTCATCGGCATGCCGCGCAATGTTGTCACGATCGGGGATGCTAGCCCTCGTGGCCGACGTGTGTGCAGCGTTTCGCGTTCATCGGGTGGTCGGCAGGGAGATTCGTCGACGCCGAGGAGGAGCCCGGCACAGGGGAAGACTCGTCGTGGTCCTTGTTCACACCGATGCCGTACTGATCCAACTGCAGCTCGGGGCCGGTGACCTCGAGGTGTGGATCCTGCACCGCCATCCCCGCCAGGATGACGTCATCGGTGCTCGCGGCGTCGGCTTGGCGCTGCTGGAGAACGATGAGGCAATCGTCGAGGTCCCGGACGGCGACGATCGTCGCAGTCGGCACCAGCCGCTGCGCGGCATCGAGCGAGGAGGTATCGACGAGAGGACAGACCCGCCGGTGCGCACCAGCAGTCGTTGGACGGCCCGGAAGTACACGGTGGAGAACGCGATTCGTTCCGCACGTGCGCAGGTGATGGTGAAGGTGCGGGCCACGATGTCGACGTCGAAACCGGACAAGGTTCCGGTCACCGGGTCGCGGAAGCTCATCAGGTTGGTGCTCTGGTCGACGCCGACGATCAACCGGCCCCGCGCGCGAATCGCGGCGACCGCACCGTCGGCGGGTGCCGCGGCCGGTGTCGGGTCTGAGGCCGCCAAGGGCGCCGCACTCTGCCGGTGATTGCGGTTCGGGTGAGGCGGTAGCACCGGTGGCGGCGAAGCGTTTCGTCGGCGCAGGCTTGCTGCGCGAGGATGCCGGCGCTCGCGATCGCACCTAGCGGTTCGGTGCCCTCCGCCCGTGCACCGCGCTGGCAGTCGAGGACGCTGGACCGGCTGTGCCTACCCACTGGGCGATCACTGCCACCAGCACGGTGGCGGTGAGCGGGGCCGGGTTCAGTCGACGGTGCGTCCTGCGCACCAGATACAGCTGCGCGAGCACGAGCAAGGCCAGGGCCGCGACCGTGGTCGCCAGTGCGGCAGCGGGGAGCCGTTCGGTTCGAGTCTGGGTGTCGGCGACGGCACGGATCTGATCCGAGTAGAGGGTGTGCGCCACCGGCAGCACGGTGTCCTGCATCAGCGCGGAGGCATCGCCCAGGCCACCCCGATCGGGTTTCCGGCGTTGTCGTTGGCGCGGGCGGTCGAGATCAGTCCGGCGTAGACACCGAAGTGTCGGGAAATGTCCGTCAACTGCTGCACGCATTCCGGTTCTGCGGGTCGACCCCGGTGCCTGCGGTGATCAAGGCTGCCGAGGCGTCCGCGAGCGCCTGATTGTAGGTCTGCAACAGCGTGGTCGGATCGACGTCGGTGGAGATGAACGAGGTGGTGGCGGCCGCATCGGCGATGGCCGTGAGCTGTAGAGAGACTGCGCCGCCACCGCCACCGCCAGCGGTTCGGTATGGCCGCGCAGCGTGTAAATTGAGGTTGGCAGGCCCCGACCGATATGGACGGCACCACCCCCGCGACCAGCGTGGCCGCAATCAATATAGCGCCGAACAGGATGAGCCGGCCCGGGGTGGACACCAGCAGTTCGCGCCACGGTGGACGAGGTGTGGCGTCCTCGGCGACCAGCGACTCGTCGAGGACGTGCCCGTCTTCGGTGGTGTCGGTCGCGCATTGGAACACGATGCTCCTCCATGCCCTGGAAGTCAGATCCGCGGGCGCCGGATCCAGCGGCGGGCTTTGAGCGCGAGGTGCAGTTCGAGGCGGGTGGCGCCGTTGAGGGGGTATACCTCGAGGGTGTTCACGAGGTCACCGTTGGGGTCTGCGTCGACGAGGGTGTCGAGTAGGTCGGAGACGGTTCCCCGTCGGTGCGTAGCAGGGTGGCGATCAGCCGGTACGGGCCCGATCTTCTGGCGAGGACCTGCACTGGAGGTGGATACGTGGGATACCTGTGCATGCGTTGGAGACCGCACTCCGGCCGTGCGATAACAAGGTTCAGAGCCTGGCTACGCAGTTAGATCGATGATGAGTTTGCCCGGTTGGCCGTTGGAGAACGAGTCCACGAAGGCGGCCGGCAACTGCTCGAATCCGGGCAATACGGATTGCACGGCCTCCAACTGTCCGGAACTGATGAGTTCGCCAAGCGTGGCTTCAACCTCTGCTGCGCGGTCCATGTAGTCGAGCACGACGAATCCTTGTGTAAGGATACGCTTGGTGAGAAGCAGCCCGAAGTTGATTGGGCCGGAGGGTCGTTCGGTCAAGTTGTAGCCGTCGATCAGGCCGCACAATGCGATGTGTGCATGGTTGTTCAGCCGGGCGATCGATGCCTCGAACATCGGGCCCCCCGAGTTTTCGAAGATGCGGTCGATGCCGTCCGGTGTTGCCGCCTCGAACTGGTCCTTCCAATCAGGGGCCTTGCGGTCGACGACGGCGTCGGCTCCCAGTCGGGCCACCATCGAGCACTTCTCGGCCCCTCCTGCGATGCCGACAACGCGTGCGCCCGCCCGCTTTGCGAGCTGGACCGCCACGCTTCCCACTGCGCCAGAGGCGCCGGAGATCAAGACGGTGTGTTTTGGTTTCGGGCGCAGGATGTCGCACACTCCGGCCCACGCGGTCAGGCCCGTCATCCCGAGTATGCCGAGGTAGTGCTCTAAGGGAACGTCCTCGTGTGATGCGATTCGGTCCCAGTCGGTACCGGGCGAGCTGACGATCTGGCGCCGTTGCCAGCCGACAAAGCCGCGAACGATGTCGCCCGCGGTGAAGTTGCTGTTGCGCGAGGCGGTCACGCGTGCCAGACCGAAAGCGCGGACTGGCTCTCCGAGTGCTACGGGCGGAAGGTAACTCGGTCGGTCGTCGAGCCAGCCCCTGATGGCCGGATCGATCGAGATGAAGAGGGTCTCGAGTGCGACGTCGCCAGCCTCGAGTTCGGGCAGGGCGACGTCCTGCACGCGGAAGTCCTCCACGCTCACGTGCCCGCGGGGGCGCTGCGCCAGGACGATCTGTTGTGATGAGTTCACTGTGTTACTCCTTCGTCATTAACGACGGTAGAAGTCATGGCAAGGCAAAACTTGGGCTTATGCGCACGGGATTCGAAGAGCGCGCACAGCGCGCATCCCGATGCCCGATGCGATGCGCCTGATGAAAGCAGGTGCGCGCAAACAGCCAAGACGTGATGTCCGTCACTTCATAGGGTCGGTGAGAAGCGGGTTTCGTGCCGAGGAGCCCTCCTAAAAGATCCGGAGTCAACGCAATGAATGACATGCGCGCCGACCGACCTCTCGAGATTGCGGTCACGATCGATGACTTCGTCCTGTGGGACGGCGTTCCCATGCCGGACGATACGACTCCCACTGATATCACGCGGTCCGTCGCGAAGACGTTGAACGACTACGGACTCGAGGGGACCTACGGCTTCTCTCATACATACCGGTTAGAGAACGAGTCAGAACAAATGGAGGCCTTCGAGGCGTGGGTCGAAGCGGGCCATCACCTGGGTAACCACACTCACCAGCATGCCCCGCTGCGTTGGATGCCCGACGCGGCATTCCGATGCGATTTCGAGACGGCCGAGAAGTATATCGGTCATCTGATCGACGCCGCACCGTCGAAGTACTTCCGGTACCCGATGGACATGTCGTCAGGATCTGAACGACGTCGAGGGGAAGTCGAGAATTACATCGCCGATCTCGGCTACCGCACCGCCCCGATCACCAGTTGGTTCAGTGATTTCGCGTTCATAATGCCGTACTTCCGCGCGATGACCCTGGGCGACAAGGACGTGCAGAAGCAGGTACGCGACCTGCACGTCTCGACCGCGGTTGACATGCTCTACAAACACGCGGACACCGCGCACACCCTGTTCGGTGCCGACGCGCCCCTCATCTGGCTCGTTCACGGCACCACGATCTCTCGTGACACCCTCGCTCCGATCCTCGAGGCATTCCTCGAGCGTGGCGTGGAGTTTGTAACCCTCGATGAGGCGATGAAGCATCCGGTGAACTTCGGAAAGCCGCCGTGTAGTGAGAGCTTCACCAACCAGCTACAGAGATTCGCGATTGCTGCGGGCGTGCCGAAACCCGAACTCGACTTCGAGCGGCTAGCCGAGATCTTGAACCTCGCGCCCATTCCCGGACTCGACACGATGGCGACTTACGAAGATCGCATGTTCAAACCGTTGGCGAGGCGGGTGGGAGCCGACTACGACTGGGATTGGTCCTGAGCCGGCAATCCGCATTCACAGCATCACACCATCATCATCGGAAAGCAGGATCATGCTCAACCTGGCCACCATGCTCGCCGACACTGCTCGACGCACTCCCGACAGAACCGCTGTCATCGAAGGTGACCGAACCCTCACCTTCGGTGAAATCGATGCGGCCGCGAACAGTGTCGCCCATTTTCTTCTCTCGCTGGGGTTGCGCCCCGGCGACCGCGTCGCCCTGACGATCGCGAATGTTGTCGAGTTTCCGATCGTCTACTTCGGCATCCTCAAGGCCGGTGGAGCCGTGGTGCCGCTCAACACGATGCTCAAGCGGGAGGAGGTTGCCTACCACCTCCGTGACTCGGGCGCGACGGCATACTTCTGCACCGTGCCGGGACTCGGCGACGAGGCGTGGCGCGGATTCCAGGACGTCGCATCCTGCGAGCATCTGGTCACCCTTGGCTCCGCATTACTCGATGCGCCAGGTGTAGGAACGACCTTGGCTGACGCAGTGGCCGAACACCCCGCCGAAGACGTCCTGCAGGTGACCGAGGCAACGGACACAGCGGTGGTCCTCTACACGAGCGGGACGACCGGCAGACCGAAAGGGGCGGAGCTCACCCACGCCAACCTGGTCCTCAACGCCATCGGGCACAACCAACTGCTCGACGCCCGAGCCGACGACATACATCTGGTCACACTTCCGCTCTTCCACTCGTTCGCACAGACCGTGCAGCTGAACGCCGGTTTCGCCATGGGTGCCACCCTGGTCCTGCTGCCACGATTCGACGCAGCCGAGGCTCTGGCGTTGATGACGCAGCACCGGGTGACGGTCTTCGCCGGTGTCCCGACGATGTACTGGGGCCTGCTCAACAAGTCCGCTGACGGAACAAATGTTGGCCTCGACGGTCTCCTGCGAATCGCGCTTTCCGGCGCAGCTGCCATGCCCGTCGGTGTGCTGGAGCAGTTCAGGGATGTCTTCGGTGTCGGAATCCGGGAAGGCTACGGACTCACCGAAACCAGTCCGACCGTCACGTTCAACCGGCTCGACCAACCGAACCGGTCGGGATCGATCGGCACGCCGATCTGGGGAGTAGAGGTGAAGCTGATCGACGATCATTGGAACGAGGTCCCCGCCGGTGAGCCAGGAGAACTCGCCGTACGTGGATACAACGTGATGAAGGGATACCTGGGGCGGCCCGAAGCGACAGAGGACGTGATCCGCGACGGCTGGTTCCGTACGGGCGATATCGCAACGAGGGACGAGGACGGCTACTACTTCATCATCGATCGCGCCAAGGACTTGATTGTGCGGGGAGGCTTCAACGTCTATCCGCGGGAGCTCGAGGAGGTGATCATCGGCCATCCCGAAGTCAGCCTCGTGGCCGTCGTCGGAATTCCCGACGAGCGAATCGGTGAGGAAGTAAAAGCCTTCGTCATCCGAGAGCCCGGCTCGGTGTTGAACGAGGAAGACCTGATCGGCTGGTCACGGGAACGATTGGCGGCTTACAAGTACCCGCGCCTGGTGGAGTTCAGGGACAGCTTGCCGATGAACGCGACAGGAAAGCTACTCAAGCGGGCTCTGCGATGATCGAGCCGTTGGCGTGGGCGCCGGCGCGCGCTAGCGTCGACTGTGGCACGAGTCGCAGTTTCGGCATACCGGTGTGAGAAGGTGTCGCGAGCTTGTATTCCGTCGATACGTTGCGCAGCAACGAGCACGACCAGCGCGAGCGCGGTGACTGGTGGCGCGATCAGGTCTCGTCGATCCACTGTCCGATGGCGTTCTCGCTTGCGGATAACTACCAGGGAACCCTTCACCATCAACACTCGGATACGTACCAGCTAGTTCGCTGGTGGGGCGAAGCGGAGGTCCTCTCCCGCTCCGCAGCGGACATCCGTCGACATCCACATGGCGCCTACGAACTGCTCCTACCGGTCCGGGGCGAAGTGATCCTCGAGCAGGATCGTCGTGAAGCCACGATCACACCGGCGGTCATGGCTCTCACATCGCTGGACACCGCGACTGTTCTGCGCCATGGTGATGGCTTCTCTTCTGTTGCATTCGTGATGCCACGTGACCGGATCGAGGCGCGGGTGCCGACATTGCCGCACGCTGGCACCGTCCTCGATGCGACATCTGGACTGGGACGCATCGTTGTCGACGTGGTCAGTAGTCTGCGCAGGGAGCGGCACGAGCTCACTGGGAGTCAATTCGACGCGATAGCCGACCGAATCGTCGATCTCGTGGCGCTCGCCTACAACGCAGACACGGCCGCCCCCTCCGTCGATGTTCAGGAAGGGTTGGTCAGCGCCATCCGGCGCTTTATTCGAGAGAATGCGCACGACCCGAACCTCACAGGAGCCGTGGTAGCGGCGCGCCTCGGCTGGTCGCTCCGGCACGTTCAGGCCCAGTTGCAGCGGATTGGGACAACACCGTCGGATCTCATCCGAGAGGAGCGGCTGGCGTTGGCGCGGTTGCGTCTGCAGGACCGTGGCTGGAGCCACCAGAGCGTGACTCAGGTGGCATACTCCTCAGGATTCGGCGACCTCAGCACCTTCAGTAATGCGTACCGTCGGGCCTTCGCTGAGCGCCCATCCGACACACGGTCCGCGGCCTCCGACAATGGCTGAACCAGACCCGCGGTTCGGCTCAGGTTTGACGACCGGGTCTGCCCGCGGGTCTGTTCATGTCTATTGCGCGCGATGCAAGCGAAGTGCGCTGCTCCCCAAGAGATAACGCCGATGCGGTCCTAGCGTAGACAGTATGAATAGTGCAACCACCTCCGAAGTGCGAAGGGCGCCCGACTCCCTCTTCGCTGTCGCCGGGAGGACCGCCGTCGTGACCGGCGGTTCACGAGGGATCGGCGCCATGATCGCCCGCGGCCTGGTACTGGGCGGTGCCCACGTCGTCATCACCAGCCGAAAAGAAGAACAGTGCCGCGCGACGGCGGAAGCTATCAATGCCGAGGCCGACGCTGAGGGAACGGCAGGACGCTGCACCCCCGTCGCCAGTGACCTGTCGTCGGCCGAAGGGGTGACCGGTCTGGTCGACCGGCTCGGCGAGCACCTGACAAGCATCGACATCCTGGTGAACAATGCCGGGGCCACCTGGGGTGCGCCACTTGAAGAGTTTCCCCTCATCGGTTGGACGAAGGTACTCAACACCAACCTTGTCGCTCCGTTCTACCTCATTACGGGAACGCTTCCGCTTCTGCGCAACGCGGCACGTCCCGACTGTCAATGGCCAGTTTGCTGTCCCCGATTTTGGCCAGGTGAAAGTCCCCGCTCCTTGCGGGTGATGCGGATGGTTCAGGGGCGGTCACCTCCGGCTCTGGTGGGCTTCACGCATCCGGTAGGACTCGCCGTCGGTGATGACGACGGTTGCGTGGTGCAGGAGCCTGTCGAGGATGCTGACGGCGGTGGTGTGTTCGGGCAGGAACCGCCCCCACTGCTCGAACGGCCAGTGCGAGGCGATGGCTAGCGATCGTCGTTCGTAGGCGCCGGCGACGAGCCGGAACAGCAGTTGAGTGCCGGTGTCGTCGAGGGGCGCGAAGCCGACCTCGTCGACGATGATCAGATCGGCCCGCAGGAGGGTGTCGATGACCTTGCCGACGGTGTTGTCGGCAAGACCTCGGTAGAGGGTCTCGACGAGGTCGGCGGCAGTGAAGTAGCGGACCCTGTGGCCGGCGTGGACCGCGGCGATCCCCAACCCGATCAGGGTGTGCGACTTGCCGGTTCCGGGTGGCCCGATAACCGTGAGATTGGCTCGGGATCGGACCCATTCGAGGCTGGCGAGGTAGTCGAATGTGGCCTGAGGGATCGAGGAGGCGGGCACGTCGAAACTGTCGAGGGTTTTGGCGACGGGGAACGCAGCGATCTTGAGTCTGGTCGCCGTGTTGGAGGCGTCGCGGGCCGCAATCTCCGCCTCGACGAGGGTTCGCAGCACCTCTTCGGGGGTCCATCGTTGGGTCTTCGCGGTGAGCAGCACCTCCGGTGCGGTGCGACGGATCGCGGCGAGTTTCAACCTGCGTAACCCCCGGTCGAGATCAGCAGAGAGGTCCGGAACAGGTTGCGGCGCAACTGTATCTGTCGTGTTGGTGGGTGTGCTGGTCATGGTGTGCCCCCGGGTCGGTCGGTGCGGGCCGGGACCGCGTAGGCGTCGAGGGAACGAGTCGGGGCGGTCGGCAGGTCGATCACCAATGCGTCCCCGGCCGGGGTGGGCTGCGGGGTCCCGGTGCCGGCGGCGAGAATCGAGCGGATGTCGGCGGCGCGGAACCGCTTGAACGCGACAGCCCGGGTCAACGCCGCGACCAGTGCGTCGGTGCCATGCGCCGCGCCGAGCGCGAGCAGTACCTCGAGTTCGGAGCCCAATCGGGTGTTTCCGGCGGCGGCGGACCCGACCAAGAACGCCTCAGCCGCCGGACCGAGGTCACAGAACTGTTGTTCCACAGTTGTTTTCGGTCTCGGACCACGGCTGGGTGCTGGCCTAGGTCCGTCGTAGTGGGCGTCGTGGACCGACGCGGTGCCCGGCGCGGTGAGTGCGTGGTCGGCGACGACCTCCCCGCCCGACGGGTCGACGATCAACAGGCGGCCACCGTCCTGGGCGAGGGTGACGGTGGTGCCGATCAGTCGGGTGGGCACCGAGTAGCGGGCGGAGCCGAACCGGACGCAGGACAGACGGTCGACCTTGCGAGTAACCGGCGGCGGGCCGATCTGCAGGCGCAGCGACGGCAGCGGTCCGAGCACCGCCCGCTCCTCGACGATCCGCTGGTCGGGGATCGCGCAGATCTCTGAATGGGTGGCGGCGTTGACCTCGAGACACCACACCCTGGCGGCAGTGTTCGCTGCGTGCACATCCACCGGTCTGCCGGCGAGGTTCGCCTCGGTGAGCAGCGGAACGACCAGGTCACGTTGGGCGTAACCGACGAGGTTTTCCACGATTCCCTTCGACTGTGGGTCGTTCGCGTGGCAGGAGTCCGGCCGGAAGCCATAGTGGGTGGCGAAGCGGACGTAGTCCGGGGTCGGAACGACAACGTTCGCGACGACGCCGCCCTTGAGGCAGGCCATCCGGTCGGCGAGGACCTTGATCGGGACTCCGCCGATCGCGGCCAACGCTTCGGCGATCAACGCCAGCGTGGTGGTGGCACGTTCGTCGGCGGCGAAGGCGACGAACCGCCAGCGGGAGAACGCGAGGACCGCGCAGAACAGATGCAGGCCGTGCCCGACGTCCGCCCAGTCGATGACCAGGCACTCGCCCGGCGACCACACGGCCGGGCGTCGGCCGCGGTGATTGTCCCTGCGCCACTCGGCTTTCGCGTCGGCGACCAGGCGCCGGAAGTTGCGGTCCGACCCTTCGTAACCGGCAGCCCTCGCGATCGGGAGCAACCGTTTCGCGGAGATCCTGCCCTGCGACTTCGCGACCCGTTCAGAGACCAGGTCCGAGACCGCGTCGTAGTTGTGGGTGCGTTCGACCGGTTCGGGTGTAGTGTCGCCGGCCTCGAACTTCTCGACGACCCGTTTGACGGTCTTGTGGGTGGTCCCGCACAGGTCGGCGGCACCTCGATACGTTCCGACCTCTCGATACGCGGAAATGATGTCCATGAATATGTAGGTGATCCAGCCGGCTCGACCCGGCGCCGACTCTGACCCTGACGAGGAGTGCACGATGCAGTG
>NZ_WXYH01000155.1:0-3539 GCF_009872365.1 Rhodococcus sp. T7
GCACCGAATCCACGCCCGAAATACCCAACCTGAAACTGATCAGAGCGACACATCAGACGCATGCAAGATCGAGGTTAGGGGGAAGTTCAGCAGAACGGCGATAGCCTACCCGAGCGGATATGCGGGCCTACCTGCGGCCCAAGCAGTTGCGCACCTGTGCGGCGCCGTATTCGTTGCTTGTTGGCCTCCTGGAGGTTCCGGGGAACGGGGCTGGGCGACAGCCGATTGCCGCGCTGCCGTCCGTCAGGTGTGGTCCGGGCAGAGAAGGTCGGGGGTGGTGGTCCATCCGGCTGTGGTGAGCCATCGTTGAACCGCCGTGGTCAGGTCGCCGGCCTCGGCTTTCTCGGCGAGTGCGCCGGCGAGGATGGGGCCGTCTCCGCAGATTCTGCAGGCGATGTCGAAGGCCGGTTTTCCTGGTTCGCAATGGCGGCAGTGGTGTCGGCTGATCACAGCTCCTCGGTGACGGGATGCGGTGACGCCACGTCACCGCGAGATCGGCACGTTGGTGGGCCGCTTCGGCGCGCGTGGTGGGTTCATATCCACAGGTCGGACAGGTTCGGGAGGTGCGGGCGGGTGGTGTCGCGATCTCCTGCGTGACTGGTGCGGTGTCGACCCTGCGCTTGTTCAGATGCCCATACACCGTGGTCCGCGGCACGTTCAGCATCCCGGCGATCTGCGAGACCGTGCGTTCCCCGGCATCGTAGAGGCGTTGAGCGAGCTCGATCTGATCGGCGCTGAGTTTCGATGGGCGCCCGCCCTTGCGGCCGCGAGCGCGGGCCGCCGCGAGGCCGTCGCGGGTGTTGGCCACGGCCAGCTCGCGCTGGTAGTCGGCCAGGATCGAGAACAGCCCGAACATGGCCTGGCCCTCGGCCGTAGCGGTGTCGATGCCCTGTTCGAGCACCTTCAAGCCGATGCCACGCTCGCGCAGGTCGGCACCGAGCGTGACCAGGTGCAGCATCGACCGCCCGAGCCGCTCCAGCCGGGTAACCACCAGAACGTCGCCTTCGCGCAGCTCCTGCAGTACCCGATCGAGTTGGGGCCGTGACGCCTTCGCTCCGCCCGCCTGGTCGACGTGGATGTCCTCGGCGGCCACCCCTACGCTGCGCAAGGCAGCGATCTAATCGTCAGAGTTCTGGACTGCACTGGGCATCCGCGCGTAGCCGATCAACATGTGTCGAGAATACCGTCGAACGGGTTTTTCGACACATCTTCTCGACACGGGTTTCCGACACTAAGGAACGAATCTGCGCCGCGCAGCAGACGCTGTGACTCCCAGCGCTATCTGGCACGTTCTTGCCGACGCTATTTGGCACGGTGCTGTCCGTGAGGCATGTTCCAGCCGCGGCACGTTGGCGCCACGTTTCATGGCCATACGGGATCCGAGGTCGAACTGTCGGCGAAGGTTGTCTGGAACCTCTTGTCGTGTCTTGTGGGTGTGCCGTAAGTGGATTGTCATCCGGTGCACCGCTCAGCATTCAATTTTCGACCGCGGAAAAATGACGGATCGTCCCAGACCTGAATGAGTCACGTTCGGGCCTCGACATGCGTATTGGCCACGCCCTCGTAGCGTTTTCGCATGGCGTCTCCGGCCGAGGGCCCGGCCGCATACACATACTGGGTGCCATCTACACGATCGCCGGTGGCGGCATCAACAACGACAGGCTCGACCTCGCGACCGGTCCGCGAATCGACCAGGATCATTGACCGCTCCTGCGGGGCCAGCTGCGCGTTTCGCCACGCCGCGAGAGAGACGAGTACGGGTCGCAGTGATCGGCCGAGATCAGTGAGTGCATATTCATACCGGACCGGTCGCTCCTGATATGGCTTCCGCTCGAGAATGCCTGCCTCGACAAGGGATTTCAGCCGGCTGGTCAACATGCTCGACGAGAGGCCGATGTTGGCCTCGAACTCGTCGAACCGCGAGTAGCCGTCAAAGCAGTCATGCAGGATCAACACCGTCCACCACTCGCCGACGACACCCAACGTTGTGGACAGCGGGCACTCACGATCCTCGAGTCGAATCTTACTGGCCATTCAACCCTCCTCCCAGTTACTGCTATGCTAGCAGTCGAGTTACTGCTAGCATAGCAGTAACTACTCGAGAGGACGTCATGTCATACCCGACACCCCTGACGTTGGAGGGCCGCCAGGCGGTCGTCGCAGGCGGAACGAAAGGCACCGGCGCCGCTGTGGTGACGCGATTGAAGGCGGCCGGCGCGGTGGTCACGGCGATCGCTCGGACCCCAGGCCCAGGTACCGATGCTGATACGTTCATCGCCGCGGACCTCACGGACCCCGACGCCGGGAAGGCCATCGCTGAATCCGTTACGGCTGGTGGAGTGCCGGAAGTTCTGGTGCACGTCACCGGCGGGTCGACCGCACCGAGTGGCGGGTTCGCCGTCCTGGGCGACGCCGAATGAAACACGAACTGTCTCAACCTACTGACCGCTGTGCGGCTCGATCGGGCTATCGTTCCGCAGATGCTTGGTGCCGGCCGCGGCGCGATCGTGCACGTTGCGTCCATCCAAGCACGGATGCCGCTCTGGGATGGAACTCTCGCGTACGCCGCGGCGAAAGCGGCGCTGCGCACCTACAGCCGCGGACTGGCCAATCAGCTCGCACCACACGGAATCCGCGTGAACACCGTCTCGCCCGGCGGCATCCACACGACCGCGGCCGACCGTCTCATCGACCGGCTCTCCACGCAATTCGACGGCGACCAGGAGGCGGCGCGTCAGTCACTCCTCGATGCCCTGGGTGGGGTCCCGCTCGGCCGTTTCGCCGAACCCCACGAGGTTGCCGAGGTGATTGCGTTCCTTGTCTCCGACGCGGCGGCCAGCGTCGTCGGCGCCGACTACGTTGTCGACGGCGGCACCGTCCCGGTCGTGTGACCAACCCTTCCGACACCAGGAGAACTGCCATGACGAATTCGCTGCTCGTTCACTGCCCAGATGCGGTGCGTGCCTACATGACCCTTACCGAGGGGGAGGATCGCGCTGCCGCGGTGGCGACCTTCGCCGACGATGCACACGTTACCGACGACGGACGCGACTACCACGGCACAGCCGAGATCAGGGCGTGGCTTGATCGAGTCGCCAGCCAGTACACCTACACGACAACCCCGATTGCCGCGCACAACGATGTCGCCACCAGAGCGACCTCGGTGACGTGCCGACTCGAAGGAACATTCCCCGGTGGGCTCGTCGACCTCGACTACCGCTTCCAGCTCGACGGTTCCGGTCGACTCGCACACCTCACGATCGCACCGAGCGCAGACCAGCCTGAACGCACATAGACAGGTCGCGGTATCTCCCCGCATCGGAAGTACTCGGTTGGATCATCCACCCGCTATCCGCTCCCGCCACGCAGCCACGCCGAGACAATCTCACCCAGATGGCCAACTGGCCGCCGAGTGGCCATCTCGCGTGAGATCTGGCCAAGGTTCTCAAGACCCTACACGAACTGTAGCGTCTCGCTTTCGATGACATCTCAAGAAGCTGCGACCTGCGCGTTTCTAAGTTGTCTCGAGGTGTGACCGT
>NZ_WXYH01000156.1:0-3527 GCF_009872365.1 Rhodococcus sp. T7
TGCCGCCGAGGATCTTGATCCGCCGCGGAGCGCCGTCCGAGACGACGTCCTCCGACATCAGCACCGGCGTCCAGTACTGACGCATCAAGACACCCATCGGCGCGTCACCCTCCACGCGGGTGAGCAGGTCGTTGTCTTGCTTGTTCAGCATGAGTTCTCTCCAAGTTCGGGGTCTGACGACCGGGCTGCGGTTCCAAGTTCGTCGAGGGTGGAGGATCCGTACCTACTCGATCTGCGACTCGGCCGGTGACGCTGGTGATCCATCCCACGCGCTTATTTTGAATATTACCGTCTCATAATAGACGTGGCAAGGAAACGGACGACACGACTTGTCCGATCGCTCCTACGCGGACCGCTCGCATCCCACGGCCTGCGCGAATGCGAGCAACTCCCGCTCGAGCGCGTCGGGCTCTTCCAGCATCGGATAGTGGCCGCACCCCTCGATCGTGACCAGTCGCGACCGCGTCAACTGCTCCGAGAGCCAGGCCGCACCCCGCGCGGAATGCACGGGGTCGGCACGTCCCACCACCTGCAGGACCGGCAGGCGAACGTCCGCGAGCGCGTCGATCTGGTCGGATTCGAGCATCGAGCGGTAGCACTCGATCGCCGCCCACGACGGCATCTGCAACGACACCCGCATGAGCCACTCGATCGTCGATTCCGTCGGCGGCTGCGCGAACGCACCCGCGAGGTTGGTCCGCCGCGACCCCAGCCGATCGGCGTTCTCCGCGTCGAGGAGACGCGGCAGCACCTCGCTCGCGGGCGCACCGAACGGGAAGTCCGCGCTCCTGCTGGCGCGGACCGCATTCGATCCCACCAGCACGAGCCCGGCGATCCGGCCGGAGTCCAGTGCCGCGGCTTTGAACCCCACCTGCCCGGCGAACGAGTGCCCGACCAGTGTGACCCCGTCGAGATCGAGGGTCTCGATCACGTCGAGCAGGTCACGGGCCAGCTGCGGGACGTCGTACCCGTGGCGGGGCTTGTCCGAATGGCCGTGCCCCCGCTGATCCACACAGATCGCCCGGAAACCCGCGTCGGCCAGCACCCGCACCTGGCGATCCCACACCGAGTGGTCGAGACCGAAACCCGCCACCAGCACGACCGGCGGTCCCTCGCCGAGCTCGTGCACGGCGAGGCGGACACCGCTGCCGACCCCGATCAGGTCCATCAGGCGCCGTCCGCCGCAGTCGCCGGGGCGGCGAGCAGCTCGGCCGTATCCCGGTAGTACGCGCGGATCGCGATCGCCTTGCCGTTCTCGAATGTCCACTCCTCGACGGCGCCGGACGCGATCGGCGCCCCGCCACCCGGCGGGTACCAGTCGAACGACAGCCGCGCGGCAATGCGGTCGCCGCCGTCGACGAGCGCATCGAGGGTCAGTCCGCGGGGACCGACGTCCACCACACCGCGGGCCATGGCCTGGAACATTGCGCGAAGTCGCCGCGCGCCCTCGACCCGGCCGCCGTAGGGGAGGGACGACGGCATCTCCACGAAGATCGCGTCGTCGAAGCCGGCGTCGGCCAGTTCCCCCAGTCGCTCGGGATCCTGGTCGATGAGCGCGCCGTAGAACGCGCCGACCACCTCGGCCGGTGTGAGTGTGACGTGAGTGCTGTCAGGCATGTCGGGTCCTTTCCCGATTTCCACGAATCATCGGCCGAACTCGGCCACGTACTTCTGGAACGCCGGCTGCGTGACCGACGACGCCTGCGCCCACGACTCGAATTCGAGTACCGACGCCAGGTCGCCGTCCTGGGCGAGCTGAACCGCGCGCTTCATGTCCGCGAGCATCCCGCGATCACGCGTCGAATACCGCTCCGCGAGTTCGAGTGCCGTTGCGACGGGGTCGTCCGCGAGTTCGGTCGCCAAGCCCTCGCGGTACGCCTCGTCCGCTCCGATCGTCTTCGCGCCGAGGATTGTCGCCATCGCACGGTCGGCGCCCATCCGGCGCGTCAGGAACCAGCTGCAGCCACCGCCGGGGTGCAGGCCGATGTCGGCGAACGACACCACGAAGCGTGCTCGTGGACCGGCGACCACGACATCGCAGGCCAGCGCGATGTTGACGCCCGCGCCGACTGCGGCGCCCTGCACCGCCGCGATCGTCGGGATCTTCAGGTCGTGGATCCCGAGGAAACTCGCGTACACCGTCTTGAGTTCGTCGCGGATCTCCGCGGGCGGCCGGGTGGTGTCGCCGAACAGGCTGCCGACGTCGGCGCCCGCGCAGAACGCCCGGCCCGCGCCCGACACGACCAGCGCACTCGCCTCCCGGTCCGCGGCGACGGTGGCGATCGCGGCGGCAAGCTCGTCGAGCATGTCCCGATCGAGGGCGTTGAGGCGCTCAGGCGCGTTGAGTTGGATGTGGCGAACCGGTCCCCGGTTCGTCAGCTCGATCGTCGAGCCCATTACACGATCACACTCCCGGCTTCGGCTGCCGGCTCGCCCGGCAGCGGTGTTTTGTTGCTTTCACAGTTGTTGCCGCCCTTACCGATTCCGCGGAGGAGCGGCGCCATCCGACGTGCGATCAGGTCGACCGTGCGCTCGACCGTCTTCTCCGGCATGCCACCGACGGAGGCCCACAGAAAGACCGTGTCGACCGGGCAGTCGCCGATCCAGGCGGCGAACCGGGCGGTCAGGTCTTCCGGTGTCCCGAACCAGAATGCACCCGGGCCGGACAGTGACCTGTTCCGTCCGGCCGCAGGGTCGTATTCCCGCGGCGGCGGCCCGTCGACTCCGCGGGCCATGTGACGTCGGTACGAGTTCTGCTGATACGCGATGTACCCGGACATCTCGGACCACTCGCGGTCCGGATCCTCACTCGGAAGCGCGAAGAACGGACCGCCCATGCGCCCGGTGCCGGGGTCGAGGCCCGCGTCGGCGCGTCCCTGCCGGTACGCGGGCATCAGGTCGGGATTCACGAACAGCAGGTTTGCGCCGAGTCGCCCGGCGCGACGCGCGCCGTATTCGCCGCCGCTGCCCAGCCAGATCGGGATCGGCGACTGGACCGGCGCCGGTGTCACCCGCTTCCCGGACCACATCTCGCGCAGTTCGGACACCTGACCGGTCATGGTGGCGAAGCGCGCGTCGCGGTCGGCGCCGTAGAGATCGAACTCGGCCTGCTGATAGCCCGCGCCGAGCCCCAGGTCGAGACGGCCGTCGGAGATCAGATCGACGACCGCCGCCTGCTCTGCCAGTTCGACGGTGGCGTGCAACGGGGCGACGACGAGCGCGGTTCCCACCCGGACGGTGCGTGTGCGCGCGGCGACCGCCGCGGCGAACGTGAGCGCCTGCGGGAGGTAGCCGTCGTCGAACCCGTGGTGTTCGCTGACCCAGATGGAGTCGAGGCCCGAGGCCTCGGCGAACTCGCACATCTCGAGGGTGTGCGCGTAGACGCGGGCCGGGTCGAGTCCCGATCCGGGTGGCACCCGCAAATCGAAATACACCCCGACCTTCATGCCGGTCAGCGGAAGTCCATCCAGTGTCCGTGCGGGGTCCAGCCCATCAGGAACGGAATCTCGATCCGCGCGACCGGCCCC
>NZ_WXYH01000157.1:0-3337 GCF_009872365.1 Rhodococcus sp. T7
CACCCCCAGCGTCCGCTGGGAACCATGAGGAGCGGGAGCCCCCCGCCCCTTTTCCATCACATCAACCGCGGGCGGTTAACAAGTACTCACAGGTGCTACGCACACACCAGCGCCGGCGTCTTGCGGGGACGTCCCCGGGGACGCTTGCGGGCGATCACGACACCCTGGTCGAAGATCTCCCCACCCCACACGCCCCACGGCTCACCTCGATCGAGGGCCGCGTCGAGGCAGCGGGAACGAATCGGGCAGGACGCGCACAGCGCCTTCGCCTGCTCCAGTTCGGTGGGAGAGTCCGCGAACCACAGGTCGGGATCGTCGACCCGGCACGGCAGGTCACCACGTGCGGTAGCTATCTGAACAAATCCGCTTGTGGCGGTTGAGGTTTCGGATACCCCTCGGCATGTCACGGTAGACACGTCGTTCTCCTCTGCTCTCATTGCGACGGTTGATCTCTTCGGTTCGATGAAAAAGGTGCGAACCAGAGCCGAGGCTGCGAGCGGAAAAGGTGCTCGAACTACGAAGGCCACGGTCCGCGATGCGGGTCCGTGGCCTTGAAAAGACGGTGGGAGTTGATCTATCGAGGAATTCCTCGACAACTCCGATACACGGACTCGACTGCTGCTGCGGGACGACGACGGGCTGCCGACCAGACAATCGCCGGTGCCGGTTCCGCCGCGTTCATGCCGAACAACGCGGAGGCGGCAGCGACTGCCGTCTCATGTGCTTGGAACTTTGTCATTTCACCGCCACCTCCATTTCTTCTCGATCCGATGTGAACCACACGGGTCTCCCCGCGCACTGAAACCACAGTAGGCAATTCTCCAGAACCGCACAACCTATTTTTGACCTGCAGTGATGCGTGCTACTACCCACCCGCGCGGGAGTCGTTCAGTGACTGCCGCTTCCCTTGATCACACCGAGGACGTCCTCGCCGAACTGTTCGAGCTTCTTTGCACCGATCCCGGGAATCGCGACGAGTCCGCGGTCGTCCTGCGGGCGCTGCTCGGCGAGAGCCGTCAACGTGTTGTCGCTGAACACCACGTACGCCGGGACCTTCAGCTCCCTCGACTTCTCGAGCCGCCACGACCGCAGCGATTCGAGCAGTTCCATGTCGATGTTCGACGGGCATCCCTCGCAGCGACCGAGCATGGTCGCGGTCGTCCCGATCAGCTGTTTTCCGCAGAGCCGGCACCGTGGACGCTTCTTGCTGCTCTTGACGGGCGCCGCGATCCGCGAGGCAGGCGAGTCTTCGGGGATGAGTCCGTGCAGGAACCGCGAACGGCGCCGCGACTTGCGGCCGCCCTCGTTCCGGGACAGCGCCCACGACATCTGCAGGTGCTCGCGGGCGCGGGTGACGCCGACGTACAGCAACCGGCGTTCCTCCTCGACGGCAGCTTCGTCGGGCGCCGAAGTGGAGTCGCCGAGCACGTGCTGGATGGGCAGCGTTCCGTCGGTGAGGCCGACGAGGAACACGGCGTCCCATTCGAGCCCCTTCGCGGCGTGCAGGGACGCGAGGGTCACACCCTGCACGACGGGTGGGTGCCGCGCCTCCGCCCGCAGACTCAGCTCGCGCAGCAGTGCGTCGAGGGTCAACTCCGGATCCTGGGTCAGCTGTTCCTCGGTGAGCGCGACGAGCGCCGACAGGGAGGCCCACCGCTCGCGGGCCTGCGCACCCGCCGGTTCGGCGTCCGTCAGCCCCAGCGGCACGAGGACGGCGCGGACGAGCGTGACGAGATCGGCGCCGACCGCGTCGGGCAGGTCGTCGCGGCCCGCGGCCTGACGCAGCGCCGCCACGGCCTGACGCACCTCGGTGCGGGTGAAGAAGCCCTCCCCGCCCCGCACCTGGTACGGGATGTCGAGTTTCGTCAGCGCCTGCTCGTGCACTTCGGATTGGGCGTTGATCCGGTACAGGACCGCGATCTCCGCCGCCGGAGTGCCGGACGCGATGAGCCGCTTGATCGTGCGCGCCACCCCGGCGGCCTCGGCCGGTTCGTCGTCGAACTCGACGAAACTCGGCTCCGGTCCGGAGTCGCGCTGCCCGATCAGTTGCAGACGGGTGCCCGCGATCCGGCCGCGGGCCGCTCCGATCACCCTGTTCGCCATCGACACGACCTCGGGGGTCGAGCGGTAGTCGCGCTCGAGGCGCACGACGGTGGCCTCGGGGAACCGGCGCGAGAAGTCGAGCAGGTAGTTCGGGGTGGCGCCGGTGAACGAGTAGATGGTCTGGTTGGCGTCGCCGACGACGGTGAGGTCGTCCCGCTCCCCGAGCCAGGCGTCGAGGACACGCTGCTGCAGCGGGGTGACGTCCTGGTATTCGTCGACGACGAAGCAGCGATAGCGGTCGCGGAACTCCTCGGCGACAGCCGAATGCTCTTCGAGTGCCGCCGCCGTGTGGAGCAGGAGGTCGTCGAAATCGAGGAGCATACCGTCCTGGCCGCGGGCCTTGAGCTGTTCGTAGCCGTGATACACCTCGGCGACCTTCGCGGCGTCGACCGGCGCCTCCCGGCGCAACTTCGCCACCGCACGCGGGTAGTCCTCGGGCGCGATCAGCGAGGCCTTGGCCCACTCGATCTCACTCGCCAGGTCTCGGATGCTCTCCGTGCTGGTGGACAGGCCGACCCGTCCGGCGGCGGACGACACGACCGCGAACTTGCGGTCCAGCAGCCGCCATTCCGTGTCGCCGACCACCTGCGGCCAGAAGTACCGCAGCTGCCGCAGCGCGGCGGCGTGGAACGTGCGCGCCTGGACCTGCGCTCCCCCGTCGCCGATCCCCAGGCTGCGCAGCCGCCCGCGCATCTCGCCTGCCGCACGCGCCGTGAACGTGACCGCCAGCACCTGCCCCGCGGCGACGTGCCCGCTGGCCACGAGGTGCGCGATCCGCCGGGTGATGGTCCGGGTCTTGCCTGTTCCGGCCCCCGCCAGCACACACACCGGCCCCCGGGGAGCGAGGACCGCTGCGGACTGTTCGGGATCGAGACCGGTAGTCGTCACCTCTGCTGCGCCGGCTGCTGACATGGCGTCCATCATGACAGGGGCGACCGACACGACGCGAAGCGGACGAACACCGCAGTGGGAACACCCGGCGGACTCGTGGTGTTATATCCGCCGTGACTGCAACCGACACCCCCGCCCTGACCATCTACTCCACCACCTGGTGCGGCTACTGCCGGCGCCTGAAGACGCAGCTCGACGAATCCGGCATCGGCTACGTGGAGATCGACATCGAGGACGATCCGGCGTCTGCGGAGTTCGTCGGCAACGTCAACGGCGGCAACCACGTCGTGCCCACCGTCAAGTTCGCCGACGGCAGCACCGCAACCAACCCGTCGTTGGCACA
>NZ_WXYH01000158.1:0-3331 GCF_009872365.1 Rhodococcus sp. T7
CCGTCAACCTCGGCGTGCCGAACACGCAACGTCCGAAAACCTCACAAACGCACCATAATCCTTAGTTCAGAGAAGCCGGGGTGAACCGCAGCTTCCTCTACCGTCACCGCGACCTGCACGCCGCGGTGCTCGTCAAAGCCGCCGAACCAACCACCACCAGGACCGGCGGCCCGAGTGCCAGCCGGCCGTCACTCATCGCCGACCTGGCCAACGCCCACGACCGCATCACCCGTCTGTCTCACGAAAACACCCAACTCCGCCAACGCCTGTCCGAGCAACTCGGCGAGCAGGCGTGGCGAGAGTCCGGCCTCGGTCCCCCAGACGACATCGACCGGCTCCACCGCCGCATCACCGAGCTCGAACAACACACCGCAGAACAACGCCGTCAACTCGCAGAACGCGACGACGAACTCGACGCCACACGAGCCACCAACCGCGAGCTGATGACCCGCCTCAACCGGCCACACCCCGACGGGCGTAACCACTAGACCCACACCTGTGGCCCACACTAGAGTCTCGCCCGACGACGCTTGGCATGCACATACGAGGTCGGCTCCCGGCCGCAGTCGCGTCGGACCCCGAGAGAACCTTGGAAATGAGACGCCGCCCGGACCATATCCGGATCCAATAAAAACCCAGGTCGAGGCGTCTCACAAGTTAATTCCACAATCCCGTGTCACAACCTTCGTGCAGACCTGACTTTCAGTACGCCCCTGGAGATGGATTTGGGGTACGCACGGATAACGACGCCCAAACAGGAACTCGCGCGGCAGATCGACGCGCTCACCAAAGCCGGGATCAACCCCCCGGCGAACGTCTACGCGGACAAGAAATCCGGGGCCACCACCGAACGTCCCGAACTGCAGCTACGTTCGAACGGGCGATGCGATCGTGGTGCACACCCTCGACCGGCGGCCGCACCGTCCGCCTCCAGGGGAGGCTCTCGCACCGGCCTCGCGGCGATCGCTACAAGAGGTCGAAGTACTGCGAGCGAGCCTTCACGGCATGAATGAGCAGCTCGTTCCCGCTGTCGAAGCGCAGGACAACCAGTTCCAGGAGCCGACCGTTCGGGTCGAAACCCAGCCGGAACTCGCGCGCGGGGTTGTCGTCGTCCAGACCAGCGGTATATACATGATGCACTGCCGCGTAGATGCCATCGTTTTCGCTGATCCCGTGTTTGAGCGCGGATTTATGCGCCTTCACGCGACCTGGGTCCAGGCACGCACCGCTTCTCGAATCGCCTCGGAGCGGGAAACATGCTCCTGCTCGGCACGGGCGTTCAATGCCTTCAGCAATGCCTCGTCCATCCGTACCGGCACCACCGCGCCGGGGCCGTCCCCCACGGTCGGCCGGCCGCGTTTGCGCAACTTTTCGACGTCGTAACCGGCCTCGGCCTCGTCTGCCCACTTCTCGATCATCCCGTCCGTGACGGGCGCTCCGTTGATCGTCTCCTCAGCCATGCCCATTATCGTAATACGAAAATAGATTCTAGGCCACGATCGCCAACCAGGCCCCAGGGGCGGTCGATCCGAGTGATACCTGCCGCTCCCGTTCTTGCGGTCCATCGAGCCCGTCCTTGCGGTCCATCGAGCCCGTCCCGGATACAAACAAAAGCCCAGCTAGCAGCTCGAAAATTGGTTCTACGTTCCGTGTCACAACATCGCACAGACCTAACTTTCGGCACTCTCGTCACATGGAGTTGGGGTACGCCCGGGTGTCGACGAGCAAGCAGGACCTGACGCGGCAGATCGACGCGATCCGCAAGGCCGGGGTCGACCAGGCGAGCATCTACGTGGACAAGAAGTCCGGGGCCACCACCGAACGTCCTGGATTGCAGGCGCTGCTGGGCTACGCCCGCAAGGGCGATGCGATCGTGGTGCACACCCTCGACCGGCTCGGCCGCACCGTCCGCGACACCCTCAACCTGATCCACGACCTGCACCAGCGCGGCATCGGATTCCGAAACCTGGCCGATCCGATCAAAATCGACTCGACGAACCCGGACGACCCAATGGGGCAGTTGGCGGTGGTGCTGCTGGCGCTGTTCGGGCAGATGGAACGCACCTACGCGCTCGAGCGGGCCGCCCATGCCCGCACCGTGGCCACCGAGAAGGGACGACGCACCGGTCGGCCCAGCGTGGTCACCGACGCCCAACTCGCCTACGCCACCCAACTCCGGGCCGGCGGCGCCACCATCGCCGAGATCACCGACAAGACCGGGCTGACCCGCTCGACCCTCTACCGCCATCTCCCGTCTCGTCCGCCGGAGACGCGCACCCCGGACACCCCGCAACCCGAGAACAGGACGTCCCCGCCGCCTGTTGCTGCGTCTTCGTCACCGGCGACCGGACCGTCGGCCTGTCCGACCTGCGGATACGAGCCCGCCACCCGCCGGGATCTCGTCCCGCACCGCGCCGATCTCGCCATCGTCTGGTTGCACCTCGGCGATCTCGGCGACCTGCGCGAGGCCCGGCACTGCGCCCGCTGTCAGCCCCACGGCCACGTCCTGGTGGTCAGCTGCTCCCGGTGTGGGGACGGTCCGCTGGTCACCGGCACCGATTCCGGCACCGACGAAATCCCGGCGGCGGTGCGGGGCTGGCTCGCGCAACAGGACTGGGTAGTGGAGTCGGACTTGTTGTGCCCCAAGCATTTCTGAACCTCAGCGGGTTTCGCGGTCGTCGAGCAGGTGCTGCAGCCGCCGGCAGGTCGCTTCGTGCCGTTCGGCTTCCCGGTCCCAGCCGCGAGTGCGGGCGTCATCGATCAGGACCTGCTCGGTCGCCAGGCGCGCCCTGATCCGCGGCGCGTACTCGGTGGTGGTGAGGAACTTCGGACAGGTGAGGATCAGGTCGCACTCGCACGGGCCCTCGGCGGGCAGCCGCAGGCAGTGACCCAGTTCGAGTTCGGTCTTGAGGAAGTTCGTCTTCAGCCAGTCCACGGTGTCGTCGTCGAGAGCGTCGTGCAGGAGGGCGTCGGCGGCCGGGCCGGCGATCCGGTGCCCGTCGGCGAGGGCGGTCTCGTATTGGCGCCGGATCTCGGGATCGGAGATGCGGCTGTAAATCATGGACATTGTGGCACTGCGATGGCCGAGTATTGCCATGATCGTCTGGATGCGGGCACCGCCCTCGGCGAGCTGGGTGCCGAGGGTGTGCCGAAACCTGTGCGCACTGACGGTCGGGGATCCTCGGTCGTCGACCAGACCCGTTGCCGCGCAGACGGTGCGGAATGCCTCGTCGAAGAGGGTTTTGCCCGAGAGTAGCTTGCCGCGCCGAACGAACACGTAATCGACCCGGCGGCCGGTGACCTCGTCGATCCGGGCGATCGAGCGTTGTGC
>NZ_WXYH01000016.1:0-25633 GCF_009872365.1 Rhodococcus sp. T7
CGGCACTGGCGGGATGCCCGGTTGACGAAGATCTTCGAGGGCACCAGCGAGATCCAGATGCGGATCATCTCCGACGAACTGCTCGGCGCCACAGGGTAATTGTCTGAATTCACTGCCCGCGTCGAAGCCGGTTCAACGTGATAGAAGCGGACAAGGGCCGGGACCCGCCGAACGTGGCGTAGGTCCCGGCCACGCCGACTGCTACTTGCCGCGCAGACCGATCGGGTTGCCGTCGGCGTCGGCGAGCACGCACACCCGCGCCTCCGGGGCGACCTGGCGCGGGGCGCTGCGCTCGGTCGCACCTGCCGCGAGCAGGGTCTCGCGGGCCGCATCGAGATCCTCGACGTCGGCGAAGGCCACCGGTCCCCCGCCCTCCTCACCCGGATTCAGGGCGACCTCGAAGCCGTCGACGTTGTATCCCACGTAGTAGGGCTGGGCGGTGTGCGGTTCGCCGAGCAGCGCGGTGTAGACGGCCTTCGCGGCGTCCAGGTCGGATACCGGAATCACCAGGCTGCGGATCGTGGCACTCATACTTGTCTCCTCAGGGTCCGGCGGCCGAGTCGGCGACCGCTCGATGTCCACGCTAAGGGCAGTCCTAGGACCGGCGCTTCTTTATTCCTGATCGGTCTGCTACCTGTTTCGTCCGGCTCAGTCGAATCGGGAGCCCACCAGAGAAGCGATCTCGTCCACGTGGTCATCGATATAGAAATGACTGCCCGAGAATTCGCGGGTGTCGAAGGACCCGGTCGTGAATTCGCTCCAGAGCCGGATGTCGGTCTCGGTCACCGACGGGTCGGCGTCGCCGCGAAGGGCGACAATCGGACATGACACGTCCGGCCCGGACTTGTACCTGTAGGTCTCCACGGCCTTGTAGTCGTTACGCACGCTCGGTAACACCATCTCCGCCAGGTCGGGGTTCTCGATCAGCATCTGCACCACATTCGAGTCCGCACCGCCGAGCCGGCGCATGTCGCCGAGCAAGGCCTGATCGCCGGCCAAGTGCAACATCGTCGGCTGGACGACACTCGGTGCCGTTCGACCAGAGACGAACAGTGCCACGAGCGCGTGACCTCGCTGCTCGAACCGTCGCGCCGCCTCGAACGCAACTGTGGCACCCATACTGTGACCGAACACTGCAAGACGCCTACCCGCAGGCGGAGTCGACTCGCGCACAACCTGCTCCGCGATAGCGCCGATGTCGGACATCATCTCGTCGCCGAGGCGATCCTGCCGACCCGGATACTGCACCGCGAGCAACTCGATTCGCGGGAAAAGTGCCTGGGCCAGTTTTCGATAGGCACCTGCTGTCCCACCACCATGTGGAAAGCACAACAAAACCCCGGATGCGTTCGGGGAGGCCTGTAAACACCTGATCCACATTTTCACTGACCACTCCCCGCTGTCGAAATGACGGTGGACGGTGTTCACGGTAGCGCGTCTCGTGTCGATCACCCGGACGAGCCGGCCAGCCGATCCCACCGGCTCCTCAGGTGGCGGGCTGGAACAGTTCGATCAGATTGCCGGCAGGGTCGGCGATCAGGATCTGACGCCCGCCCGGACCGGCGACCACATCGCTGTGGAATGCGACGCCGGCATCGCGCAGGCGGGTGACTTCGGCGTCGAGGTCGCCGACGATGAGGTGAATGCGGTTTCTGCCCGCACCGGCATTGTCGGCCGGGGTTGCGCGAGCACCCGAACTGGCCGGGCCCGACAGCAGGAGCCTCAGCGACCCGCGGATCACGTCGGCGAAGGCGGGGGCCGGATTGGAGTGCAGGGTGAAACCGAGGTGGCTGGTGTAGAAGTCGATGGCTGCGGCCACATCATCGACAAGGTAGCGAACACTGGCGTATTCGTCGGGTGAGGTCATCGCAAACTCCTTTTCACGTTTCGGCGGTGAGGATTGGTAACAGGTACCGGATGCGGGTGTCGATCTCGGCGGCGGTCGCCTGGAATGCCGGGTATGTGTCCGCGTCGGTGCCGCCGGGAGCCGACGGGTCCGGGATGCTCCAGTGGATCCAGCGCGCGTCGTCGCCGAAGTCCGGACAGACTTCACGGGCCTTGTCGCACAGGGTGACTACCGTGTCGAACCGGTGGTCAGCGAGGGTATCGAGGTGGCGGGGATCCTGGCCGGAGATGTCGATCCCGAACTCTTCTCGCAGCACCCGCACCACATTCGGGTGCATTACTGATTTGGGACGGGTACCGGCACTGTGCGCTTCGACCCCGCCGTTCGTGCGCTGCCGCAGCAGTGCCTCCGCCATCACGGAACGCGCACTGTTGCCGGTGCACACGAACAGCACCGACGCGGGTGCCTGCGAATCGAACCGCGAGGATGCGGGATTCAGCCCGAGCGCCGGGTGCAGCGCGGCGGCGGCGCCGGTCAGCATCTCGGCGCAGCAGTCCAGATCCAGGTGGTAGTAGCTGTCACGGCCGTCGAAGCTGCTGCGGGTAGCCCGCACCAGCCCGCCGTCGCGCAACAGGCGCAGGTGGTAGGAGATGAGGTTCTGCGGTTGACCCACCAGAGTCACCATCTCCCGGACCCGGTAGTCGCCGCCGGACAGCGCCGCCAACAGCTGCCACCGCAACGGATGAGCAGCCAACTGCACGAACGACGGGACGGGCTGATGCACCAACACCACAACACCAGGTTACCACCAAATACATCAAATGAGTTTGATGTAAATGCCCGGACGGGTGCGTGAGGACGGCTATCCCGCCAGGTATTCGTCGTCGGTGACGTGGTCGAGCCAGGTCGTGGTGGTGGCCGGGTCGTCAGCGTTGTCGAGCATGGCCAGGTGTTCCATGAACGAGTCGGAGCTGGCTCCGTGCCAGTGTTCTTCGTTCGGTGGGCAGTAGAGGGTTTGGCCTGCACCTTCTGGCCGCCGCGAGACTGCACCCAGGCGGTTCCCTGGATGATGTGCAGGGTCTGACCGTGGGCGTGCGAGTGCCAAGGAAGAAGTCGACACCGAACACGACTCTCCCCACAGTCCGCGGTGATCTCAAAGCACACGGGTGACCGTCGCCGACATCAGGACACGAGCATGCGTCGCAGACCCCCTACGGTCTCTGCCGATCCGGGACGCGAGGTGGTCCGGCCCGCAGGCGGTCCCGCATCTGCCCGGCGCGCCCACCGAACGGGTACAGACTCTCCAGCCACCATGTCGCACCGGCCCCGACCCACTCCGACACCGCGGCAACATCATCGGGCCCAGACGTCGAGCCGCTCGCCACGTACGCGAAATCGTCCTCCCGCCCGACCGCGATCCGGATCGCACGGAGGTCATCGGTGGTGATCATCCCCGTTTCGTCGTCGGCCTTGCGGGGAACCACGCCTTCGAAGCGAACCGCCCGCTCGAACGGCGCCCGGTTCGGCCAGTGACCGCCGACCCAGATCGGGATCGTGCCGTTCACCGGCGTCGGCAGCATCGGTGGGCAATGCACGTGGTGGTATCGGCCGTCGAAGTCGACCGGACCACCGGCGAACATCGCCGCCAGAACGGCCAACGATTCGTCGAGGACCTCACCGCGAGCCGTCAACGGCTCCCCGAAGACCTCGAAGTCGTAGTCGGCGCCCAAGCCCACGCCCAGGAGCGCGCGTCCACCCGAGAGATGGTCGACGGTCAGGACCTGACGTGCCAAAATCTGCGGCCGCCGACGCGCCAGCGGCGTCACCAGCGTCCCCAGCAGCACGTGAGAAGTTGCCGTCGCCGCGGCAGCCAGACACGTCCACGCGTCAGCGATGGGCGGCGTGCCACCCCACGCAGGGTTCCACGTCACGTGATCCCACAGGAAGAAGCCATCCCAGCCCGCCGCATCCGCCTCGGCTGCCATCTCGACAACCGTCAACGGGTCGGACCACTCCACGAACGGTGGCAGCGTGACGCCATAACGCATGAGGCCAACCTACCGAGACGACGCCCCTCGGACGCAGGAAGTTCGTCGTGAACTTCTGATCAATACCGAGATTCTGTGCGGCCCCGTGGTTACGCTTCGCATATTTCTTCATCTCTGTTTTGAAGCACTCTGAATGGGGTCGGCATGACGGACATCAGCACATCTCGCTTTGGGTACAAGAGATTGACTCGGGCTGTCGCTGTCGCGGGCATCGCAGCGCTCGCCATGGTCATGGGCAATGGCACGGCGTCGGCCGGCGTGGACAATTCCAGCTCGGTCGTCGACGCCGCCGGTAACCGGATCGAAGTCCTGCAGGGCGACACCTCGTACCAGGTTGTACCGCCGCTCGACGGCGTACCCACCAGCGTGGAGTTCTTCCACAACGGCTATGCCGGGGTCAACATCACTGGGCCGAATGCGGCGGAATTCAAGGGCACACAGCTCACCGTCGGCTACCAGATCGGTTACCCGATTGCGTTGGCAGGCGCAACGATCGTCCTGAACACACCCGGTCTCGGGTTTGTGATCGGCTCGAGCAACGGCATCGACCTCGGGCTCGTCCCGGACCTCACTCTGGGACTGAACGCGGGCACCAGCGCCACACTCGCGGGCGACATCATTCCGTCGCAGGAACTCGACATCGACCTGGAGCCGGGCGGAATCACCACCGTCCCGATCCTGGAGGGCCAGGAGTTCGACGGACCGGCGGCCTCGGTGAGGATGCAGGGCGTCCACGGTTCCATTTCCGGCGCTCTCGGTGCGGTCACGATCCGTCCGTACGCCATGGCAGTCACCGCGGACGGTGACACGGTCATGACTTACGGTGTGCCGCAGAAGCTCAACTAGTTCACACCGGCACGAACGACGATGCGCAGGCCGACGCGACACAGTCGCGTCGGCCTGTCGTTGCCCACGGTCCGCACAGTACATTACCGAGACTTGTTCGGAAAGAACAGAATTCGTCGCTGTTCGGTCGATTTGTACGAGTAGCATTCAGTATGTGCTGCAAGTTCGATGCAACCGATCCAGCGGCATGTCGGCCCCCGCTCACTGCCCTCGAAAGCAGTGGCGGGGGCGCGTCGCGCGTACGTCGGTTAACCGTATCGGTAGTGCATCATGCCGTGACGGCCACCGCCATGAGTGATGACCACGACGGCGACCAGGATGTAGAGGATCACGAACAGGAGCAGCAGACCCCCGAAGATCCACAACGAGAGTTGCCCGAGTCGGCGCACTCGGTCCGACGCGTCCTGTGCGCCGTCGACGTCGCCGCTCGCCCATAGCGGATACACGTTGAATGCATGCGTGAAGGCGGAAAAGGCCAGCGGCCAGAAGACAACACGGAGGCCACGGCCCAACCGGCATTGGCCGCCGGCCGTGGCTGCGGCCTGAGCGACTCACCCGCAGTGCGGGCGGCAGTACTGGGCGGGGTCGGGTCCGAAGGAATCGGATCGGTGGCGGAGGACGACATGGCAGCGCTCCTGAGGATCAATGGGTTCTCTGCTCACGGTAGGAGCCGAAGCTGAGCAGCGCCTGAGATCCCGCTGGCAATGTTGCACTCTACGGGGCAACCGGATAGTGGCTGGTGACCGCGACCCGGTTCCAGGCGTTCATCACAGTCGCGAGCCAACTGATCGCGGACACCTGCTCGTCGGTGAGCGAGCCGTCGTCCCAGGTGCGCCGTTCCGGAACGGCAAGAGCGGTGACCTGTTCGGCGAGAGCGAGCGCAGCGCGCTCCTGATCGCTGAAGTACTGCGCCTCCCACCACGCCGCGACAACAGCGAGCCGATCGGTCGTCTCCCCCTTCGCGACGGCGTCGCGGGTGTGCATGCGAAGGCAGAAGGCACAGCCGTTGAGTTGCGAGACGCGAATCTTCACCAACTCCACCAGGAGCGGATCCACTCCCGCCGTTTCCAGGGCAGCCTTCACGTCCGCGTCCAGCTTCATCAAACTCTTGTACACGGACGGGTGCTGCTTACTGAGATTCACGCCGGTCATGATGTTCCCTTCGAGTAGGCGGTGCGTGCCGGTCACGCAGACCAGGCCGATTCCATGATCCGCTCCACCATGCTCACGCGGCGGAAACCCGGAACGAAATGTTCGAGCACGTCGGCATTGACGGTGCCGTACGTCGTGTCCGGCCGGTAGCCGAGCCCGTCGACGAATGCCTGCAGAAACTCGTTCTTGAAATCGCCTCGCGGATGAACGGCGAGGATCTCCTCCACCTGCCCCGGATCCAGCCCGTCCAAACCCAACCCCACCACATCGGTGAGGACACCGAAGTTGGTCGCAGCGACCTCGTCCCCCATCCGGCCCGGAATCCCCGGCGTGGTGTGCAACGCGATCGCCGTCCAGACCACCTCGGCAGCGGTACCGGAGAAACCCCGATCGAGCAGGAATTGGCGAGCGTGGTCGGCGCCATCGAGCTCGAACCGCTGCTCGACCTCCGAGAACGGGCGGAGCAGGCCCGCGTCATGGAACAGGGCAGACAGGTACAGCAGCTCGGGGTCCGGCCGCAGGCCGAGCTCCCGGCCCCTGAGCGTGCTGAAGAGGAACACCCGCCGAGAGTGGTGGAAGATCAGCGGGTTCGTCGTCTCTCGAATCAGGCGCGTCGCCTCCTCCGCCGCCGGTGTCTCGGGAATTTCCACTCCTGCGATGATTTCGGACATGGGCCCTGCCCTTCCAGATGTCGATGTTGTAGAACGGACGGTGTGCCCGTCCCCCTTACGATGCCGAGCATCCCGGCCCAGCGCCGCCCCCTTTTGGCCATGAAGCACCCGAATCAGGACAGGCGATAAGAGTGGACAGCAGCCCCCATCCGCATCGGGTCGCGATCCTCGTCTACGACGGCGTGAAACTGCTCGACGTCGCCGGTCCTGCAGAGGTGTTCGCAGAAGCCAATCGCTGCGGCGCCGACTACCGGATCGCGCTGCTCTCCCCCACCGGCGCCGACGTGGCCTCGTCGATCGGCATCCACCTCTCAGTCGACGGCAACGCCGAATCGGAGCCCGCCCCCGACACCTTCCTTGTCGCCGGCGGCGACATCTACCCCCGAACCGCCGTCGCCCGCGACCTCGTCGACGCCACGAACACTCTCGCCGCGCGCGCGACCCGGGTCGGGTCGATCTGCACCGGGGCGTTCATCCTCGCCGCGGCCGGACTCCTGGATGGCAAACGCGCCACTACACACTGGAAAGTCGCACACCAACTCGCCGCCCGGCACCCCACGACCCACGTCGAACCCGATTCGATCTACGTCTGCGACGGCGCCACCTACACCTCCGCCGGTGTCAGCGCGGGCATCGACCTGGCACTGGCACTCGTCGAGGAAGACCACGGCCCCGACCTGACCCGCGACGTCGCCCGGCACCTGGTGGTCTACCTGCAGCGCGCCGGCGGACAATCACAATTCTCTGCCCCACTCCAGGGCCCACCACCACGAACACCCGCCCTGCGACGCATCGTGGACCTGGTGACAGCGGACCCCGCCGGGAACCACTCCCTCACCGAACTCGCCACACACCTCAACGTCAGCGCCCGACACCTCACACGCCTGTTCCGAACCGAACTGTCCACCACCCCGGCCCGCTACGTCGAACTGATCCGCTTCGACATGGCAAAGGCCCTCCTCGACCAGGGACACAACGCAACACAGGCAGCATCACTCGCCGGATTCCCCAGCTACGAAAGTCTCCGACGCGTCTTCGTCCGAGAGCTGTCGATGTCACCGACCGCCTTCCAACGCCGCTTCGGCACTGCCCAGCGCACCGACGCCGAGTAACTGGGCGCGGGACTGTCGTGGCTACGGTTACACGGCCGCGATTCCCGGCCACAGCGTCGCCGCGACCTTCTCGGCCAGATCCTCGCGATCGCTGTCGCCGCGGAGAAAGGCGGCGTAATAGCTGCCGAAGCAGATGGTGGCCAGGGTGTGGGTGTCGATGTCCTCGCGCACTTCGCCGCGACTTCGGAGATCATTGAGCACGCGCTCGACCAGATCGACGCGTGGTTCCACTGCGTGTTCACGCACGATCTCGAGTAGTTCGGGTGTTCGGAAGGCCTCGCCCATGAAGTTGCCCATGAGAATCATCGCGTCCGGATTGAAGTAGCACGGGTCGACGCGCCTGATGGCCTCGGTGAAGGCCTCGAACGGTCGCAATTTCGCGAGTTCCAGATTCGGGTAGGTCGCACGTTGCGCGCGGAAGCCGAAGTCGAGGGCGTCGACGACGAGTTCGAATTTTCCCGGCCACCGCCGGTAGAGCGTGGGACGGGTGACACCTGCATCGGATGCGATGTCGCCCAATGTCATTCGCGAGTAACCGTCGACCACCAATCGTCGGCGCGTCGCCTGGATGATGGCGTCGTCGAGGGATGGATCACGAGGCCGGCCCCCTCGGGGGGCGGCCTCTGCGTCGGCACCCTCCTGCGAACCCGTGCCGACCGCCTTCTCCGCCATGACCCACCCTTCGCTCGTTCCGTTACGGTCGACAATCGTAACCGAGCCAGCTCCCGCTTCGGGGACCGAGGCTGGAACCTCCGATTGCGTGCCGGCGGCGCTGCGAGGCTGTCGAGTTGCCGAATCGGACGCGTCACAGTCCACCAGTTTCGTTACACATATTGACTGTAACGTAACCGAGTCATAGTCTGGCTGTAGCCACAGACGTGGCAGAAGTCTCATCCAGGAGCGCGTCATGAATCCCAGCCAGGCCCTGATCGATCGCAGTATCCCGTTTCTCGACGAGGTCAAGAACCGGACCGCCGGCGGCGAGTTGGAGGGGTGGCTCAACACCAACTACGGCCCCGGGACCGAGTTGTACGACGACCTGGCTCGAATGATTACCGAAGGCGTCAACGACGGGTGGGCCGCGAATGTGGAACTCGACGGACCGAAATATCGCCGCAGCCGAATCGCCTCGCCGACTGAGGAACTCCACTACTTCAGTGTCACCGCGGTCTACATGAACAGCATTTCCCGGTACCGCGGCCAGTATCACCAGCATCCGTACGGTGAACTCAACTTGGTAGTACCCCTCGACCCCGGCGCCGAGTTGGCCGGTCCGCGCGGATGGTGCGGCGCAGGCTGGACCGCACCCGGACCGGGAAGCCACCATTACCCGGAGGTGCGAGGCGGCGCCCTGATCGCTCTGTTCTATCTGCCCGCTGGACGGATCTCCTACGACATCACACCCGCCGCCACCGTCTGATCAAGGAAAGGGGGTGCATACACTGTGAATGACGTGACCACCACCGCCCCGCCGGCGTCCCGCGCCGTACGCCGTGCGAATGACGACATGACCGTCGAGCAGGCGTTACTGAGCAGGCGAAGTGTTCGGGCCTTCCTGCCGACACCGGTCCCCCGCGACGATGTCGAACACCTACTCGAGTTGGCCGCACGGTCGGCCAGCAATTCGAACTGCCAGCCGTGGCAGGTCCATGTCGTAACCGGCTCAGCGAAGACGCGCCTGACATCAGCACTTCTCGCTGCCCACGAATGCGAGGAGCATGTCAGTACGCGGGAGTACAACTACCAGCCCAAACCGGACGAATGGGCGGAGCCGTTTCGTACGCGTCGGCGCCAATTCGGTGAGGGCCTGTACGGCAACACCTTGGGCATCGCGGCAACCGACTCAGCGGCCAGGCTGGCCCACCATCGCCGCAACTACGACTTCTTCGGCGCTCCCGTCGGCATCATTCTGTCGGTCAGTCGGCACCCGCTCGACGGTGCGCTCGTGGACGCGGGCCTCTTCCTGCAGGCATTGATGCTCGCCGCGCGTGGCGCTGGACTCGCCACATGCCCCCAGGCATCGTTCATCGACTTCTACCCGGTTCTGCGCAGGCACCTCGACATCCCCGACGATCAGGTGATCGTCTGCGGACTTGCGCTGGGATATGCGGACCCTGAGCACCGGCTCAGCCGGCACCGAACTCCCCGAGAACCCGTCGCCTCATTCGCCACCTTCCACGGCGACTCCCCATAGGCCGGTGGCCCCCACACGAGGTGTGGGGGCCACCGCCGTTTTCGGATTCCTACGCGCCCACCGCGACCTTCGAGGGCCGATAGAACAGCACCAGTTGTCCTACTCCGCCGAGAATTCCCACCCCGGCAGCAATGACGAGGCCAGCCCACCCGGCGACCGGATTGCCGCCGAACACCAACTGCTCGATACTGAGCCGCCCCGCACCGAGCACCGCAACGCACACCGCGGATACCGCGATGACCAGTGTGTACTCCCAACCCGAGGTCATCACGTAGAAGCCCTTGGTGCGGTGCACGGTCCACGCTGCAACAAGCATCAGCGCCACAAACACTGCCGCGGCGACGGTTGTGAAGAGTCCGGCCGCGAGACCGATTCCGGCGACGATCTCCGTCCCGGCCGCCACCCGAGCATGCAGGAAGCCCGGACGCATGCCCAAGCTTTCGAACCACTTGGCGTTACCTGAAATTTGGCCACCGAGAAAGATCTTGTGGTAGCCGTGAGCAGCCATCGTCACGCCGAGCGTGACGCGCAGCAGCATGGCGAGATCGAATGAGTTCATCGTTGGTTTTTCCTTCGGGATGATGGGTAGATCGGCCCCGGCGGCATCGAGTGCCCCACAATGGTTTCGCACCGACCTCCGGCGGTCGAAGCCTAGATTGACCTTTCGTTACAGTCAATATTCGTAATGTAATACGGCTCGTTTAGTTACAGCTATTGACTGTAACGGAACACGATTCTATGGTTTCAGCACCGGCCCCGATCCACCGTCCGCTCCCAGAAGGGCTCGCGGCACGTGACGAAAGTCGCAGAACCACCATTCAACTCACCTCACACCTGAGCGAAAGCGAAGTCTCAATGGCCTCTGAACTCTCCAGTTCGCACGCATCCGTCACCGACATACGCGTCGGTGAACTCATCGACCGGCAGCCCGTGAGCCGCTTCCACTACCTTCTCATCGCTCTCGCCGGCGCGGTCATGTTTCTCGATGGCTTCGACACTCAGGCAATCAGTTTCGCGGCCCCGTCCATCGCCCGCGAGTGGGGACTACCCGTTGCCTCCCTCGGTCCGATCTTCTCCGCTGCCATCGTCGGCCTGCTGGTCGGCTACCTGTGTCTTGCCCCGCTCGCTCATCGATCCGGACAGCGACGCGCAGTTGTCTTCTGCACCGCGATGTTCGGCATCTTGACCCTGCTGTGTGCATTCGCAGAATCGCCGCTGCAATTGATCGCACTGCGATTCCTCACGGGGGCTGGGCTCGGCGCCGCCATTCCCAGTCTCGTCGGAATTGTCAGTGAGTTCGCACCGGCACGTCGACGCTCGTCCTTCGTGATGTTCATCTACTGCTGGTACGCCTTCGGATTCGTTGCGGCCGGGGTCGTCTCCGGATTCCTCATTCCGCTGTGGGGTTGGCGCGCGATGTTCATCGTCGGAGGCACCGTACCTTTGGTGCTGTTGATGTTCTTGCTGCGTTACCTTCCGGAATCCCCCCGATACCTGCTCCTACGCGGCGCCGGCGATCGCGCAAATGCCACTCTTCGCCGCCTCGATCCCGCCCTGCCCTGCAACGCCATCGTCCGGACGGACGCATCAGAAGACAGCCACCCCGCGGAAAAGGGGAAAACCTCAGCGGTTCTCGACCTCGTACGGGGTCGGTGGTTGCTGAGCACCCTTCTACTCTGGCTTGCCTTCGGTGCGAACCTGGCGGCGTTCTATGCCATCCAGAGCTGGCTTCCGACAATCGTCGGCTCCCTGGGTGAATCGTCACGCGTCGTCATCGCTTGCACTGTTCTCACCACTGTGGGTGGCATCGCCGCGGCCATGTTCATCGGCCCTGCCATGGACCGCACCAACCCATTTCGCACACTCGGAACGGTCTATCTCGTCGGTGCCGGTTTCGTGGCCCTACTTGGATGGGTGCTCGGCGGCGGCAGCACCGTGGTCCTTCTGGTCGCGGCGTTCCTCACGGGGACATGCGTCACCGGCGGTCAGATGAGCGTGATCGCCTTGGCGACAGTCCTCTATCCGACCGACATGCGCGCGACCGGAGTGGGGTGGGCACTCGGAATCGGCCGACTCGGTGGAATCGCCGCCCCACTGATCGTCGGTGCCGCGCTGAGCGCCGGCGTTGCGCCCCGCGAGGTCTTCTCCGCGATGGCGATGATCCTCGTCGTCGCGGGCTTCAGTGTGCTCACACTCGAACGGCGTGTGCGGGCCGCTCTGTAGCCGTATCCCCCGGACCGCCGTCGCAGCCGCCGCAGGCGTCGCCGTAGGACTGGGGGTGTTGAGGCGCAGGGTGCCACCGCTGGTGCCTCACCCGCCGACGGGGCCGCTCCACACGCAGTGTCCCCGTACACCGTCCAGGTACGAGACCGCATCGGATGTGCCGACGCCTGGCCCATGGTCTCCTGCGACGCCCCGGACGAGGACCGGCCCCCGCAGGTCACCCTCGTCGAACCCGGCACCTCGCTGACCCAGCCCGGCGGCACCGACCTCTTCGGATTCTCGAGCGCCCAGTTCCACCCGGCGAACTACCCCCTCGAGCCCGACGACGGCGTGATCTCCCACCCGCTCGATCCCGACATGCCCTGGATCTGAACCCAATATCGTGGAGTGGTGGGCGACGACAGCTGGGAAAGTTTGGCCGACCATTTTGCCGACGAGGCCTACGCCTCGGTGAAGGGGCTCGTGCGCACCACTGTGTTGCACCAGCAACTGCGCGAGCATCTCCCGGCGCCGCCGGCGGCGGTGCTCGACGTCGGAGGCGGCGCCGGCCATCAATCGTTTCCGCTCGCCCGAGCCGGCTACGACGTGACCCTGCTCGACCCGTCCGCGGCGATGCTGGACAAAGCCCGGAAGCGACTCCGGCAATTGCCCGATGACTCCCGGCGCCGGGTGACGGTACTACAGGCCGACGGCGAGAACGCCGACGAGGCGGTCCACGGCCGACGCTTCGCCGCTGTGCTGTGTCATGGTGTTCTCGGATACCTCGACGACCCGGAACCGTTGATCGACCAACTGTGCCGGTGCGCCGATGACGGCGGAGTCGTCTCGATCATGGCGGGCAACGCCCGCGCGATGGCGGTGCGCCCGGCTCTGGAACGACGGTGGGACGACGCCCTGGCCTCGTTCGACGCCCGCAGCGAGATCGGGGTGCTCGGAGTTCCGACCCACGCCCACACCGTCGAGGAACTCAGCGACCTCATACGAGACCGAGGGATCGAGCCGGTGCGCTGGTACGGGGTCTGGCTGTTCGTGGACTGGCTCGACCTCAGCGGCGCCCGGCTGGATCCGGGCGATTCCGAGCAGGTCGCCGCGGCCACCGCCGTCGAACTCGAAGCCGGCCGACGGGACCCCTACCGCCAACTCAGCCGCATCTTCCACCTCGTCGGACGCAAGGGCCCGAACTGACCGGGATCACGCACCCGCACCGCGTCGAATGATAGATTCCCACTATGCGGAGTGAACGCTCCGCTTCGTAGGGAGTATTCATGAAAACCGCTTCGCCGCGGACGCACTATCAATTGACATTTTCCGTTCTCACTATCGGTGTCGGCGCCTTCGCCCTTCTGCAGTCGCTGGTGATGCCGGTGCTGCCGACCCTCGAGTCGGCACTGGGCACGAATCAGGCCGACGTCACGTGGGTGTTGACCGCCTACCTGCTGTCGGCATCGATCTTCACCCCGGTCATGGGACGCCTCGGCGACATGCACGGGAAAAAGCGCGTGTTCGTCATTGCACTCACCGCGCTGGCGGTGGGGTCCCTGCTCGCCGCCCTCGCCACGTCGCTGCCGGTGATGATCGCGGCTCGGGTGATCCAGGGCATCGGTGGCGGTGTGCTGCCCTTGGCGTTCGGCATCATCCGCGACGAGTTCCCCGAGGAGAAGGTGGCGGGAGCAGTCGGCACCATCGCCGCACTCACCGCTGTCGGCGCAGGTCTCGGCATCGTCCTCGCCGGTCCCATCGTGACCGTGCTGAATTACCACTGGCTGTTCTGGATTCCGCTGATCATGGTCGTCCTCGCGGGGGTGGCCGCGCACATCCTGATCCCCGATTCCCCCGTGCACACCGCCGGCAAGATCAACTGGCTCACCGCACTGCTGCTCTCCGGGTGGCTGGTCACGCTACTGCTCGGCGTGAGTCAGGCGCCCACATGGGGTTGGGGCTCACCGATCGTCATCGGGCTGCTGGTGGCTGCCGCGGTCCTCGTCGTGACGTGGGTGGTCGCCGAAGCGCGATCTGCCAACCCGCTGATCGACATGCGGATGATGCGGGTCCGCAGCGTCTGGGCGGCCAACCTGCTCGCGCTGCTGATGGGCGTCGGCATGTATGCCGCATTCGGCTTCCTGCCGCAGTTCCTGCAGACACCCACGTCCGCCGGATACGGCTTCGGAGCTTCGGTCACCGAGTCGGGCCTGATGCTGCTGCCCCTGAGCGTGGGAATGTTCGTACTCGGACTCGCCTCCGGTCGCCTGGCCGCTCGACTGGGTTCGAAATTCCTGCTCATCGCAGGGTCGATCGTGGGTGCGATCGGTTACTTCGTGGTGGCGTTCGCGCATGACACCGAGATCGACATCTACCTCGCCACGTCATTGATCGGGATCGGTTTCGGGCTGGCCTTCTCGGCGATGTCGAATGTCGTCGTCGCGGCGGTGCCGCCCGAACAGACCGGTGTCGCCAGCGGGATGAACGCGAACATCCGCACGATCGGCGGCTCTGTGGGCGCTGCACTCATGGCCAGCATCGTCACCGCGGGGGCGTCCTCCGCGGGAGTTCCGCCGGAATCCGGTTACACCCATGGATTCGTCATGCTGGGCGCGGCAGTGGGTCTCGGCGCAGTTGCGGCCATGTTCATCCCGGCGATGAAGCGGGACGAGACCACGCGTCTCGAGGAGCCGGCCGCACTGCGGCACCCTGAACTCGCGATGGTCGCCGGAGGCACTCTGGTGGGCGACGAATCCGAATGAAGTCCGACGTGAGGGTTCGGGGAAGCGAAAGGGCGCTGCGCCGCGACGCCGCGGAGAATCGGCAGCGGCTACTCGACGCGGCAGCGACCGTGTTCAGCGAGCGCGGCCTGGATGTGGGGGTCGACGAGATCGCCCGGGTCGCCGGCGTCGGGATCGGCACCCTCTACCGCCGGTTCCCCACGAAGGATGCATTGGTCAGTGAACTCGTCAGACAGGTATACGACGACTTCCTGGCCGTGGCCGACGAAGCCCTGTCCGCGCCGGAGGGTGAAGGCCTCGAGCAGGTTCTGTACGGCACCGGTGCCATCCTGGCGTCCAACCGCGGATGTTTGTCTCGTATGTGGAACGACGACGAGACCAGGATCCTGCGGGACGAGTACCGGCGGATCCTGTTCGAACTCCTGGCGCGGGCCAAGCAGCACGGCCGCATCCGCGAGGACGCCGTCGACGCCGACCTGGACCTCATCTTCTGGTCCGTGCGTGGCGTCGTCGCGACAACCCGCGGCGTCACCGACACCGGGTGGCGGCGGACCATGGCGATCATGATCGCGGGACTGCGGCCCGGCGCGGACACACTCGACGCGAGCCCGATGAGCGCCCAGCACGTTGCACAGATCATCGACAACATGTCGGCCCGATAGGGCACAGCGGATCCCTGCTGCTTCAGGCACGGCGCAGGTGGCCGGCCGTCCAGTCGGCCACCTGCGACAGCACCTCCGGATCCACGGCGTCGCGCACGAGTCGCCGATAGGCGCCCAGCGACGGCGGATCCGCATCGCGCCGGATCAGATGCGTCAGGTCCGGCACCCGTACGGTGTCGACCTCGCCGGGCACGAGTTCTGCGATCACCGCGAGGTCGTCGGGATCCACCTGCACGTCCTTGGCTCCCGTGATCGCGAGAACCGGCGCGGTGTTCTCCCGCAACAGCGGTGCCGGGTCGAAGTCGAGAAACTCGCGGAACCATCGCGCATTCACCCTGCGACCACCCATCCGCGCAGTATCCGTGGTGGTCCGGGACAGCTTCTCGAGCGCCGCGCGTTGCCGTTCCTTCACGTCGATGCGCAGTGCCCGCAGGACCGCGCGCACCGGAGTGGGCAGGCCGGCGATGGCCTTATCCGACTGCCAATGCAGCACCTGCCGTCCCGTCACCGCCGGACACGCGAGTAGCACCAGTGCGGCCGGGTCGACCCCTCGATCTGCTCCCAGCGCCACTGCCAGGCAGGCGCCCTCGCTGTGTCCGATGACCGCGATCGCATCTCGTCCGAATCCCCCGGTCGTGCGTAACCAGTCGACGGCGGCAGCGGCGTCGGCGATGTTGTCCGACAGGCCCGCCGACAGGTAATCGCCGCCCGAGCGCGCGACCCCGCGTTTGTCGTATCGCAGCGACGCGACACCGGCCTGGGCCAACGCCTCCGCGAGGGCACGGCTCACGCCGATCGGGAGCTTTGCGTGGTCGCCGTCGCGATCGAGCCGGCCGGACCCGGTCAGAATCACCGCCGCCGGACCGCTCTCAGCACCCGCCGGAACCGTCACAGTGCCGGTCAGTACGGTGCCGTCGCCGGACCGGAACCTCACGTCGCGTTCGGATACTCCCACTGGTTCGAATTCGAGCACGTCGCGGATCCGCGCCGTGACGTCAACGGCATCGGGCACGGTCACGATCAGTTCGTCGAACTCCGCTCCCGAGCCCCGTCCGAGGGTGCGCACGCGAACCGCCGGGACACCCGCCCGGGCCACGACGAACGTGCGCACCCCCCTGCCGCGCCAGGTCCCGATGCACCGACGCCGCGGAATCCCCAGACCCGGTGCCCGCACACCCCGGATGTTCGCGAACGGGTCGGCGATCACCTCGGCGCCCCGAATCAGTGGCATGGGGACGGCGACGTCCCCATGCAGTCCCGCGAATTCTTCGAACCTGGACAAAGCCAGACGTACCTCGCTCGCGCTCACACCGATCTCGACCATCGGACGCCCTCCCGTCGGTGCTGTCCCATGTCGATCTCATCACTGTGTGACCGCTTCGCGCACTGAATTGGAGTCGCCGCCTCGCACCGGGACGGCGAGGCGGCGATGGTGAACCGGCACGCTCAACCCTTGATCAGGTCGTCGATCTGGCCGATCGCCTGCGAGGATCCCTCGACCACGCCCATGTCGAGCACCTGCTGGAGACCTTCGGCGGTCGCGTAGGTACTGACGTAGGTGGCGACGGTGCTGCCGTCCTTGTCCTCGAAGGAGAACTCGTTGGTGGATACCGGCATCGATTCCACCGGGGTGAAGTCCGCATCGGCAAATCCGTCGGTGAAGGTGAAGCCGGTCGGCTCGTCGACGGAGATGATGTTCCAGTAGCCCGCGTGCTTGTCGCCCTCGGGGCCGGTCATGTAGTAGGTGACCCGGCCCCCGGGGGCGAACTCGTGGTCGACGACCGTCGCCGGGTACGTCGGCGGGCCCCAGACCTTCTCGAGCTGGCGGGGATCGGCGTAGATCTGCCAGATCCGCGCTCGGGGTGCGGCGAACTCGGCAGTGATGGTCAGGGTCAACGCGTCGGTGTCCTGGCCGACATTGGTGACAGGCATCGTTCATTCCTTCCGTTGCGGTTCCGTTGCGATCAGTTCGTCGATGCGGGCGATACGGCCACGCCAGACCTGTTCCAACTCGGCGAGCATGGACGACACCGCGCGCACTGCTTCCACATCGCCCGTGGCGAGTTGTTCACGGCCGCTGCGTCGCTTGACGAGTAAGCCGGACTGCTGGAGGACGGCGACGTGCTTCTGGACGGCAGCGAAACTCATGTCGTACTTCGCTGCCAGTGCCGAGACGGAATGTTCTCCGGCCAGCACGCGACGCATGATGTCGCGCCGCGTTCGGTCGGAAAGCGCGTGGAACAGGGCGTCGGCCCGGTCCTCATCTGTCTCTGACACACCCAAAACATACAACCAATTGGTTGTATGTGCAAGGTCTCGAGTCCTGGCCCTTCCGGGCGCGACCATCGAACGGCCAGGAAATACATGTGTGGTATAGATCACATGTCCGCGATGCGGCCGGCCGGTGGATCTACCATTTCCTCGCGACGGTACACACCCAGTGCACCTTCCCGATGCACTCTTCGCCAGCCAAATCCTCACCGGCCGACGGCGATTGGCGCCATGTGTTGCGCCGAGATCCACCGACCGGACGAGTGCGGCGGGGACCGAAGCGGTGTCCTGCAATACGTCACGGCGAGGCCCGGTCAGAGCGGAAATCCACTCCGACCGGGCCGCTTCGATTCATCCGGAGGATGACCGCATCGACGGACGGACCGATGCTCGCGATCTCATCCGACGCAGATCAGCACACCGACGATCGCTACCGCAACCAGCGAGGCGCCGCCGCAGATCAGCCACGCCTGGGTTGCAAGTTGTCGCCACCGATCGCACCGACCGGTCATTTCGGCGACGGCGACCGATCGCCCCTCGTTCACATCGGACGCAGGTGACTCCGAAAGACGGCGGGCCTTCGCGTCCGCGCGTGCCGCCACACCGAACGATACGGGGACAACCAGCAGCGCAACCACCAGCAGGCCCACCATCGCACCCAAACCCGTCCCGAACATTCCCAATTCCTTCCACACCGGACGACGCCCGTCACAGGTGCCGCGCGTCTGTCACCGCCCACCCGCACCCACGGGCACAATCAATCCCCCGTCAGCTATATCGCCAGACGGCGGCCTGGTGTTGCACCCCCGACCGCGGGCACTCGCGAAGGACAAGATTCATAGCCGGACTACACGCCCGGTACCGGGAAGTTCCACATCGCCACGACAATCACACCCATGACCAGTCCCGCGCACACGACGGTGCCAATGACGCTGACACGTAACGCATCCAATAGATCGGCCCCCGATTTCTTGCTGATCCATGCCATGACAACTCTTTCTTTTACGTGCAGGGGTTCCTGACTGCCACGTCGATGACGCTGCACCACATACACTCGCCCGACTTCGCCACCGGCACAACGGCCGATATACGTACACCCATACCTCCATCGGGCTTCGAGCGGGGTAGCGAATCACAACTCACACCTGAGCGCCGACCTTCTCCGCAGAATTACGTGTGTTTCATGTCACATGTTTGGGTTTCGGCTTGGTCGAAGCGCCATGGACTTCGAAATCACACCTACCGGTCGGTAATTCAGGTCGCCGGAAAATTATGCAATGGCATAGGTCACACTCTATGGACTTCCGCGCTGCGCCTCACGAAAATCGTTGATACGCCGCTCATTACTACGGGCGGGCTGTCCGTGTAGCGCCCCTGCCAGCTGATATCCATCGTTGGCGGGGGCTGCGCTTGGTTTGCGCCGCAAGATCGTATACGAAACCCCGGCAACCCGACCTCAGAGCCGAACGTACGGCCTTGTATTGCGGCGCAATTCGCCGGGGCATCATGAGATGTCGACAGACTTTTGATCCGTGCATCAATGATTTATCGCACGAAACCTTGTGTCAGAAGGGGTTTCGCCGTAACGCCGCCGGTACGCTGCCGCGAAGCGGGAGAGGTGAACGAATCCCCACCGGTAGGCGATGTCGGTCACCGACTCCGCGTCCCGACTGCTCGGTGCGAGAAGATCCTCTCGGACCCGGGCGATATCGAGTTCGCACTGCGTGACGCGTCCCCGAAGCAGGTGTACGAGTGGCGCGGGTGCGACGGCGAATTGTTGCTGGAGGTGGACTGGTCCGGGCAGTCCAGCGGATTCGACGCCCATTATTCGATGTACCAGCCGGACATCGAGTCGGCGATCGATCAGCGTATCCGGTCGTACCCGAATGCGGAGGTCAACTGGGGAGTCTGTGTGGTCGCCGTCGAGCAGGAGGCCTGCCAGGTGGGGCTCGTGGTGCGGCCGTGGAAGCGGGACGGGGACGAGCAAATTCTGACGTTGAGCGTAACTTCAACTTAGAGTTTGCAGGTCACCTGCGAAGGCTGCGTAAGCCCCACCGAACTCAGCGCTCGGGGTGGGCGGCGGTATAGGCCCCCCACACCTCGTCGCGCAGTCGTCCGCGGTCGGAGACGGGAAAGTCGTGTTCGCGAGCCCACGCCCGGACCTCGGCGGTGGACGGCGCAGGTGCGTCAGTGCTGCCGTCATCTGCAGTGGGAGCATCGTCGGCCGGTGCTTCGTCGGCCGGTGCTTCGTCGCCGGCGTCCTCGTCGTCCTCGTCATCAGCGTCGGCGGACGGGTCTGCGGCCTGCGATTTCCTACTCTTCGCAAACCTCCGGCGCTTCAGCTTCCCCCCGGCGCCGAGCAGTTCCTTCCCCACATCGGCAGCGGTCTCGGCGCCGTCGATGATGTGTTCGACGGTGTCGTCGGCGGGGACATCGTCGACCATGTCCGCGGTGCCCTCGACCAAGTCTTCGGCGGCCCGGAGTGGCTCGTCAGTGCCGCCGGGGAGCAGGCGATCGATGTCGACGTCAACGTCACTCCGAGCAGTGCCGGCGGTCACGGCCGCCCCCCTCACAGCATCGAGGAGTTGACCGCGCACCGATTCGTCGAGGGCCGCGAACTCGGGCGATGCCTCCAGCAGCTTCGCAGCGTGGTCGACCATCTCCTGCGGGCTGCCTGCAAGGCGTCCGGCACCCGCCGCGGCAAGCGTCGTGTGGCGGGCCCGGCCCAGCCAATATCCCACGATCACCGCGATCGCGACCTGCAGTCTGGACATCATCGTCGACTCCCACGGATGGATTTGACCGTGCGGCCTACCGAGCCGACTACCCTGAACCGTCCGCGCTCAATCGCCCGTGAACGGTGGTGAAGGTATCGCGGGCGACGACCCCCTCGCCACCCTGTGCACGACCGTGACCAACCTGACCGGCTGAACCATCTTCATCCACAGCGGACACGACCGAACAGCAACACTCTCGCCGGCTGACTTCGTCGCGGGATCGCCCTCCGCTGCACGATCGACGACCGAGAGAAGTAGCGCGTAGAACGTCGACAGGTGTAGCGGCTGTTACATTCGCCTGGTGACGGACAAGGGAACCGAAGCACGCTGGCTGATCGCACTGGTAACCCTGCCCGCCGGACCGTCCCGACATCGAGTCGCGGTCTGGCGGGAACTGCGGAAGGTCGGAGCGCTGTCGCTGGGGCAGGGCACGTGGGCCGTGCCGCGCGCTCCCGCCTTTACGACGGGCCTCGATCGCACCACCGAGCTGGTCCAACGCGCCGCGGGCGAGATCATCTTCCTGCACGCCACCGGTGCCAGCGACGGCGACAGCGCACGATTCGAGGCAATGTTCACCGCCGCCCGCGAAGAGGACTGGACCGAATTCCTCGCCGACTGCGGAAAGTACGAGGCCGAACTGGACAAGGAGATACGAATCCGCAAGTTCACCCTCGCCGAGCTGGAGGAGGAAGAACAGAGCCTCGAAAGACTGCGTCGCTGGCACCGCGACCTGAAGGCACGAGATGTATTCGGCGCCTGCAATTCCGACGAAGCGACTGCGAGATTGCAGCACTGCACGCAGCTGTTCGAGGACTACGCCGAACGCGTCATCGCCTCGCTGCACGCCACCGACAGCGAACACCCATGACCGGAGCCGCGTCACCAGCCGTGCGGTGGCGGATGTGGCCGCTGTACGCAGCCGGTTTCACCACCGCCTTCGGGGCGCATGCCGTGGCGGCGAACCTCGCATTCGACCTCGAGGACCCCGGTGGTTCCCTGCTGTATCTCGGTCTGCTGCTGGCGCTGTACGACGGCGCAGAGGTAGTGCTCAAACCCGTGTTCGGGACACTCGCCGACCGGATCGGTGCCCGACCGGTCCTTCTCGGTGGACTCATCGGATTCGCCGCAGCCTCCGCCCTGTTCGTCGTAGTCGGCGACTCGAACTGGCTGTGGATGGCCCGGCTCGGGCAAGGCGCTGCCGCGTCCGCGTTCTCCCCGGCAGCGAGCGCACTGGTCGCACGGATAACCCCGAAAGCCGGTCACGGCACCGCGTTCGGAACATACGGTTTCTACAAGAGCCTCGGCTACACGCTCGGTCCGCTGCTGGGCGGCGTGCTGGTGTGGCTCGGCGGCCTCACGCTGCTGTTCACGGTGATGGCCGTCCTCGCGGTCACCATCGCGGCATGGGCGGCGCGTGTGGTGCCCGTCCTGCCTCCCCTGCCGCGCAACCGGCAGACCGTCCTGGACCTGGCGCGCCGGCTGACGGATCGGACGTTTCTCCGGCCCACCCTCGCACTCGCGTTCGCAACCTCGGCGCTGTCCGTGGGCGTGGGATTCCTGCCGGTCACCGGTGCCGCCGCCGGACTCGGCTCGGTGGCGACCGGTGCCGCGGTCTCCGTCCTCGCGGCCTGCGCCGCCCTCGTGCAACCACGTGCCGGACGGGCACTGGACGCAGGTCGAATCTCGGCCGACCCCGGAACCGCGCTGGGTCTACTTCTCACCGCCACCGGACTCGGGTGCGCGATGCTCCCCGGCCTGCCCGGAGTACTGCTCGCGGCAGTGGCGATCGGCTCCGGGACGGGACTGCTCACGCCGTTGGCGTTTGCGTCACTGGCTGGTTCGACTCCCGCCGAAAGGATGGGACAGACCATGGGCGCCGCCGAACTCGGACGCGAACTCGGTGACGCAGGGGGACCTCTCCTCGTCGGAGGCGTCGCCGCGGTCGCCACACTCACCGCCGGATTCGGCGCGATCGCAGCAATCACCATCCTCGGCGGCGCCGTGACCGCAGCCGCACCACTGCGCCGCCATCTCGGTTTCGTCTCGCCGAAGGACGAGTGACGGCAACGTCCGATCGTGTTTGCCTGCTCGGTTCCACCTCGGTTGGAGCGATTACCCAGATCGGTTGAGACAACGGGAGATCGGCAGTCTGGGTTCGAGTTCAACCTGTGCCATGCACTGATCCACAAGGCTTTTACGCATCTCTGGTTCGAGGCTGCGATGGCGGCCGGGTCGGAGAATCGCGAGGATTCGACGGCAGAGGCCGCCGATCCGATGGCCGACCTGCGGAGGAAGTAATCTTCGCCGCCGCCGAAGTGGCCGGCGGCGTCTCGCTTGCTACCCGGTCTCCTGAAGGTTCAGGTCGGGAAGGCAGATCTGGGCGAGATCCTCCAGCGGGACCGCCAGCACAGCCGCGAGTGCGGCGACCGTCGTGAAGGCCGGAGTTGCCAGGCGTCCCGTCTCGATCTTGCGCAGGGTCTCGGGTGAGATCGACGCGGCATGTGCCACTTCGGCGGGCTTGCGGTCACCTCGCGCCTGCCGGAGGTAAGCGCCGAGTCGCTTGCCGGCGGCACGCTGCTGCGGAGTCAAAGGGGATCGCACCATTCGACAAGGATACACCACACTCGGTATGAAAATACCGAACATTCGACTAGCCTGGTATTTCTATACCGGATTGTTGGCGAAAATGTGGAGGGTGAGCGCGTGTTGGAACTGAAGACGTCACGGGAGATCGAGGCGATGCGCACCACCGGCGCGTTCATCGCGGAACTGCTCGACGACCTGCAACAGCGTGCTCTGGTGGGAGTGAATCTGCTCGACCTCGAACGCCGCGCCCGGCTCTTGATCGAGGAGCGTGGGGCGGTGTCCTGCTACTGGGATTATGCGCCGTCGTTCGGCCGCGGCCCGTTTCGCAACGTCATCTGCCTGTCCGTCAACGATGCGGTGCTCCACGGCCTGCCGCACAATTACGACCTGCGCGACGGAGACCTTCTAAGCATGGACATCGCGGTCTCGGTCGACGGGTGGGTGGCCGATTCGGCGCGCAGCCTGATCGTCGGCACACCCCGAGCGGAAGACCAGCGGCTGATCGAGGCGACTGAACGCGCCCTCGTCGCCGGTATCGACGCCGCACGTCCCGGCGGGCGCCTCGGCGACATTTCCGCAGCGATCGGCGCGGTCGCCGCCGACTACGGCTACCCGGTCAACACCGAATTCGGCGGACACGGACTCGGTCGAACGATGCACGAGGACCCGCACGTGTCCAACCAGGGGCGGGCCGGCCGGGGCCTGGTGCTGCGCCCCGGCCTGACGCTCGCACTCGAGCCCTGGTTCGCCCGCGGCACCGACAAGATCGTCTACGACCCCGACGGGTGGACCATCCGATCGGCCGACGGCTCGCGGACCGCCCACAGCGAACACACGATCGCGATCACCGACGGTGATCCGCTCGTCCTGACACGCCGCGCAGCCTGAGTCCGGTCGGCGACCACGGTCAGGGCATGTTGTAGGGGGTGGTGATCCGAATCGGTGACTTCACCGTGGTAACGCCCGACATACCGCCACGTCCCTGAATCAGCATGCGGCAGGCCAGGTTCGCGTCCGACCGCAGGTCGTGATCGAGGACGGCCGAGATCTTCTTGTCGCGCAGCAACTGCTTGTTGTCCCGATCGAGGTCGTGGGCGATGAAAACGCGGTAGCGGCGGCCGAGTTTCTCGAAGGCGCGCACGGTTGCCATGTTGCCGCCACCGATCGAATAGACCGCCTCGATGTCCGGGTTGCGTTCGAGTGCGTCGAGGACGAGACGCTCAACCGTCGTGTCGAGACCCTCGCTCTCAGAGATGTCGATCAGTGTGCGCTGAGAGCCGCTCCCCCCGACACCGCCCGAGCGGCGCAAGGCACCGCGAAATCCCATCTCGCGCTCCTCTTCGCCGCGAAACGCGTTGCTACTCAACGTGACGAGAACACTGGACGCACTGTCGGACAGCCATTGTTCGAGCAGATAGGCTGCGGTCTCCCCTGCCGCCCGGTTCTCGATGCCGACGTAGCCGACCCGACTGCTGTTCGGGACGTCGGTGGCGTAGGTGACGACGGGGATCCCCGCCTCGGTGAGCCGGTCGATGGCGTCGGAGACCTCGGTGGTGTCGGGCGCCTTGACAATGACACCTTGCGAGGGGCGTTTGACGAGCTTGTCCAGTGTCTCGACCATGGCAGGCACCGAGCCGGTCTCCCGGAAGTGGAACCGGGTCCGGACCACGGCAGGGGCGAGGGACGGCAGTTCTGCCTCCACCGCATCGCGGAACGCTTCAGAAAATCGCGGCGGCGCCTGCATGACGACGTCGAAGAGATACTTTGCCCCGGCCAACCGCAGCTGGGAACGCTGTTTGTCCAGGTCGGCGATCGCTTGCGCGACTTCTGCGCGGGTTCCCTCACGCACCCCCGGGCGGTTGTGAAGCACGCGGTCGACCGTCGCCTCGCTGAGGCCCGCCTGCTGGGCAATCTCCCGAACCTTGTAACGACCGTGCGCCACAACTTCTCCCTCGAGGCGAATATGATGGATGATGCCAATCAGTTGAGGCACGTATCACAGCAAGATTAGCAGGAATGCACGAAAGATGCTTTCGATGAACAACTCCCGCACATCCCACCCGAGGAGTCGCCGCTCGCGGAAGCGTGGTCCATACCGGATCAGCGACCCCGCGCATCCGGTCCGACGGCCTCCACGTAAACCTGTTGGCGGAACCCGGTGACCACAGGTCGTCCGGGAGCGCCGATCACGAGCACTCCCGAAAGGCACACCATGCACTTCAGCACTTCACTCCCGAACAGCGCCTCGACGACGACGTCCTCGAACGCGAATTCACCCTCGGTGAGATCCCCGGCATCCTGTGGACGCCCCGATCCGCATCCGGATCCGCACCGGCACCACTGATCCTGGCCGGCCACCCCGGTGGACTGAACATGATGTATCCCCGACTGGCGGCCCGAGCCCGGCACGCCGCAGCGGAGGGCTTCGCCGCAGCCACCATCGAGCTCCCCGGAATGGCGAGCCACCCTGGACGCCCTGCTTTCGCTGCCCGAAATCGGCGGTCCGGTCGGGTACTCGGGAGGGG
>NZ_WXYH01000159.1:0-3243 GCF_009872365.1 Rhodococcus sp. T7
AGTAGGTCGAAGTTGGCTCGCCCGCACATCTGTCGTGTGAGCATCTTGATCCTGTTCACGTGCCCCCGGGCGGTGCCAGTACTGTGCGGCAGTGTCAGCCCCGCGGTGAAAGCGTCGAGATCACGGACCAGGCCCGCAGCGAACGACCGTAATGCCGACGATCCTTCTCGCCGCGCGCGGCCGATCCAGGCGTTCAGGTCGTCGCCGCGCCGATCGACCATGATCTCGACGAAATCCCGGACCAGTCGACCGGTGGCGGCGAGCGCGGGGTTGCGCGCCAGGAGCGCGTCGCGCCCGACCCGGTCCTCATCGGTGAGCCGGTCCGGTCGTCGGGTCAGCCACCCGGTGACCTGAGGACGCTGGGCTCGGCCGGCCTCGAGGGCGGTGCGGTGTGGGCGGTGCGCCGTAGCCGCCAAGTTCGGAGATCTCGCGCGTGAGGACTGTCGCGTCGACACATCCGGCGGCGACACGTTCCCGCAGAGGGTGCGTACTCGTCGAGCAGACTACGGCCGTCCGCGTGGTTGGCAGCAGGTCTTGGGCATCGGTCGTTCTTCCCTGCGAGAGCAAATCGTGGACGGCGGCGTGGCCGCGACTGTCGGCCAGGCCACCTTCGGTCGGGTCGGGAGTCGCCGAGCAGGGATTGGCGATCCCGTCGTTGGTGCTCGTGGTCTCGGTGAGCGCAGGTCGGCGCTGTGGCGGATCACCGTCTTCTGAACCGCCCTGGATCGAGCGGAGACTTCGTTCAGGCCACCTCGAGGATCGAGGCGACGGTGGAGCACAGTTCACGGTAGCGCGTCTCGTAGTCGATCGGCGGAAGGTAGTCGATCGCGGCGGTGAAGGTGATCGGCTGTCCGGTGTGGCGAATTCGGCGCAGACGCTCGACGCTGACCAGGACGTTTTTGCTCACGCGGTCTCTGCCTGGGCGATCAGGGCGTCGAGTCGGGAGACGAGGGTGCGGTGCCGTTCCGCTTCGTCGATCCATCCGCGCCGTTCTGCGTCTTCGGCGAGGTCGTGGGCGTCGACGCGTTGCGCGGCGAGGACGGCGAGGTGGGTGGCGTCGGTGTGAAAGCTCGGGCAGTGCTCGCAGATATTGGCATAGGGGCAGGCGCCTTTCGCGGGTGCCCGCAGGCAGCAACCACCGGCCGGGGCGAGGCCCGCCATGTCGTCTTCGGCTACGGTCGGCATCACTGCATCGGTTCCGTGCTCGCGCAGTCGAACCTCGAGATCATGCTGCGTGTGCTCTTCGAGCGTCTGCCCGACCACCGAGTGGACTGGGCTCGCGCTGTCCGCAAGCAGAGCGTCTCGTTACACGCCTTCGACACTCTGCCAATCACCTGGTGAGAGCGCGGGAGGACCGCCGCGACGCATGCCCTCCCCCTCGACGGGATTGACCGGAAGGCTATGCGGGAAGTAGAAAATCGCTTCTCGCACCAGCCGGCACTCCGCAACGCGAGCAGGTCGACGAATCCTGGTATCAAGACCTGCCTCACCGAAAGGCCACAGTGAGGCCGCGGGGTCCAGTGAGCCTCACGACACAACATCTTGGACGTTGATCTCGCAACCTCCGAGGTGATACGTGGGATCGCTGATGCCGTGGCACTCACCGAGTCCTCCCACCGTAGACAGTCGCCGTCACTCCAGACGTCAAAATGATTGTGCAACAACACAAACCCGTACTGAAGGGATTGCGCACCCCCCCGAAAGGAGCATTCCCGAACATTCACGGCGCGGCCGGCGATCGTCAAGTGCGCCGCACGCCGACGTGCCTGGGCAGGTTGTACGAAACGCCGAGGAATTGGTGCGCCGGTCATTCTAGTGGTGTGTCTCGCAAATAATTGACTGTCAATTCGATAGAATCCCTGCATGAGGAACCCGGTACCCGCTCTGGAGATATCCGATGGGCAGCGCGTTGTGCTCGAGTCGTTGGCGCGCTCGCAGTCCGGTGCTCACCGGGAGGTGGTGCGGGCCAAGGCGCTGTTGATGGCGGCCGATGGTGTGGCCAACACGGCGATCGCGCAGGCGTTGTCGGTCTCGCCAGGGTCGGTGGCGAACTGGCGGGCACGCTTCGACGAGGACGGCCTCGCACGGTTGGGTGAGGTGCGCAAGGGGCGTGGCCGCAAGCCGTCGATCCCGCAGGCGAAGATCGAGGAGATCGTGGACCTGACGCAGAACTACCGCCCGAAAGGCGAGACTCATTGGAGTTGCCGGACGATGGCAGAGTATGTCGGAGTCTCGAAGGACACCGTCCAGCGCGTCTGGTCCGCTCGCGGACTCAAGCCGCACCGAGTCGAGACGTTCAAGCTGTCGAACGATCCCCGGTTCGAGGAAAAGCTCGTCGACGTCGTCGGTCTGTATCTGAACCCGCCCGAGCGGGCGATCGTGTTGTGCGCGGACTGGGGGTCCCTCCCGCTTGCGGGGGCGAAGTCGTCGGTACAGGCCCTCGACCGGACCCAGGCCTCGCTGCCGATGATCAAAGGCCGGGGTGAAACGATGACTCACGACTACAAGCGTCACGGCACCACCACCTTGTTCGCCGCGCTCGACGTCCTCACCGGCAAGGTGATCGGCCAGCGCCTGCCGCGGCACCGTCACCAGGAGTTTCTGAGATTTCTGCGGACCATCGACCGCGAGGTGCCCAAGGACTTGGAGATCCACCTGATCCTGGACAACTACGCCACCCACAAACACGAGAAGGTCCGGACCTGGCTCGACAAGCATCCACGGTTTCACCTGCACTTCACTCCCACCTCCTCGTCGTGGCTCAATCTGGTCGAACGTTGGTTCCGAGAGTTGACTGATAAAGCTCTGCGGCGCGGGGTATTTCACTCCGTGCCGCACCTCATCGTCTCGATCGAGGAATACCTCGACGCCCATAATGAACACCCCCGACCGTACGAATGGACCGCCACCGCCGAATCGATCCTCGCCAAGGTTGCGCGCGGCCGCGTCGCACTGGAAAAGATCAGCTAAATCCGAGACGCACCACTAGTTCGTGATCGGGGGTCTTCGATACCCTCCCAAACACGTGTCGGATGACTTCGATTTTCCTGGCGCTGAGCGGCGGAGGCGGACAGCAGAACCGGCAATGGCGTAATCCGTGAGCCGTAGATACCTGTACGGCAGGCGTGACAGTCACGGTGTGTATCGAGGTAATACATGTTCTCGGCGGAACTTGTCAAGGTGTTTGAGTCCAACGGGAGTTACGCCGCGGCTTGATCCCCGTCGGAGTCGTCGTGCTCCCGC
>NZ_WXYH01000160.1:0-3128 GCF_009872365.1 Rhodococcus sp. T7
GCAAGCCTTATTCTTGCATCGGAGCACCCTTCTTGATGACCGACGTAGGACCGGGATTACCGTGATTAGCTCCGTAACTTCGAGAGCATGAGCACTCCATGCGCTAGCACGGCTGTATGCCCGCTTGTGCAGCCCCGAACGAACACCGGACTGTGCGTCTTCTTCGGCAGGCCCGTTGGGCCAAGTAGCGAGCCCTGATCGGTATGCAGACGTGTGTCGCACGTTACACACTAGCCTTCTTGAAGCGATGTTCTAGTAATGTTCAAGATGCTTCAAGCTGTATCGAGCAGAGGAAGACGGATGTCAAGTACAGGCCGAGGCATCGAATACGAATCTGTGATCGCCGATGTGGCCAGAGCGGTTGTTGCTGCGCATCCGCCGGGACGGGCCGCGACGCTCGCCGTCCCGTCCCTCACTGGTCAAGTGTCACCGGACGAGGGCACGGTGACGGTGACACCGAATGGTGTCGCATGGGTCCTCAGCGGGCAAGCCGACGTCATGCCCGGCGCAGCAACCGCAGACCTGCTGCTGGGTGCCGCACGCACAGACGCTGGCGTCGCGCTCTTCGCCGTCGATGCGGCCGAGCGGGGCGTGAGCCGCACGCCGCTGTCGACGTCGGACCTGACGAGCCGCCAGGCATCCGTCGGGTTTACGGATGTGCCCGGTCGACCCATCGCGGATGAAGTCGAGGCGCTCCGGGTCCTCACACACGCCCTACGGCTGGCGCAGACGCTGCTCGCGGCCCAGCAGATCGGGCGGCAGTCAACGAGAAGCACGTCGAAGAGGCCGAACAGGTCGCCCGCTAGCACTCGACTCACTTGTGCCTGCACCCGAATACACGGATCCGAGGCGATGCACGGTTCGGCAGGCAAGCGCGCCCACCCGTCCCAGTCGACGCCGGCAGGTAATTCAGGACGCAATACATCAACCTTGGACTCTCGTCATGACTGACCGTTGGTCGGCGGAGCGAGGACCAATACCGAACGAGGAGGACCAATGACGGATTACCGATTCATCACCTACGAGTTGCTCGACGAGGGCACCATTGCACGGATCACCCTGAACCGGCCCAAGTATCGCAACGCGCAAAGTCGTAGTCTGCTCGTCGAGGTGAACGAGGCGATGCTGGCCGCCGAGGCCGATGACACGGTCCGTGTGGTCATCCTTGCCGGCACCGGTGACTGTTTCTCGTCCGGTCACGACATGGGCACGCCGGACCGCGCGATCGAGCGAGGTGAGGGTCCCGACCAGCACCCCACGTTCCAGATCAACGGCGCCACGCGGGAGAGCACCGAGAAGCGAATGATCCAGGAGTGGCACTACTACTACGGCAACTCGCTGCGGTGGCGGAACCTTCGCAAGATCACCATCGCGCAGACTCAGGGCCAGATCTTTGCGGCGGGACTGACCTTCGCTTGGTCATGCGATCTCATCGTGGCTGCCGAGGGTACGACCTACTGTGACCCGGTCGGGACGCGTCTCGGCATGTGCGGCATCGAGTACTTCGCACACCCGTGGGAGTTCGGTGCTCGGCGCACCAAGGAACTGATGCTGACGGGCGGATCCGTCGATGCCGAGGAGGCCCACCGGATCGGTATGGTCAGCCAGATCTTCCCGGCGGACGAGCTCGAGGAACGGACGCTGGAGTACGCGCGCGAGATCGCAAAGCGCCCGACGATGACGGCCTTGATGATCAAGGAGGCCGTCAATCAGACCCAGGACATCCAGGGCTTCTACAACGCTCTCAATGCGTGCTTCAGCCTTCACCAGATCAATCACGCTCACTGGGCCGAGATCCACCTTGACAGCGGCGTCGCTCATGCCACGGTCGCCGACGGGGCCGTCGAGTGGCGCAAGAAGCCGGCTTCGACGACGAGCGGCGAGGAGGTCACTGTCTGATGCGGACGCGCAAGCTCGGAACGACCGGGATGGAGGTGAGCGCCTTTTGCCTCGGCGCCATGATGTTCGGTGGTGCGAACAACGCGGACCATGGGTCGTGCGTCCGCGCGACTCATGCAGCGTTGGACCGCGGTATCAACTTCGTCGACACCGCCGACATGTACTCCGACGGCGAGTCCGAGGAGATCGTCGGCAAGGCCCTGGCGGGGCGTCGCGACGACGTCATCCTCGCGACGAAGTTCCATTTCCCGATGGGGGAAGGTCCCAACAGGGGAGGGAACTCGCGCCGATGGATCATGCGTGCCGTTGAGGACAGCCTCCGCCGCCTCGACACCGACTGGATCGACCTCTACCAGGTGCACAGGCCGGATGAGAGCACGGACATCGACGACACACTCTCGGCACTCACAGACCTGGTACGTGCGGGCAAGATCCGGGCGTTCGGTTGCTCCTCATTCCCGCCGGAGTTCATCGTGGACGCCCACCACGTCGCGACAACCCGAGGCTACGAACGGTTCCGGACCGAGCAACCACCGTACTCGATCATGACCCGTGGCGCCGAGGCATCAGTCTTCCCGATCTGTGAGAAGTACGGGATGGGTACCCTCACGTGGGCCCCTCTCGCGTCCGGGTTCCTGACCGGAAAGTACCGGAAGGGCAAGTCTGTCAATCTGTCCGTCGGTCGCGCTGCCAGGCGACCGGCACAGTTCGACCCAACGAAACCCGAGACCGTCGTGAAGCTGAACATCGTCGAGAAGCTGGTCGAGATCGCCGACAGCATCGGCTGCACGCTGCCACACCTGGCAGTCGCGTTCGCGGCGTCCCACCCGGCCGTGTCGTCGGTGATCGTGGGTCCTCGCAACGAGGACCAACTTCTCGACCTCGTCGAGGGGGCCGATCTCGTGCTGAGCGACGAAGTTCTCGACCTGATCGACGACGTGGTGGCGCCAGGAATCGACATCTACCCGCCCGGCGGCCGCTTCCAGCGAGCGGTCCTGAAGGAGACCTCCCGCAGACGACGCCCCATCGGCGATCGCGGCGCAGCCGCCTGAACCGCACCTTCCGCCTCAACCCGCAGAGGAGCGGGTCTGGCACAATTCACATGATTACTGTGGGGTGCTTGACTATCCGGCGTGGATGACGCCTTTGCGGAGTAGGTCGAAGTTGGCTCGCCCGCACATCTGTCGTGTGAGCATCTTGATCCTGTTCACGTGCCCCCGGGCGGTGCC
>NZ_WXYH01000161.1:0-3117 GCF_009872365.1 Rhodococcus sp. T7
CCACCTTCCTCGGTGGCGTACTCCTCGGCGCGATTGTTATTCATCACCGTGTCCGCAAATAGCAGACACGCTCTAGGCGGAACCTCTGGTGAAACCGCCGTTGGCGATGATGGTTCCGGAGTAATGTTGGTGTACCAAGCCGATGGGGTCGATGCCCTCCTCGGAGTGGTGACCGCGATAGTCGGCGAAAACAAGCCCCATCGGACCTGCCCGCACAGATATGCATACAGTTCAGCGGTGTCGACGTTGTGTACGTCGTTGAAGTAGAAACCGGGGGAGAGCTTGACTCCCACTCGCTCCGGACCGACCCGCTCGGCGGCGCCCTCGATGCACTCGAGCAGAAAACGTGCGCGGTTCTGGGTGGTGCCTCCGTAGGCATCGGTGCGCCGGTTGGTCGACGACGAAAGGAACTGCATCGGTAAGTAGCCTCCGGTGCCGTGGATCTCGACTCCTTCGAAGCCGGCCCGAATCGCGCGGACCGCGGCGTCCACGAGATGGCGGATTTCGCCGGCTACGCCGCCTCCATCCAGAGCCTCGGGCATCGGATACGGCCGGTCGTGGCGGGGGGTGTCCCTATGGTTCCCGTCAAGCCGCTGAGGAAGTGGTACCCGGTAGAGTTCCTTGTTCTTCAGCATGGCGTAGAGGACATCGTAACGGCGTCGGGCGAGGCAGATCAGGGCCGCGCCCAAGCTTCTTCTTCTCGGCACGCTTTTTGTCGTAGTAGGCGCGACTGGTGGGGTCGTGGAGGGCGGAAAACGCGACAGGAACAGGGCGCGTTTGAGCTTTTTGTTGCCGGAGCGGGCGGGGTGTTCGCCACGGATCGAGGAGCCCCGATTTACGGGTGAGAAGGTGCGATGCCGGCGTAGGCCGCCATATGGGCGGCGGAGGCGAAGGCGGAGCCGTCGCCGACCTCGATCAGGACCGGGCTGCCGCCGAAGAAACCGTTGCCGGGCATCGAGGTCAGGACCCGGGAAAGAGGGTGGTCATCGGGGGCCCTTTCCACGTCTTCGGCGACCGTTTCCGCTGTTGGAGAGTCTCTTTCAGGGTGTCGGCAAGTTTGGGGAGGATCGTCTCGGCGGCCTGGGTGCCGGGGACCACCACTGTCTGCTCGTCGAGGGCGGTGAGGATCTTGTCGACGAGTCGGGTGCCCATGCGGGGCGCGTGCTTGACTGCGATCGCGGTGAGTTTTCGCTTGCCTGCTTTTGCGAATCCCGGCTGGTCCGCCGCAGCGGGAGAGGATCTCGAGGACCGCCGGATGGGTGATGTGGGGTCCGAGGACCCGTTCGAGCCGGATGGATTCCAGTGAGCAGTCCTCGGATGCGGTTGCTCACGCGGGTGGCCTCGCCGGCGAGGTCGTCGTCGAATCCGACGTTGGCGGGGGCATGATGACGGTGTGACCAGGAACAGGTGAACGCGCGTTTCCAGTGAGTACCCATCATAGGATTGCAGTATGTCAAGAGAAGATCAGATCCTTACAGCGGCGACCCAGCTGTTCTCCGAGCGGAGTTTCGACGGGGTCGGCGTCGATGCCATCGCGGGGGCGGCAGGTATCACGGGTTCGGCTGTCTACCGGCATTTTTCCAGCAAGGAGGAAATTCTTGCTGTGCTGTTCGATCGGCTTCTCGATGCACTGCTGGTGAGAATCGGCGAGCCCACCGATTCCCCGGAGTTCGAGATCGAACGTTTGATTGCCGCTCACGTCGAGTTCACGATGGAGAATCCGGAGCTCACGATCATCTGGAACCGTGAACAGACGACGTTGTCGCAGGTGTATCGCGCCAACATCATGCGGAGGAAGCGAGCATATGTGGATCGGTGGATCCGCGCCCTCGGTGCTGGATATCCCGGACGGACCAGGGAAGAGCTGGCCTCGGCTGTGCGGGCGGTCCACAGTCTGATCTCGTCGGACACGTCCCGTCCGGGGGGTGCGAAACGGCCGTCGAACATCGCGGTGGTTCTCTCTTCGATGGCGCGTGCGTCCCTGGGGGCACTTGCCGATGGCTATGTCTCCGCGGTCGCCGGCGCGACCAACGGTTCGCAGTAGCGAGCGAGCAGCTGATCGGGCCGGGCGGTGTCTCGTTACGCTGCCGGGTCCCGACCCGGCCGGGGGTCGCCTGTCAGCCCGCCGGCATCGCGTCGAACCCGTCGGCGAAGTCGGTACATGGCCCGCCGGCGGCGGCGATCCCAAGCGTCGCGGGCAAAGTGTAGTATTGCGACATCGGGTCTGAAAATATGTGGAATGCCGGTATGTCAGCCTCGACACCCAGCTACTACTACGACAGGTGCCTATGTGCAGGCCACTATGCAGACGTCCTTGACCGACTGCTGTGCGAGCGACACCGTTTCCGCGACTTCCATCCGGACGAGGTATCTCACGGGCTGCACTTGTCGGCGTCGATGCTCAACTTCACGGGACGGGGATGGTTTGCACCTGGATCTTTCTGTGTGTGCTCTACAGGCGTCGAATCACTCTGGAAACAGCGGACTGACGACGCGAGTACCGCGCCACTTAAGAGTTGATTGACGGTGGGTCGTCCTGACACCACAAACACATAAAGGGGACAAGGTTCGTGAGCAGTGTCGATGCAGCGATCCTCAAGCTCGCATGCCGATGGTTGCCTTACGGGGGGCCCCCGGCCGAAGAAATTCTCATCGGCTTCGGCATGTCACCGCTCAGATATGAACAACGGCTTCTCGAACTTCTCGATTCCGTTGCCTCACGAAGTTTGTCAGTCGCTGAGCGAACCACCCTTCGTGCGAAACTGGCGGCGAAGCGTGACGGACGGCCATGTAGTCCGCAACGTGTCCTGTCGGAAGCGATACATTGAACCTCGTTCGCCGCTACCCAGCCCAGTCCATGGAAGCGTGACCAATGCTCAACCCTTTGCACGAAATCGATAAATCCGAGCTTGTCGTATCTGGGAACAAGTCCTATGCGGCAGGTGTTCCTGCGGTGTTGGTCTCGCTCAAGCGTGGGCTGGAGCAGATGGGTCCGGTGCGTACGGCCCGGACCCTGATGAAGCTGAATCAGCGGCAGGGATTCGACTGCCCGGGCTGCGCGTGGCCGGAAACCCCCGGGCACCGCAAGCACGCGGAGTTCTGTGAGAACGGCGCGAA
>NZ_WXYH01000162.1:0-3094 GCF_009872365.1 Rhodococcus sp. T7
CTCCTCAAGGAGGAGTCGCCGACGTCGGGCGACATTCGCATCGCGGATTTCCATGTCAACAAGCTGTCGGCCCGGCGTGTGCCGAAGTTGCGGCAGAGCATGGGCGTCGTCTTCCAGGACTTCCGGCTCCTGCAGAAGAAGACGGTGTCCGAGAACGTCGCGTTCGCGCTCGAGGTGATCGGGAAGCCGCGCGCGATGATCTCCCGGACCGTCCCCGAGGTGCTCGAGATGGTCGGGCTGTCCGGGAAGGCGGACCGGCTCCCCACCGAACTGTCGGGTGGTGAGCAGCAGCGCGTCGCGATCGCGCGGGCGTTCGTGAACCGGCCGCTGGTGCTGCTGTGCGACGAGCCCACCGGCAACCTGGACCCGGAGACCAGCCAGGACATCATGCTGCTGCTCGAACGGATCAACCGCACCGGAACGACGGTGGTGATGGCGACCCACGACCATCACATCGTCGACTCGATGCGTCGTCGCGTGGTGGAACTGGACCTCGGCAGAGTGGTGCGCGACGAGGCTCGGGGTGTGTACGGCGTGGGGCGTTAGCCGCCCTCCCTGCACTCCAAGCTTCAGTACTGTCCCCAAGTCTCCTACGAAGGACTCTGATTCCCCGATGCGTGCCAGTTTCATTTTCAGTGAGGTCCTGACCGGACTCCGTCGCAACGTCACCATGACCATCGCGATGATCCTCACCACCGCGATCTCCCTCGGCCTGTTCGGGAGCGGGTTGCTGGTGGTGCAGATGGCCGGCAAGACCCAGCAGATCTTCCTGGACCGCGTCGAGGTGCAGATCTTCCTCACCGACGACATCTCCACCTCGGACCCGGGTTGCGAGGGGGAGATCTGCAAGTCGCTGCGCACGGAACTGGAGGACACGCCGTCGGTGGTGTCGGTGGAGTACCTCAACCGGGACGACGCGGTGAAGGACGCGACGGAGCGGGTGTTCAAGGATCAGCCCGAACTCGCCGCACTCGTCAGCCCCGACAGCTTTCCCGCTTCGTTCAAGGTCAAGCTCAGCGACCCCGAGCGGTTCGGCGTGATCAACGAGAACTTCGGCACCCGGCCGGGCGTCGAGAGCGTCCTCAATCAGCGCGAACTGGTCGAGCGGCTCTTCAGCGTCCTCAACGGGGTGCGCAACGCCGCGTTCGCGATCGCGATCGTGCAGGCCGTGGCGGCAATTCTCCTGATCGCGAACATGGTTCAGATCGCGGCCTTCACCCGTCGCACCGAGGTCGGCATCATGCGGTTGGTCGGTGCGACCCGCTGGTACACGCAGTTGCCGTTCCTGCTCGAGGCTGTGGTCGCTGCGCTGGTGGGTGCAATCCTCGCCATCGTCGGCCTGTTCACCGCGAAGAACATGTTCATCGACGACGTGCTCGCGGACGTCTACGAGGCCAACATCGTGGCCCGGATCTCCAACAGCGACGTGCTGTTCGTGGCGCCGGTGCTGGTGCTGGTGGGCGTCGGCATGGCGGCCGTCACCGCGTACGTGACCCTGCGCTTGTACGTCCGCGAATAATTCGGTTTGCGCCTTCTCCTATGCTGGAGGGTACGAACTGTTCACCTCGGACATCGCGGACTGAAAGGCCCGGAACGTGAAGGAAAAGGGCCGCAAGGTCATTGCGACCAACCGCAAGGCGCGTCACAACTACACCATTCTCGACGTCTACGAGGCGGGGATCGCGCTCGTCGGTACCGAGGTGAAGAGTCTGCGCGAGGGCAAGGCGTCGCTGGTCGACGCGTTCGCAACCGTCGACGACGGAGAGGTGTGGCTGCGCTCCCTGCACATCCCCGAGTACACGCAGGGCACGTGGACCAACCACTCGCCGCGCCGCACCCGGAAGCTGCTGCTGCACAAACGGGAGATCGAGCACCTCGTCGGCAAGACCCGCGAGGGCAACCAGACCCTGGTTCCCCTGTCGATGTACTTTTCCGACGGCAAGGTCAAGGTGGAGCTCGCGCTCGCCAAGGGTAAGCAGGACTACGACAAGCGCCAGGACCTGGCCAGGCGGACCGCCGAGCGTGAGGTGACCCGCGAACTCGGACGCCGAGTCAAGGGCATGCGCTGACGTCCATCCTGCTCGCGCTCGTGGCCGCGATCGGATACGGCGTGAGCGATTTCGTCGGGGGAGTCGCGTCCCGCAGAGTGGCGGCGCTGCGCGTCGTCATCGTGTCTTATCCGCTGTCGCTGCTGATCGTCCTCATGATCGCCCCGTTCGCCGGGGGCACCCTCACCTCGTCCTCCCTCGTGTGGGGTGCGGTGGCGGGAGTGGCAGGCGGGGTGGCGGTCTGGTGGTTCTATCTCGCGTTGGCGTCGGGACCGATGTCGGTGGTGTCGCCGCTGACGGCCGTGCTGGTCGCCGGTATTCCGGTGTTGATCGGGCTCGCGTTCGGCGAGCGGCCCGGGCCCGTCGCGTACATCGGAATCGCGGTGGCCCTCGTCGCCGTCGTCCTCGTCAGCCGGGAATCGCCCGACGAGACCGCGGGTGAGGTGGCAGGCGGCAGGGTGCTGCGCTTCACCCGCACCGTGGCACTGCTCACCGTCGGATCCGGCATCGCGTTCGCGCTGTCCTTCGTCTCGCTGCACCAGATCGGCGACGAGGGCGGGATGTGGGCGCTCGCCGTGTCCCGCGCCGCGGCGACCGCGGTGGTCTGGCTCGTCGCCCTGGCCGCCGGCCACTTCGTGCCGCCGCACGGCGAACCCCTCAAACTCGCCGTGTATGTGAGTTTCCTCGACGTTCTTGCCAACGCGGCCATGATGTACGCGTTCCAGGGCGGGCTGCTGTCACTCGTCAGCGTCATCGGGTCGCTGTACCCCGCGGCCACCGTGCTGCTGGCGATGGTGATGCTCGGTGAACGGGTGAGCAGAATGCAGCAGGCGGGGATGCTCCTCGCCCTCGCTGCCGTCGGAATGATCGCCGTGGCCAGCTGAAATACGTCCGTCGACACTCCCGGCGAAAACCGGGATGAATCCGGGCGGGGTTCGCGTTACACTAGGTGGCCCCGCGAGACTCGTGGGGCACGTACGGGGCTGAACGGTTTCGACTGCGTACGTTGAGGTAGGGGAAGCGTGTCGGTGCAGGCAAGAGACCAC
>NZ_WXYH01000163.1:0-3090 GCF_009872365.1 Rhodococcus sp. T7
TTCGACTATCTCCCACAACGCATCCGGAACCAACCTCAGTGACAACTCATCTACCACGCGTCACATTATGTCCCACAGGTCACTTCATCCACATGAGACACGCTCTAAGCCTGAATCCGTGTGTGTCACGAACGTGGAAAGGAGCTTGATGTAGGAAGAGCTTCTTGAAGCGGTGCTGCGTAAGAGATGAGGGTGTATGGCCCCTCGGAGCCGTCCTGCGGGGGAGGGCTTCAAGCCGCCCACTGCTGCGTTGGCTGAAGACCGTCGTGGTGAGCGATGTGGGAAAAGGCGCACGTGATGCGTCAGGCAGGGATCGGGAAGACGAGCGTCACAGCTGTTGAAATGTCGTAACAGGTTCGGATGACATCAAAACCGGGGTATACGGATAGCCCCGGGAGGAGTCTGGCGGGAGTCCCGCATACTGGCCAGGCGGTGTCCGGCATACAGGCGACGTGAGCCCGATCTGCCGCTCTTACGTGGAACGTGAGAAGGCGTGGCCCGATACTGTCCATCCCCAAGGTTCGAGGATGGGTGAGAGGGAGTGTTCCGAGCGGCTGAAACCGTGAGGGATCGAGTACCGATGCGGGTCCGCGCCGGCGGACTGGCCCGTAGTAGCTGTGAGACCGCTGCTTGACGCGGTGGCGGTGGAGCCAAGGGGCCAGGTCATTCGTGGTTTGTTCACTCGATCAACCGGCATGTGTCGGGAGGAGTCGCATGGGCGAGCTGACATCGTCAGGCAAGTCGTTCGAGATTTCGAAGTGGGAAGTGCGTGAGGCGTGGGAGAAGGTGAGAACGAACAAGGGTGCGCCGGGCGTGGACGGGTGCTCGATCGAGGAGTTCGAGAAGGACCTGAAGAACAATCTGTATCGGGTGTGGAATCGGATGTCTTCGGGGAGTTACTTTCCTCCTCCGGTGTTGGCGGTGGAAATACCGAAGCCGCACGGCGCGGGAACCCGAATTCTAGGGGTGCCCACCGTGGCCGATCGCGTCGCTCAAACGGTGGTGGCCAGGAGGTTGGAGGGCAGGGTCGAACCGATCTTCCATCCGGACTCTTACGGCTACCGCCCGGGCCGGTCGGCGCTCGATGCGGTGGGTGCGTGCCGGAGACGGTGCTGGAAGAGCAACTGGGTCATCGACCTCGATATCGAGAAGTTCTTCGACACCGTGCCTTGGGAGTTCATCGTCAAAGCGGTCGAGGCAAACACCGACCAACCGTGGGTGCTGTTGTATGTGAAGCGGTGGCTTCAGGCGCCGCTGCAGCAGGCCGACGGGGTCTTGCAACAACGAGACCGGGGGACCCCGCAGGGGTCTGCGGTCTCGCCAGTGCTGGCTAATCTGTTCCTGCACTATGCGTTCGACGCGTGGATGGCCCGGGAATTTCCGGGTATCGCGTTCGAACGTTACGTCGACGATGCGGTGGTGCATTGCACCAGCGAGCATCAAGCGAAGCGGGTGCTGGCCGCGATCGGCGACAGGATGGGACAGGTCGGGTTGCGGTTGCATCCCGACAAGACACGGATCGTCTACTGCCAGGACGGCACGCGACGTGGCTCGTATGAGCACACGTCGTTCACGTTCCTGGGGTTCACATTCCGCCAGCGCAGGGCGCGGAACAAGCACGGGCAGCATTTCAGCGCGTTCTTGCCCGCGATCAGCAAGGCTGCTGTGAAGAAGATCGGTGCGGCGGTGCGGTCCTGGCGGCTGCACACCCGCACTGGTCACACTTTCGCCGACCTCGCGCAACGCATCAATCCGATCGTGAGGGGCTGGATGCAGTACTACGGGGCGTTTCACCGCTCCGCAATGTATCAAGTCCTCTCACGCATCAACGCCTACTTGGTGCGGTGGATCCGCAAGAAATATCGACGGCTGCGGGCCGAGAAGAAAGCCATCGAGTGCTGGCAGGGGATCACCGCACGGTATCCCCGCCTGTTCGCGCACTGGAAATGGGTTCCCTCGGTCGCGCGCGTCTGGTGACCAGAATGACAAGAGCCCGGTGACGGGAGACTGTCACGCCGGGATCTGTGGGAGCCCGGGGGTGCGATTCCCCCGGGCCACCCGACGGATGATCTCGATGGTGGATCGGCGTGTGAGATGAGGAAAGTGCCTTGTGAGCTGGGATAATCGGGAGTGTCTAGGTCCTGACTGTCCACCACACCACGAGGCACTTTCAGTTGAAATCATCGCACACCTTCCGCGCGGACTCCGCTGTCTTCGATGAGACGAATCTCGTGTCGTCGGCCGGGCTGGTCCCGGTGCTGGAACTGGCCGAGCAGGCGGGACTGTCGGAGTTGATCGACGTCCATGTCGACATCGACAGTGCCCGGGTGAAATCGGGCGCTGCCAACCCGGTCGGGAAGCTGACCTCGATCATCGCCGGGATGTGCACCGGGGCGGACTACATCGACGATATGAACCTGCTCCGGGCCGGTGGGATGCCCGCCCTGTTCGACCAGGTCTACGCCCCGTCGACCCTGGGGATCTTTCTGCGCGAGTTCACCTTCGGGCACAGCCTGCAGCTCGGGGCGGTGCTGCGCCGACACCTGATCGCCCTCGCCGCCCGCACACCCCTGCTGCCGGGTATCGAGGACCGGGCGTTCCTCGACATCGATTCCCTGCTGCGCCCGGTCTACGGGCACGCCAAGGAGGGCGCAAGCTATGGGCACGCCAAGGTCTCCGGCCGCACCGTGCTGCGCAAGGGCCTGAACCCGCTGGTCACGACTCTGTCCACCGCGCAGGCGGCCCCGGTGGTCACCGAGATGCGGCTGCGCGGCGGCAAGACCGGCTCCGGCCGCGGAGCCGCCTCCCAGCTGCGCTCGGCGATCACCACCGCACGCGCCTGCGGCGCGACGGGCAAGATCATGGCCCGCGGTGATTCGGCGTTCGGAAACAAGGCCGTCATCGGTGCCGCGATCGCCGCGGGTATCGAGTTCTCCGTGGGCATGACCCGCAATCCCCGGATCACCCGGGCGATCGACAGTATCGACGAGCAGGACTGGGTCCCGGTGCACTATGAACCGTCCTGGACGAGGTGGAGACTCCTGATCTAACAAGGAGAATGCTGGTATGCCTGCACCGAAGAAGTACGAC
>NZ_WXYH01000164.1:0-3080 GCF_009872365.1 Rhodococcus sp. T7
GCAGGTGGCGTCCCGGTTGGGTGCGGCGTTGGACACCCGTGTGCCGGTTCGGGTGATCTTCGAGGCGTCGACGGTCGTGGCGCTGGCGGTGCGGGCCGAGCAGCATGCCGGTGAAGGGGGGCGGCCTGCGTTGACGCGTCGGGTGCGGCCGGCGCGGATCCCGTTGTCGTTGGCGCAGCAGCGGATGTGGTTCTTCAATCAGTTCGACCCGGAGTCGGCGGCCTTCAACATACCCCTGGCAATTCGGCTGTCCGGTGATCTGGACATCGAATTGCTGCGGACCGCACTGGTCGACGTGATCGACCGGCACGAAGCGTTGCGCACGATGTTCCCGGACTCGGACCAAGGGCCGTCTCAGGTGGTCGTCCCCACGTCGGCGCTCTCGCTGAGTGTGACGCCGGAGCGGGTCGCTCCGGAGGAGGCCCATGCCCTCGTGTTCGACTTTGTCGGGCGCGGGTTCGACGTGGCCTCGGAAGTCCCGTTGCGCGTGAAGCTGTTCCAACTAGACGGCAACGAGTTCGTCCTGGTGATGGTGGTGCACCACATTTCCAGCGACGGCGGCTCGGCCGCGCCGATGTCGCGCGACCTCGTGGTGGCGTATGCCGCCCGGCATGAGGGGCATGCGCCAGGCTGGTCGCCGCTCGAGGTGCAGTATGCGGACTACACCCTGTGGCAGCGGGAGATTCTCGGCGCGCAGGACGATCCGAAGTCACTGATCTCGGAACAACTGCGGTACTGGACCGAGGTTCTGGCGGATCTACCGGAGATGGTGGAGTTGCCGACGGATCATCTGCGTCCGGCCGTACAATCGCCGCGCGGCGCCAAGGTCGGCTTCACCCTGAGTCCGAATCTGGCCGCGCGTATCGATCAGCTCGCACGAGAATATAACTCGACGTTCTTCATGGTCGCCCACGCGTCGCTGGCAGTGCTGATGGCCCGCCTGAGTGGAACTGAGGACATCCCCATCGGCACACAGATCGCCGGACGCGGCGAGGCGGCACTCGACGACCTCATCGGCATGTTCGGAAACACGCTGGTGCTGCGCACCCGCGTCGACCCCGCGAAATCCTTCGCAGATATTTTGGCCGACGTCCGGGAAGTCGACCTCGCCGCATTCGGTAACCCCGACGTTCCGCTGGAACGCCTGGTGGAAGTCCTCAATCCCACGCGCTCCACGGCCCGTTCGGCGCTGTTCCAGGTACTGCTGGTTGTTCACAATTTCGCCCGGCCCAGGATAACTCTGCCGGGCCTCGAGATCGCCCCGCTGGAAACGGACGTCGTCGGTGCGAAACTCGATCTCGAGATCCACTTCACCGGCACTTCGGATTCCGAGGGGCATCGGACCGGAATCGAGGGATCGATCGTCTATGCGCTCGACCTGTTCCAGGAGTCGTCCGTCGCCCGATTCGCGAACCAACTCGTCACCATCCTCGAGGCGGTCACACGTGATGTGACCACACCGGTCGGCGATATCGAGTTGCGAAGCGTCGACGAGTGTGCGGCGATGGATCGATGGAACGCCACCGCCGTGGTTGTCGAGGACGGGACCCTGGTTCAGCTCTTCGACGATCAGGTACGCCGGACGCCGGACGCGGTGGCGGTGGTATTCGAGGAACAGTCGTTGACTTACGCCGAGTTCGATTCTCGCGCGAATCGGCTGGCTCGCTACTTGATCTCACGAGGGGTGGGACCGGAGTCGCTGGTGGGGCTGGGCATGAGTCGCTCCCTCGAGATGATGGTGAGCATTTACGCCGCGCTCAAAGCCGGTGCCGGGTACCTGCCGCTGGATCCGGAACATCCTGCACACCGCACCGAGTACGTGATTGCGACCGCGAAGCCCGTCGTGGTGCTGACCACGTCCACGGACCGTGGTGACCTGCCGGCGTCGGTGGACGCCGACGAAGTCGACATCCTGGACCTGTCGGTCTTCGACACGGAGACGGTGACCGACGCGTCCAGGCGGGCGCCGCTGCGGCCCGAGAATCTCGCGTACGTAATCTTCACGTCCGGATCCACCGGGCGACCGAAAGGCGTCGCGGTCAGCCACCGCTCGGTGGTGAACCAGATCGAGTGGATGCGTGGCCGCTACGCGCTCGGCGATCGCGACACGGTGTTGCACAAGACGCCCATCGCGTTCGACGCGTCGGTGTGGGAGTTGTTCTATCCACTCCAGGTCGGTGCTCGATTGGTGATTGCCGCGCCTGGCGGACATCGTGATCCCGAATACCTGATGCGGATGTCCGACCGGTGGCACGTCACGATCTTGGAATTCGTGCCGTCGATGCTCGCGTTGTTCCTCGCGGAATCGTCGTTCGCACTGCCGCGGTCGCTGCGGTACGTCTCGGTCGGCGGAGAGGCGCTGCCCTCGGACTTGACCGCTCGGTTCGCCGCGCGCACCGAGGCAGTGCTGGACAATACCTACGGTCCGACGGAAGCCACGGTGACCTCGACCGTGCATCGCTGCCTGCGGGGCGTGTCGGGTCCGATACCGATCGGGAGGCCGATAAGGAACACCCGCACGTTCGTGCTGGACCGCCGGTTACACCGCGTGCCCGTCGGCGTGCCGGGGGAGTTGTATCTCGCCGGAATCCAGGTCGCCCGCGGTTATCACGCCCGCGGGGCGCTTACGGCAGAACGTTTCGTTGCCAGTCCCTTTGCCGACTCCGGTGAGCGGCTCTACCGCACGGGTGATCTGGTGCGGTGGAATTCGAACGGTAACCTCGAGTATCTGGGCCGCACCGATTCTCAGGTGAAGGTCCGTGGCCTGCGGATCGAACTCGGGGAGATCGAGACCGCACTGACGGCAGACGAGTCGGTGGACCAGGCCGTGGTGGTCGTGCGCGACGGTGAACTCGGTCAGCAGCTGGTCGGTTATGTGCTGCCGACCAGCGGGCGAACCGTCGACGTCGAGGCGGCACTCGAGGTGGTGAGTACTTCGCTGCCGAATTACATGGTGCCCGACGTACTGATGGTCCTCGACGAGTTGCCGTTGAATCCCAGTGGGAAGCTCGACCGACGGGCGTTGCCCGCGCCGTCGTTCGTCGTCCGGGAGTTTCGGGCGCCGACCACGCCGGTCGAGG
>NZ_WXYH01000165.1:0-89736 GCF_009872365.1 Rhodococcus sp. T7
CGTGAGGCGTGCAGTTCGCTTCGCTCCCCGCCAGGGAGCCGCTGCGCGGCTCGCAGTGGGTCTATTCCCGTTGCCGTCGATCGAGTCGCTTCGCTCCTCTGAGTTTCCGAGATTAGTTTCTCGCCTGCATTTTTCATCGACAATTTCGATTCGGTTCCCCACGCCCCAACGAGGCTGGGAAAGTAGGCGGATGCACCCGTCTGCCTACCCACTCGCCTTCCCGTGCCTCTCCATGTCACATCCCCCATCCTACCACTCGACCCTTTCACAAACTAACACAGTTCGAAAATCTCCAACACTCCAGCTTTGTTGTTCTACAGTATATTACGATTCTCAGAATCCAATAACTGTGCATAAATCATGAAAATCTTTGTTTATCAGACAATTACTCAATACTACTGTTAAACAACAACTTTCAAAAACGCTCCCCAATGGCGGTGCAGACACCCGTACGCCCGCCGACACGTCGCCGGCACCCCCACATCACAAACCGAGGACATGTCATCACACCAGGTCACAACACCATTACGCCCCCACTCAGCACACGGTCCGCCCTGGAAGTCGGGCGCGGGCCGCCGGGTCCAGCCAGGGTGTTCGTCAGCGGACGATCGGCCCGGGCCCGAAGGTGGTGCTCATCGAGTCGGCAGATAGTATTCGGCATGCCCCGTGCCCTTCGTCCGTCAGACGTCGACCTTCACCTCGAGTTCAACCCTGCTGCTCCCGAACAGCTTCACGAGCTCGGCACTGCCTACTGGGAGCTCGCTGGCCTCGACCCGGATACTGGCTCGCCCGTATGGGTGCAACGAACCGGTGAGCTCGATTTCACACCATGGGCTCAGCCGGCACATATCGCGGCCGCCGCAGCCGTCACGGCAACAGCTCTCGCATACTCCTCCGCGTCGTGCGAGGGAAAGTTGACATTGACCTCACGCAACGCGCTTAAAGAAGCGATCGAGGGTCGAGACATCCAGTGTCGGGCGTGCAACACCACCGTGGAGCAGCGAGTGGCGAGTACCTTGCACCCAAAGGCTCTCGAATACCGAGCCAAACGTATCGCCGAGCAGCAAGTACATGCGGCTGCAATGGAGACCAAGCGGGAACTTGAGCAGTCCCAGCGCGACGCGATCAGCGAAAGGTACCCAGTCGACGACGAAGACCCGATCTCTCGGATCAGCGAGGCGCCGATCGTCGCGAGGGTGGGTGCCCTTGCCGTGCTGCACGCTGTCGGCGATCGGGCGGGCCTGATATATCCAATCGAGTTTCATAACAGCACTATCGCTCCGAGTAACACGTTCAGCGAACAGCTGTTCGTCGACGCCTGGCACTTCAACCTGCTCCACGTCCACCCCACTTCGCCGACCGACGCGTTCGTCTGGGACGACGGAACCACGCTCGGAACCACGCTCGGAACCAGCATCTATCCGGAACAGACTCGGTTTTTCGTTCCTGGTATGGGAACGCTCGAGAACCGCCTCGAAACCTTCGTTCATTGCCTTCGTGATGGGCTCGATCTGTCCGCAATGTGGTCCTACGACCGCCCCGAGCTGTCCGACCTCGTTCATAAGGTCATCGCAGAGGAAGCTGGCCGCTATCTCGCATACCAGTTGCGTCAGCACAACCTCCCCGACCGCACAGACCGACACAACGAAGTACTACGAACGGTGACCACCCGTGGTGCCTCCCTGTTCTCGCTCGGTCACCTGTACCGGATGGCGTGGTCATCAGCACGCGACGCCTCCAGCGCCAAACAACGCCACCCAAGCATGTCCACAGAGAATGCGATCACACACGGCCTCAACCAGTTCGAACAGAGGATCCAAAAGGCATCCTACGATCGAGGATCGCTGAATGAACCGTTCAGCGAAGACAACAACCTTCCACTCACCTCGGTCACCGATATCGTATTCCGCATCATCTTGGGTATGGACCCGATGAGTTCCGAACCCGCGCACATCGCGGACATGTTGTCAGCCGCACCCGACGACGAACTCCGCGCACTGTGCGAAGCCGGCATCCCAAGCCACCGCGAACTCATGGAACGGATACGCACGTCGACCGACGAATGGGATGGCTACGAGTTCCGTAGAATTCTGGCCCGCCTCGAACAGCAACCCCCGGACGCCTGCGCGCCACGGTGCGCACACGACCGTCTCACCGATGTCGCCTCAGAAGGTGGCCAAGTCTACGACCGCATAGTGTCCCGCGTCGGCGAAGCCGACGCCGCCATCGTGACCGCAGAAGCAACATCTCTCGCGAATGCCGGGCACAACGGCTTGCGCGCCGACGACGCTCTGCTCTCCGCCGTTGTCCACCTACTCCTTCCGCTGACAGACCTCGAACCCGCCATACTTGCCGAACAGGAATGACCACCGCGCCCCAACCTCGCGCCCATGCTGCTCTACCTGTCGGCGTCGAAAACGGCTGATTGCTGTGGGCGTACCGAGTAGTGACTCACCTTGCTCGAACCGCGTCGGCCGGGTCCTGGTGCCATCCGGGCCCGGGTGTCGGGAGCGGTCATTTTGCGAGATCTCCTCAATCTGCGCTGCGGGCCGCCGACGCTTCACCTGCGCTATCGGGTGCGCCGTTGGGGGTTCCCCCTTGAGTGTGGACATCGTGAACACTGGGCCGTGAGGGCCCAGAGGAAGAGATGTCACTGATGATGAAGGCGTACTCGGCGGAGTTCAAGGCCGATGCGGTCGCGTTGTACTTGTCAGATCCGAGCAACACATTCGAGGGCATCGGCAACGACCTGGGAGTCAGCCGCGAAACCCTACGCAACTGGGTGCGTGCCGAACGCAAACGTACGGGTGTGGCCGGCGGCGTCGCCGGCCCGTCCCACAGGGCTTCGCCGGTGGGCGATATCGTCCGAGTCCGTGTTGGAGGAAGAAAACAAGCAGCTCAAGGCCCAGATACGGAAGCTTGAGACCGAGCGGGAGATCCTGCGCAGGGCCGCGAAGTATTTCGCGGGCGAGACGAATTGGTGAGCCGCTTCCAGTTCGTCGACGACCACCGTGACACCGTTCCGGTGAAGTGGCTGTGCCAGATCCTCGAAGTCTCCCGGTCGGGGTTCTACCGGTGGCGGGCCGCCGCACCGGCCCGCGCCGAACGCGCCCGCGCCGACGAGGAGCTGGCCGAGTGGATCCGCGGGATTCACGACGACTCCGACGGCACCTACGGGGCTCCGCGGGTGACCGCCGAGCTGCGGGACGCCGGGATAGAGGTGAACCACAAACGGGTCGAACGGGTGATGCGCGAGAACGGGATCGTCGGCGTGCACCTGCGCAAATCGGTGCGCACCACCGTCCCGGACCCGGACGCGGCCGCGGTGCCAGACCTGATCCGGCGGGACTTCACCGCGAGCGCGCCGAACACCAAGTACGTCGGGGACATCACCTACCTCCCCGTCGGGGACGGTCAGTTCCTCTACCTGGCAACGGTATTGGACCTGAACTCGAAACTCCTGGCGGGGTGGTCGATCGCTCCACACATGCGCACCGAGCTGGTCAGCGATGCGCTGCGGGCGGCCGTCGCCGTCCGGGGTGTAGCCGGCCTGGATGGCGCAATCTTCCACTCCGACAACGGGGCCCAATATGCATCGACTGAATTCTCCGACCTGTGCCGGGAGTTGGGTGTCACCAGATCGCGGGGTGCAGTCGGAACGTCGGCGGACAATGCCGCGGCGGAGTCGTTCAATGCGACGCTGAAACGGGAGACACTGCAGGGCAGAAAGCGCTGGAACAGCGCAGGTGAGGCGCGCGCTGAAGTGTTCCGCTGGGTCACCCGATACAACACACGAAGGAGGCACTCCACCCTCGGCCAGATCTGTCCGATCGACTTCGAGCAGCGATCGGTTACGCTGGCCACCGCAGCATAGGAATTGGTGTCCACATCTCAGGGGGAAGCCCCGTTGACCGATCCGAGCGGGTACCCGAAGAAGTCCACTGCCAGACGCGGGCCGACCACGACCGGGCCGAGCTCATCCTGCCGGTAGAGCGTTGGCAGGTCAGGGCAGCCGAAGATAGCCTCAGGCACGTCGAGGTCTTCCAGATGGACCGCGCAGGAACCTCCATCCTCGGAAGACCCCGCCACCTACCCCGAGACCGTCGCGCCAGCCACCATCCAACCAGCGACTACACCCCCGACGTGAAGAGCCACATATGCGGAGGCTCAGAAGAGGTCCAGAGCATTGGCGATCATCCGGTGCCCCTCATTCTCAAACGGTTCATCGCCGACCTGGTACGCCCAGACCGCGGTGCCGATCGCTTCGTGCAACGCAATAAGGCGCCATTGCTCCGGGTCTCTGGGTTCGCTGCCATATCCGGCAAGAAACGCGTGCTCGAGTGCGGCATTGCCCTTCCACTGCCTCGCCGCGAGACGGCAGAAGTCACTCATCGCAGGCCTCCAATCGAAGCGCCCGAAATCGATGACCTTCACCGTCCCCTGATCGACAAGCCAGTTCCGCGGCTGCCAGTCACCATGAGTAGGAACCACCACCACCGGCTGCGGACGGTGCAAGACCAAGATCTCCTGCACGCTGGCGAGCACAGATTCCGATATCCTGTTCGGCTTACCCAGCCATGCAAGCGATTTCGCCACCGCGGCGGCCTCCCACCCGGTATCAACGCGATGGGCTTGATCATGAAGCCTACGCAGAAGCACTCCCGCCTGCCGATAGGTCTCACAGTCGAATTCAGCTTCGCTCCCCATCACCAGGGATCCATCCAGATATCGAGTGACCAGCAGGTTCGCTGACCGGTCGTACTCGACCAACGCAGCGGCATGCCCAGTCCGTACCAGGCATTCGGTGACGGTGTGGTGGGCCGTGATCTCGCGCCCGATGTGATGATTGGCGCGGCCAGCGGCTTTGATCACACACCGTCCGCGTTCGGACTCGACGTCGAGAACCACCGTGTCGACCAAGTTCCAACTCATGTCAGCGCACAGGCGGGCGCCGGGAAGCCAACGAGTGATGTGATCTGCTTACCCGGTACTCAAACGTCCCGAATACCATGACTGCACAGTTCCCGACATCATCCGACGCACTTCGCCGCGGCTCGATCGAGCGAGCCGTCCTTGCCTCAGAGCAACGGGACGACCTTCAGGAGTGGGACTTGCTCGACCACAGGGGTCGCGGAGGTCCGGTTCGGAGCTCGAGTGGTCTCGTATAGGCGCCGCGACGCGGTCAGTTCGTCGTCAGGACCCGTTCGAGGGTGGCGAAGCCTGCTGGTTCCCAGGTCGGTTTGCCCCAAGGCACGCAGCACCGCCCAACCACGGGCCCGGGTGATCATCGCGTTGTCGGCCCGCCCATAGGCGTCGAAGAACCGACGCGCCGCACTTGCCGGCAACAGGATCCAGGCGGCGGAAAGATCCGTCGCGGGATCACCCGCACACATCTCGCCGAAATCGATCACCCCCGTAAGCATCCCCTCCCGGACCACAACGTTCGCCGGATGCAAGTCACCATGCAGCCACAACGGCGCCCCCGCCACACCGGCGCCGCGACCGCCTCCTCCCACACCTCCCAAACAGCCTTCGCGCTCGGATGGCCGGCAATGACCTCGAACGCGGCATCGGCCCCTTCCAGCAATCCGGCCAACGGGATGCCGCGGGTAGGGTTGGCCGGCGCGTCGGCGGGCGCCGGCACACGCAGCGCACCAAGAAACCCGGCGAGGACCTCGGCCGCATCGACCCGTGTGATTGGCGCGTGATCGGCCGGCTCCCCCTCGACGAGATCGCCCGGTCCCTCGCCTGCCCCGTGTTATGGCACGACGGATACACAGTCGGCGTCGAGGACATAGCCCAACACCCCGACTACCGAGGGCCGCACATCGTCGACCTCGCCCGCGACATCGCACACAATGGCGAGCTCACCCCCGCCATCCTCGGCCTGGCACGGAATGCATCCTTCGATCCGCAGGACCTGAAAAAGGTATGGCACTGTGTCGCCCGATACGGCACCCGAGCATAGCTATCGGCACGCCCGAGGAAACGCGGACCCTCGATCCGCTGAACCGAGCCGCCTCACTGGAACAGCTGTCGGTCCGATTTGATACAAGTTACTTGCTGCACCGCAGCAAATCTCCGCCTATTCAAAGGTCGGGGATCGCAACTCACAAGAGAGACGTTGCATGCGCCCATTCCCTATGACAATTGCGTCGCCCACCACAATTCTCACGCGCACGATCACCGCACAACACCTCGTACACCCGGAAAAGGCGAATCAGGTCTTCATCATCGAGATTGACACGATCGACGACTACGGCCAAGAGGTGACGCGGAGCGCACTGGTAACCAAGTGCTCCGCTCTCTACTCTCGGGACTCGGATCCGCAGGACGTGATCGTGGTCGAGTTCGCACATCCTCGAATCGAGAAGCGGACCTACAACCCGGACGATGAGATCGTCCTCCATGAATTCACTTACGAACACCTCGAAGAGATGGACCTCAGCCAGATGTCCGGATGACAGGCCCGAAAGGCCCTCAACTCCAGGGAGTTGAGGGCTCTTTCTTACACCGGTGAAAGCAGCATGGACTGGCACGACGCCGGCAGCGCATCACAACCTAGAGATAGTCAGGACGGAAGGTCACAACCCCCTTATAACTGACCGTGCCGACAGGCACCCATCCCCGAAGAGGAATGCCAGGCCACCGGTAACGGGCGGTTAGCTAGACGGGTAGTCTCATCGAATGCCACTTGATGATCAGCTGGGTCGATGGGTCCAGCGCACCGCCCACGTTCGCGACACTCTCAACCAGATCCTGAGTGCATTACCTGAACATGACCGAGTACTGTTCGACTCCACCCTGGGCACGGTCCAGGGGCTCCTTGAGGACCACCTTCACGCCGGCGACGGAGACGCCCCTTCCGAGGGCAGCGCGCTGGCGGAGGTAACCGACCCGTTCCTCACCGCACTGCGAGAGTTTCAGGCCCTCACGGCCGCACCGGACACGACCGCCGGGCTCAGAGCACTGCTGTCCAGTCTGCGCGATTCCGCACAGACTGCCCATCTCACTCTAACCACGGACGACCGGCTGACCATTCAGTCCGTCGACGAAGTCATCGCGGACTTCGCCCAGGAGTACAGGATCTCGCTGATCCTTGCTCTGACGGCCAACCACGCGCTCTCCCAAACTGTGGTCCGCTGGCAAAGAGCAAAGGACTCCGATGCCGCCACCGGCGATCACCTGGACCTGACCACGATGAACTTCGCATCGGCCGTCAGCGATCGCACCGTCCCCATGTCCACCCTTACTAGTGCCAGTGCCGCCGACCCTGTCGTCATGACCCCCTCCAACTTCTCGCGGGCCATGAACACCCTGATGACCGGCGGAACACCTCCTCCGATTTATCAAATGGCCTACACACAGTGGTTTACAAATATCAACGCGGCCTGGGAGGACACCTACCGCGGCCGGCTCGCCACCGCGCATGGCCCCGACGACGACGGCAAGCCTTGGGCGAAGAACGACATCCGGTCCGAGTTCTTCAACGAAATCCGCTTGATCCGAAACGACATCTCACACAAGAGAGGCGTGTGCGTCGACAGCGGCAACAACACACTGATCGACTGGGTGGAACCTGGAAAGCCGATCGCCCCGACACCGCGCCAAATGCTCGGCTTGCTCGACCTGTTCCCCCACGACGAACTCCGTCGCTTCCCAACCAAAGCTGAGAGCAACACCACAGGTCAGCTGCCTTATCCCTTCGCGAGTGACTGGATCAACGAGGTCAGAGCGCACATCGAGGCGATCGAACCCACCAAAAAGAAGCGAGCCGCCGTGCTCAAGCAGCTGATCGACGAGTGGATGGACCGCACCAGGTAGATGTGGTCTCGGCGGCGGGTGGTGGCTGCGACATCCTTCGAGTTTCTGTGGCCACCACCGCCATTGTTAGGCGATAAGCCACCAGCCTACGGAATGTTGCTACGTTTCCCGACTTTCACAGTTTCAAAACACCTTCCTTAAGGAATTGTTCACTCGCGGAAACGTCGAATGCAGGCGGTACCGGTGTCGCTCTCCTCGCCGGCCTCCCATGTGCACCCCACTCAACTACTCATGCGTCCAGATCCGTATGCGGACGTGCAGCTCGCCACCGTCGTGCGTCCGGTCCTGTGAAGTGCCAGACCATGTTCCCGCCGGACCGATCAGTCGTCCCGTCGATCGCAACCTGCGAGCAACGTGCTCTCGTTTCCACTGATGATCCGTCCAGTCTCGGAGGCGTCGGTGCCCCATACTTCTGACAGTGACTGGCACGCAATCGCAACGTCCCAGGGCTGCAGGGCAGCACGGCGGAGTTGCGCAAACGGCCCATCAGTCTCCAGTAGCACTCGCTCGCGCGGCATCGCAGCTACAAGAGCTCGCCCTTTGGCACCTGCCAGCATCGCCGGGCCGACGCTGAACCAACAATCGCGTTCGACCGCCCGTCGAAGCTCCGTGCGGCTGCCTGAGAACCAGTGGAGGATCGGCATGCGGACGCGTTCGAACCTGTCGAGCAGGTCGAGCACGGGTGTTGCGGCTCGGCGGCTATGAACCGACACGACCTTGTCTCCAGCCTCGCTACAGGCATGAAGAATGTGCTCGAATACCCGGGTCTGTTGCGACCAGAACGATCTGCACTCAGGAGCCCCGTCGAGCCCAACCTCGCCGATAAATCGGGTGTCGGCGACGTATCGATCAAAAGCCTTCAACTCATGTATGCGCTCGCCCGCCAGCTGCGGATGGAGACCCAGCGCCGTCCTAATGACGGTTCGGTCTCGGGCCAGCCGCGAGGTGCCGGCCCACGCCGAGGGCGTTGTGGTAACGGACAGCACGCCGACCTTCCTGCGTTGAACTTCATCGGCCATCTCGCTCGGGTTTGGGTATAGGTCCAGGTGGCAATGGAAATCGATCATGGGAGATCGAACTTCGCGTGAAGGAGACCCAGTTCGTCGAGTCCTCGCTGAAGCAGCTCGCGAAGTGCCGCTTTGTTCGTTATCCGAGCGGAGCTTAGTGCCGGGCCAAGCCACCGGTCGAGTCCGTCTTCGGCCACGACCAGACGCGCCATGGCAACGGAACGGACGTCGTCGAATGCTGCATGATCGTCATCGGGGCGACCGAGATCGTCGTAGACATACTCCGTGGGATCGTGTCCGCCCCACGCTAGGAACGCTGCCCGCCGGATCTGGCAGGGAACGCACCGGCCGCAATGGGTGTAGTTGAATCGCTGGAAGCGGCCACAACTGGTCGAAACGGCGGCTTCGTCAGAGAGAAGATCTTGGTCAAGGCAGTCGCGAAGCATCTCACCTTTCGTTCTCTCTGCGTACGGGTTCGTGATTGCAACCCGCAGTCCTGTCCCGTCGAGGATCTCCTGCATCCGACCAAGAAAGTCCGGATGAGCGGTACGAGTGCTGAGGCTTCCGATTCGAGCAGGAGTCAGCGGAGGGTTGATTGCAATGAACCCGTTCTCACAGACAAAGACAGGAATGCACTCACCGTCGCGGTAGCGCTGGGTCGCCGTCGCCGCCAGTACTGCGAACGCAAGGAAGATGAGGGACCGCGAACGCTGAGAGGTTTCCTTGAGGCCGCGACGAGTACTCGCATTGTGATTCACCTGTAGATGATCTAGTCCGCTGCCAATGAGCCGCGCGAACCGCGCCTGCTTCTCGGCGTCTCCGCGAACGGTATGACTCACCGCAAAAAGTTTGTGCCCTTGCGCAGTGAGGTCGATGGCACCGACTAATGAATCGAGTCCCCCTGATAGAAGGGCGACCGCATCAGCGGACGGGTACCGTGGCGTCTTTGGAGCATCGGGAAGGTCACCGCCGCCGCGGAACGTCAGGCTCCATCGATCCGTGGTGAGGAACGCGAGCGCCGACGAGATCGAGTCGGCGAACGGTGCCCAGCGTGACGGTTCGTGGAGAGCAACGTCGAGCTCAAGTTCTCGGGTCCACCCGTCGGGGCTCGCGTTCCGTTTCGCTACACCATCGGCAACTACGACAGACAGAGCGATCGCGAGCAGATCCCACGCGCCCGGGTCTGGCGAAAGACTTTGGCGCCGTATGGACTGCGCAGCGGACCCGCCCGCACTCACCGTCTCACCGGACGAGTCGTGCCCGAAGAGGACGATGGGGGTGGCCTGCGGATCGGCGGGTTTGAGGGCCGCGGACGAACTGCTTACGAATCTCAACTTGTGTACTCCTCGAATACGGTGAGCGTCTCGCGAAGCGCCAAGCTGGTGAGGCGTGCCACATTCGCGGTTGTAGCGGGCGTGCCTCCTTTGCGGATCATTCTGAATGCGGCAGAGACATGCTCGCTGATGAACTCGCGGACCTGCTTCAGGCGGCGTAGTCCTGTCGCCGGGTCGTGCGCCTTGGCCATGATCGTCTTCTGAAGGTCGAGACAGAAGCGACCGTAGACGTCCAGCGCGGCGTACCGCTCGATGACATACTCTCGCTGTGTCTCGGTGAGTGCGAGCAGGTCGGCCTCCGGGAATCGGCCCAGGAGGTCGGTCAAAGCGTCGCGAACGGCGCGGCGGGACGACTCTCTGTCCTGTGTACCGTCGATTGGGGTTGCGGCATCCACGATGGCATCCAGCACGACATTGACGTCGCTCCCGCTCGCGAGTGCTATGTCCGTAAGTGACTTTCCGTCAGGTCCGCGCCCGGATTGCATTACCCCGTTGAGGCGTCCGGCGGTCACGGCGGTGCCACTGAGGCGGCGGCTCATCGTTCCGCTGCCGCCGTAACCGGTCCTCACGTAATGGCCGAGCCCTCGGCGCAAGTCGCGGCTGTCTCCAGATCGCGCGAACCCGCCGAGGCTCCGTCGGGCGTCGCGGAACCGCCCCGTTGGGGACAGCAGATCGGGCTTCTTGGCCGGCTGCTCCTCGGGAGGCGTCTCTCCGTCCAACGATGGCGGAGGAACGATTTCGTCGGCCCACGGCGGGACCAGCAGAACTCCCGGACCGGGACCGCTACTGCTTTGTGAGGTTCCCACTCTAGCCCTGTCGCTCGATAACTGTCTTCACCGGGCCATCGACATCGGATGAGTTTTTCCAGTGAGCAAAAACATCAGAGACCCATGGCAGCGACGCGATCCTGGGCACGATGCTCGGTTGAATTTGATGACCTGGACGCTCGACCAGGAATCCTGCGATCGTACCCCCCAGCGTCGGGTCCGCGTTGGCAACGGCGATGCATGCGTGCAGGATAGGCGGAACGCCCCAGGATTGTTCTTGACGCGCACGGGCTAGTAAGCGATCCATGACGATGGTGAGTTCAGCCCGCTGGATTGTCTGCAGATCACCCTCCAGCGCCGCTGCTTCCTCGGGATTCTCCAGCAGCGCCGTCAGCAAGGCCGCTGCTTCAGAGGAGAGCCGGTCTGCTGCCGTGATCAGTGGAGCATGCTCACGGCCCACGTAGAGGGCACCCCGAAGATCCTCATCCGCAAGCGCTGGGGGAAGCGCGAGCCACTCGCGGATGAACTGGTCATCCCACACGCCCGTCGCGTCAAATTCCTGTCCCGCAACTGCCGCTTCCTCCCATTCGGCGAGAAGCAAGGGCTTTCCAAATGGATCGGTGTTGACCGCAGATGTCAGTGCCGAATAGGCGGTCGTCGGAGCGAGCCGCTCGAAGAGAAGGAGTTTCGTCAGTACGGCTTCGTCCACACCGACACCTTGTGCGCTCGAGATCGCCATTCGAATCGAAAGCGCGTTGAGGAACCGCTTGATCAGCCGCGGGTTGCCCGCGATGCGGTCCGACGTTGTCATCAGTGGAGCAAGGCGTTCAGCCGTAGTCAGTCGGGCGGTGAGTGCAGCCGGCAACTGCACGCCGCAACCCGCGACAAAGGTGCGATCGACCCGCTTTCCCTTCCAGGACTGACGAAGTTGGGAGGCGATCGCTTCACGCAACGTGTTCTTTTGACCACTGTCGAGTTCACTGTTCTCGATGAACAGCATCATCATGTAAGCCCGCACTTCTTGAGTGCCGAGCGCTGGGACTCGAATCGGAATCTGGATGAGCTTGTCGAAGTAGTTGGTGACCAATGTGTCGTCTTCGAGTCCACCGAAGTGCTTCTTGACCGCGTGTTTGATCATGCTGTCATCCGCTGCGATGACGAAAGCAGTGTTTTCGAGAAACAGGAACAGGCGGATCGCTTCGAGCGTCGAGATGGTCGTGTCCGGCAAGCACCGATCAAGATCGTCAATGAGCACGACCAAGGTGACGCCGATCTCCTCCAGCGCCTTCTCGAAGGAGTCTCTCAGTGCCTGAATTTCCCTCGGAGGTGAGGATTCGTGCCTTGGGTCCAACAATGCGCGACCTGTCGCTGCAAGCGTTGACGCGACCGCACCGGCCTTCTCCAAATCCTGCTCGTCAACCCCCCCGGCCACCCCATCTTTGACAAGTGCAGCGACCTCACCCGGTAGGCCGATGGGCGGGAGACCCAACGCAACCGATGCAGCAGGTAGAGCGAGTAACTTCGCAAGCCGGAACCATTTAACACGTCCTAAGAACTCTCGCGCCTTGTCCACTCCGGTCTGCCTTTTGGCTGCCTCGGCGTCGAGCCGACTTGCGATGACTTCCAAGAGTGCCGCGCGTGCATCGTCGTAGCCTTGGTAGAGCCAAGCGTTGAACTCGACGAAGAGATACTTCGCCGGAGCCTCAACGGGTTGTTGCTTGCTCAACGACGCCCTTGTGAGCTGAATCATCGACGACTTGCCCACACCCCAGGCTCCCGACACTCCGATAGAGATGGGCCGACCATCAGCGCGGACGATCATCTCGGCGATCGTGTCCGCGACACCTTCGAAGTTGAGGAAGTCTCGATCAGTCTCATTGTCGGGCCACACAGTGCGTTCGTCCTCCTGACTCGACGGGAGAGACCTCCTCTCAATATCAGAGTAGGAATGGTGAACCCGCTTCAGCCGGAGGCGCGCCGTGACAGCCCGCACGGTACGTCCGCTCGGATCAGGATCAGCTCCGTGGAACCGCAAAACATCGCCCGAACTCCGATGTCATCTATGTGAATGACACTGCTAGGTCAGCAATACTTCCTGCCGGACAGACGGTCGCCGCCAGCGCCACAAACTCCAGGCACTCCAGCGACTGCCCACGCAGCACCACCTCTGGCAGACGACCGCGCTGCTGAGCGTTGATTCACGGAGACGTAAGTCAATCAGAGGCAGCCATTCCCTGGCCGTCACTACACCATTCGCGTAACACGTGACGACAACGAGCACACGCAGATTGTCTTGTACCGTCCCACGACCGCCTACCAGATGGACAGCGACCCACGCCTCACGCTCAATATAGGCCAATCCAGCTGTCACACCGGAGAGGCCAGCGGTGAGCTATCGGTCCGATGACGTCAGATGGGGTGACTTGACAGGCGCCCCGACGGTGCGGTCTGCGGAAAAACCGAGATAGAGGACGACCTGTGCGTGGACGGGTTGACCACGGTCAAGGTGAGGGACTGGCCCGCCTTGTTCGTGAGCGCGACCAGCAGGTCGGTGAAGGTGCGAACCGGCAAATCGTCGGCAGCGGTCACGATCTGTCCCTCTTGCAACCCCGCCCGTGCAGCAGGTGATCCGGCCGTGACGTCGGCGACCTCGAGGCCCGGCGTGCTCCCCGCCGCCGGTTGGACCTGTATCCCGATATAACCCTCAATCGGTGCGGACGGTTGTGCGGCGTGCGGGTCGGCCAACGAACCCAAGGTCACCGCGACGGTGCTGTCTTGGCCGTGTCGGCTGATGCGGAGCGTGACGGAGTCCCCGGGGTGGTGAGATCCGATTTCGTCGAACGCGTGGACGGGTTTGCCGGCAGGTACGGCGGCGCCGTTCACGCCGAGAATCATATCGCCTGGCTGTAGCACGGCGGACGCGGGTGATCCGGGGATCGTGGCCACCACGACTCCACTGCCGGTGGGCCCGTCTCCATCGGACGGTTGGCCCAACCAGACGCCGAGCCATGGTCGATCGTCGCTGAGATCGGTGATGGGACCTGCGTCGCCTCGTGCTCCGATGGTGCGGGTGTATTTGCGCAGCGGGCAGCATGCCGGAGCCCAGGGCGGAAAGTAGTCGCTGGTGATGGTGAGTGTCTGGGGACCGGTGTCCGGGCCGTCCACCTGCACAGTTGCGTTCATGTCCTGGTTGTTGCGGTAGGCCAGTTGTGCGACGCCGTCTGTGAGAGAGACGATCCCGGTCAGGGTCAGTGGATGATTCGCGGTGGAGTCGACGGCGGTGATCAGCAGGTAGGCCGGTTTGTCGGGATCGGCACGAAACTCCTTCGCGGTTACCGAGGTCAGACGATTGGTTTGAGGAAGCAGCGGCACCGCGTCAAGGGACCCGGCGGCAGTCATCGTGTTCGCGGCATCGAACGTGACGTTCCACCGCTCAGCGATCGCATCATAGGACAGGATCTGAACGTCCTGCGTCCCACCATCGACCGGCTTGCCCGCGTCCAGACCCGGACCGGCAGAGACGACAATCCGGTCATGTGTGGGGCCGCCGCCCAAGTCGAGAGCACTCGTCGTCACGACCCGGTAGTTCGGGTGCAGGACCGACGAATAGTCCGGCTCGGACGCAGGTGACGACAGCACGGACGGTTGTGCCGTCGTGGCCAATCCTTCGGACGCCGAGACCGAGCAGGCTGTCATGGACAGCGCGATGCCCGCGATGGTTGCGAGTACCCACAGTTTCACCACCGCATCATCCACTGTCGCCCCATGTTCGTGCAGCGCAGGGGCGGAAACGGCGCTCCGCGTCGTTGCTCACCACCTTCTCGACGGCGGCGTGGGTCGCGGCGGCGTGCAAGTGGAGGTCGTAGTCGTCGATATACGCGGGTTCGGGATCGATCCGGCAACCGGCGATGTGGCCGTGCGGGACCACCCAGGTGATGTGGTCGCGGACCCCACCGACCGGGACGGCCCGGAGTAGTGCGCGTGATTCTTGCGGAGATAATAGACCAGCCGGCGAGGATGCCCGCGCAGTCCAGCGCCGGTGGAACAGTGGTCGACTAGGCCGGAACCCGTTCAGGCACAACCCATCCCGCAGCGCCCCCGAAAAGAGGACGTTCGCATCCCCCGCACCCCTGCCCTCACCCAACGAGGACCAGGGCCGAGGTCTGTCGCGGCGCGAACGCGGTGGCCGGTAGGTCATCTGGTCGACGTCCTCGAAGACGCGAAAATCATCGAAGGCCGCCCGCTGCCGTGCCCGCAACCCTTTCCCGGTAGCCAATCATGTCGCTGCTCTTCCGCCGGGTGTCGGTGCCGACCTTGTGTGTGCTCGGAGCTCGCCGGCCCGGATTAGTGTCATCAGAGTCGGGCGGGAGATGTCGGGCAAGTCCGCCGCCGACAGGTGGCTGGTTCCGGCCCACCAAACCTTTGCGGCCACCACCGGTGTGGAGGCCGTAGCTTCATCCACTTCGCCGTCGTTCGATCGCGCGCGGGTATGCATCGCATATGCTCCTGCGGGACAAGGACGCCGAGCCGCCGGCTTGACCGCCGTGTCGATGGTCACGGGAAAGGGAACGGTGCGATGGTCGTGCACGCAAGAAGTTCGGTGTTGGGGTCGGTCAACCTTGCGGGATACATCGTTGCGTGGCTCGCGAGCGTGGTGGTCATCGTCGGGAGCGTCGCGCCATGGTTCACCGCAGCAGCCTTCCTCTCTGTGCCAGGGACACAGTCCATCGGGAAATACACGTTGGCCATGGGCGCACTCGCTGCCGTGGTGTTGCTGATCAAGGCCGCCACCCCGAGCCGCTGGCCGCTGGTCACGGCCGCCGTGATAGGCATCATTTGCCTCCTCACCACCGTGTTCGCCCTGGTCAAAGCCTCCAGCCTCATTCCCGCCGAAGATCAACAGAACGGAATCGTCTCGATAGGGTGGGGACTGTGGATGACCCTCGTCGGCACCGTCCTCCTCGTGGTTGGGAGCATCGTCGCCGATCTCGTTGCCTCCCCCGCAGCCATACGCAGAACAGACCTCGAGCCTTCACGATCCACGGTCGACGACGCACCGATCGACTGGGCTGATCGCGCGACGACACCATTCTTCATCGTCGCGATCGCGTTCGGCGGCCTGGTCGCGATCGCCGTGTGGCTCGATCTGCTCTTCGGAGTGACGTTGCTGCCCTGAACGGGGGGATCACATCGAAATCGAAGTCGCTGAATGCGGAGATCCCCTCCGGGAGGCCGTTCCGTGCCTCCAGTCTGTTACCGGGCCTCCTGGCAGCTACCCGGACCGGACTTCCACCGGCAAGAACACAGGTACGAATACCTCGGTTTGCCAGTCGTCGGGGCGCGGACCTGGCGCCCGCATCCCGCGCACATCCTCTGGACTCAGCAGCCTGGGCATTCACATCCCCTCCGCTCTGGCCGGACCAACATATTCTGCCGCCACGAGCGAGGTAAGCGTTTGGCGCACAGAATGATAGCGGCGATGTGCTCACCGGCCGAGAAGTTGTGCGGCTATCGGGACCACATCATCACCATCAGGTTCTGCTCGCGGTCCGCGTGTCACTGGCGCCGCTTCTTTTCCAGCAGTGCCAGCGCCTTGTCGCGGCGAGCGAGCAGTTTGGTGTGGGTTGCACCGACCCAGTGCGTGGGGTCCCCGGCATGTGCCAGCCAGCGGTCGATGATCGCGATCTCCCCCTCGATATCGCCGAGCTTGCGGAGCACGATCGCCGCGTTCTCCGTCCACCCCGGTGGCGTCTCCCGCACCACCACGTTCACCCGGCCCCGGAACAGTGCTGTGCGCACCGGGATGTTCGCCCGCTCCTGCGCCTGGATCCGTTCGGTGGCGTCGAGGATCTCGAGCAACACGGTCAGCGCCTCCTGGAGGTGTCCCTCGCGCTTGAGTCGAGCGACCTCGCTGCTCCACTTCAGGAAGTGGGCGCCGCGGACCAGGCCCTGCTCATACTCCAATGCATGCAGGTCTTCGAAATCGTTCAGCGGCTGACCTGACCGTTTCTTGCGCCACGCCTCCTCACCCGCGCCGATCGGCTCCGCGCCGAACTCGTCGGGAACAACGATCACGGCCGGCTGCGCTGCTTCCGGTTCGGGCACTGAGGAGTCGACGACTATTCCGTAGGACTCGATCAGGTCGGCGATGCCGTTGGCCCAGCCCTGGGACACCGCACGAATTTTCCACCCACTGTCGCGGCGGTAGATTTCTACCAGCACCACACATCTCTCGTCGGTCAGCCCGGTGATCGTGTGAACGGCGAGAATTCCTGCGGTCGAGCGCACGATCACCTCCCCTGGGCCGCGGGATGCGACGGTTCCCGGGGCGGTGCCGTCGAGGGCCGCCGCGATGACGACCATCGCCACATCCGAGGGAACGGCATCCAGCCGCAACTGCACACCACGATCGGCCAGGGTAACTGCGCCGCACTGTGAGCTCGGTTGGTTGAAGTACACCAGGTCACGGTCGGATCCAGCGGATCCGTCCGCACGCACCAACACCGAGAACAGATCCACATCCGCAGTGCCGGCGAGAAACTCCACACCGACCGTGACGTCGCGCTCGGCCAACCAGGTGTTCTCGCCCTTGCTCAACTCGACCATGCGCGCATCATCCCCCACCGACTACTCCGATGAGGCGAAGCACCCATTCACGGCCTGGTTTTCCCTCCTGCCGCGACTCTTCGGGCGATCATCGGACCTCGATCGGATTCCTTTCCCGGTGGTCATCCAGCAACTGACAGCCGTGACACTGACTGATGTCACCGACGCCGGACAGTCACCCACCGCTATCACTCCACGCATGTCATTCATCTGAATGACACACGGCCCGTGCAGTTCTCATCAAACTTCCGACACGCCGCACATGCACGCGCCGGAGGCCGGGTGGTAGTCGAATCGTGAACTACAGTCCGTGAAGTTCAATCCATGCCCAGAAGGGGTACGCGTACATGCCGATCAGCTACTTCAAGCCCATCGCCGTCATCGACGAGGTCGGCGCTATCGGGCGCATCGGCATCTGGCACGTCGACGTCGGGCACACCGCGGCAATGGGCGCTCCTATGCCCCGCATGGCGGGAGCATGGGGTTACGCCCTTGAGGAGCTCGACCCCTGGAAGGTGCGCTCGCTGATCGAGGAACGCTTCATCGTGCTGGCCGGCGACACCGATCTGCTCGAGCGACTCGCGATCGCGCATCGGGGGATCGTCGATGTGTCCGGGACGGTCGAGTGTGCGCGCACCGAGGTCACCAAGTTGCAGGACGCATTCGAAGCCCACGCCGCGGGTTCTCGCACGAAGCTCACCGCCCCGGATTGGCCCGAGGTACCGGACCCGGTGGAGGTGGCTGCCTCTGTCCCGATGTATCCGAGCAGCGATGAACGCACCGGTCAGGCATATCCGCTGGCCCGGGGGTTCGAGAAGCTCGCGATCGCCTGGGAGAAGGTCGAAAAGCAACGCGTCCAACGCCCCTTCCTCAAACCCCTCGGCGGAGACGAACTCCGGCCTCTCCCGCTGGTGACCCGATGATGACGGGGGACGTTGAGAGCTATGCGGTGGTGGACGTCGAGACCGCCAGCTCGACCAAGGGCAGTATCTGTGAAATCGGTCTGACGATCGTCGAGGCCGGCGCGATCACGATCGTGCGGAGTTGGCGGTGCCGACCACCTGCCCAGACGGGCGGGTTTCACTGGTACAACACCAAGGTCCACGGCATCACCGCCGCCGACGTCGCCGGCAGCCCCGAGGTCGGCGAGTGCTTGCGGGAGATGTTCGCGTTGATCGGCGACCTCCCGGTGTACGCCCACAACGCGAACTTCGACTTCGGGCACCTCCACGCCGCCAGCACCTACGCCGGCGTCGACCTGCCGACCCTGGCCACCGGGTGCACCCTCACCTTGTCCCGGCGACTGCTCGACCTGGTCAGCTACCGGCTGCCGTTCCTGGCGGCGCACTTCGGATTCGACGCCACCAACCACCACAATGCTGGGGCGGACTCGGTCATGGCCGCGCAACTCGTCCTCGCGCTGACCACGGTCTCTGGTGCCGTCGACATGGCCGGGTTGTGCAGCCTGGCACACACCCGCCCCGGACAGTTCGGGCCCGACGGGAGCAACGGGATGGTCATCCGTCGCCGCGGCACCTCCACCCGCTTCGACATCCCCGACACCAACATCGAGGCCGACCCCAATCATCCCCTGTACGGCGAATGGGTGAGCTTCACCGGCGGTCTGACCGCGTTCACCCGTGAACCTGTCTGCGCGCTCCTCGCAACCCTGGGGGCGAACCCGCAACCCAAAGGCGTGAACAGGAAGACCACCATGTTGGTCATCGGCGATGGGTTCACTGGCAACTCGCTCGAAGACTTCACTACCACGAAGGCGAAGAGGGCCCTCGAACTGCGCGACAAGGGCCAAAACATCGAGGTCTTCTGCGAGGACGACTTCCTCAGACTCCTCGACGTCGACACCGCCACCCTGTGAAAGGACAGCAGTAGTGGCTGCACCTACGATAACGACATCGGCGTTGTCCTTCGCCGCCCTCGACGTCGAAACCGCGAACCGGGCCCGGGGCAGCATCTGTGCGATCGGTGTCACCATCGTCATCGACGCCCGGGTCGTCGAGACCCGCACCTGGTTGTGCCGCCCACCCGCCGGTGTCGACACTTTCGAGCCGGTGCAGATCAGGACGCACGGCATCACCGCCGAGCACGTCGCCGGCAAACCTCGGTTCGGGCAGATCTGGCCGGCCGTCGCCCAGTTCATCGGCGACCTGCCAGTGATCGCCCAGAACAAGAGCTTCGACGTCAGCGCACTGCGGCAGGCGTGCGCACTCAGCGACCTGCCGGTTCCCCACCTCGAGACCGGGTGCACGATGCTGTGGAGCCGGAACCTGCACCCCGAGCTGCCCAATCACAAGTTGCCCACCCTCAGTACGTTCTTCGGTGTCGACCTGCGCAAGCACCACGACGCCGGCGAAGACGCACAGGCGTGCGCACAAATCCTGATCGCACTGAACCATGCGAATGGCTCCCACCACAGCCTCGCCGAACTCGCCGCTCACGCCGGTCGGCCGCTCGAACCCCTCAACAACGGCGGCCTGCCCGTCACCGGGCTCGCAAACGCCGACCCGGGGCGGCGTATCGGCACCCTCACCCTGACCGAGACGCCCACGGCGGCGGGAATCCTCGCCGGTCGCAGCGCCGTCCTCGTCAGTCGCATGACCACCCTCACCCGCGCCACAGCGACCGCACTCGCCGCCCAGTTCGGTGCCACCGTCACCAACAAGGTCACCGCCGACACCGACCTGCTCATCCTCGGCTCCCGCGCGGCCACCACCGCCGATACCCAGCGGCTACACACCGCTCGGCTCGCCCGGGCCGATGACAGACGAATCGACGTCCTCACCGAACTCGAATTCCTCAAGATCACATCCACACGGTGAACCCGACTGGTATGTCGCGGTTCGTCATTCAATACTGCGCGCCCTGCGCACCCGACCTGAAAGACAGGACTTGAAACTCGAGACGATCCACATCGAGAACTTTCGTGCACTGAAGGATGTCACTCTTCCGCTGTCGACCTTCGGATGCTTGATCGGTGAGAACAACGCCGGAAAGTCCTCGGTTTTGCACGCGCTGCACCTCGTCCTCGCCGGCAACACACCCCGCAACATCGACATCCACGACCACCACGACCCGCTGTTGCCGATCCGCATCGAATTGACGATCAGCGAGATCAGCGAGGAGGACTTGGCGCGGATCTCCGATTCAGGGCATCGCGCGAGTTTCGAGGCAGACATCACCGATCGCATGATCACCCTCGTGCGTATCGTTCCTCCGGGTGAGAGCAAATCGTCGCTGAAGATTCTCAAGCTCGGCCCAGCCGAGGATCGCTTCACGGACAAGGTTCTCACGCCGATCATGAGGGGGAAGAGAAACGAGGTACTTCGGGAAGCAGTGGTCGAGCTGATCCCGGAGCTCGAACCCCTCCTCGGCGATAAACCGGCTCAGTCAGATGTCCGTGAGGCGCGTGACAAGATCGTCGAGGCCCTGGCGCCCGAGCAGAAGGCACTGCGCGACGAACCACTCGGCACCGGCATCGACGCCGCCATCAAGTCCTTCCTCCCCGAACCGCTCTACATCGAAGCGGTCAAAGACGTTGCCAGCGAACTGAAAACGAGCGGAACGGGCACCTTCGGCAAACTGCTGAACATCCTGCTCCACGAGGTGACCGACAAACTCGGCGATATCGAAGAGCAATTCTCGGATATCCAGCGAAAACTCAGCAGGGTGTTCGACGAATCCGGGAACCACACCGACGATCGCCTCGATCAGGTCAAAAAGATCGAGAGCACCATCGAAAGGTTCGTCCGGGAGAGCTTCCCGGACATCGATTTGAAGATGACCGTCCCTGTCCCCGAGATCAAGACCATCGTCGCTGGCGCCGAACTCACCGCCGACGACGGGCACGAAGGCTCCATCGCCAGCAAGGGCGACGGACTCAAGCGGGCCGTGACCTTCGCGATCCTGCGTGCATACAACGTTCTGCGCCACGAAGGGCTCGGCACAACCGAACGCAAGCAGACCGGAGGTCCCAGCTACCTGCTGCTGTTCGAGGAGCCGGAACTGTACCTGTACCCATGGGCCCAGAGACAGCTCTTCCAAGCACTCGAAGCGTTCGCCAAGGACCACAGCGTCCTCGTGACAACCCACTCCCCGGTCTTCTTCAGTCCCAAGTCGACGAAAACCTTCACCAAACTCCGCAAGGTCACCGAGTCCGGGTGCACGCCCTACACGGCAATCACGCCAGTCGTTCTGGGAAATTCCGTGTCGGTCCGTGATGCCTTCCAGATCATCCGCCACGAACACAACGAGATCGCCTTCTTCGCACGAGCGGTCGTGCTCGTCGAGGGCGACAGCGACGCCGTCGTACTTACCCACCTCGCCAGCTTGCTCGACCCGCAGTGGAACCACATCGACCGCAACATCGCGTTCGCCCGGATCGGCGGAAAAGGCAACATCGGCAAGTACCGCACCTTCTTCAACCACTTCGATATTCCCGTGCACGTGGTCTGCGACCTCGACGCCCTCATCGGCGGTTTCGGCAAGCTCACCGCAACAACCGAGATCATCGAGATCCGTCGAACGTTGATGGCGGCCATCGATCGCAGCCTGCCTACACCCGCACCGGAGATCGGGGCGAGAGCAGCGAAGGATCTTACCGCTCGCGGAGACGCACAGAGCAACTGGACCAGGGCAAAGGAGGTCTTCGAAGGCGGGGCACAGGACGATGCTGCGTGGACGGCATTGCGCGAGGCCATGGACGACTTCTTCACATCGCACCGTAAGAACGACAAACTCGCTGCGCTCACCGGAACCGACCCGGACGTCGCAAGACACAAGCATGAACTCCTGGAAGCTCTGCGCGGCGAAAACGTGCACGTCCTCTCCCGCGGAGACCTCGAGGCATACTGCGGCGACACCGGGCGCTCGGAGAAGGTCGAGCACGCCCTCGAGTTCTGCGACGAGGTAACCAGCGAGACCTCCTATCGGGCGGTCCTGGGTGAGCAGGCGGACGAGATCGTCAAAGAACTCATGACACTGTTCGGCAGCATCTTCGGCGAATCCGCTCCACAGCCGATCCCACCGACTGGCAAGGCGAAGGAATCTCCGATCGAACCGGTGATCATCCGCCCACCGTTCGATACGCCTTCATCGGTGGAGGACGTGACCGCATCCTCACAGAATTGACCAACGCAACTACGTTGTTTCAACAGAAAAACTCGGTAGGCGGGGGCGAATGCCGGCGCGACAAGTCGCCCAGGGTGCACCGACACCCACCCCTCCGGTCCCGGGTTATTCAACCGGGACCGGAGACCAACAACCACGGCATGTTGATCACCTCTCTGCGATGCGATCCAGTACGAACGCAGCGCACGACACTGTGACCGCGTGCTCGGGGGCCATGCCCGATCAAAACGCTCTGCTGAACCAATGAATGAGAGGAATTTCCCGTGGCAGCAGTCGGTATCGAGGTGCCCGAGCGCACCAACGTATGCGCGATCGTGGGATTGCTCTGCGCCCTGACGGGATTGTTCGTCCCGGCACTCGTATTCGGCGCAATCGGTTACGTGGAGACCGGCGGACGCGAACACGAAACCGGCTCCGGCCTCGCCGTTGCCGCTCTGATCCTGGGAGCCGTCGAACTGATCGTCGTCGTGCTGACCGCCGTCATAGTTCTCGTTACCATGCATTGAACGAAGCACGTGGTTCGGCGACATCGCCGCCCCACAACTGTGCCCGCATCCGCACCTAACCGAACACCCGGCCCCGGCCGATACCTCGGATCCCTCCGGGCTCGTCACCGCACAGGGAACCGCACATCCCGACATCTCGGGGGCGGTTTCATCCGCAGGCGGCGCGATCTGCCCCCGTCATTCTCCCCGGTGCCGGCCGGGTGTCCGCACGTCCGAATCCGGGCCCAAGTTCGGATTCGGAGTGGGCCGGTGAAAGCCCGGATCGACGGTCAGGTCTTCGGTGTCGGCGAAGACCAGCCGCCCGTCGTCGAGTGCGACCGCCCACCGATGCACCGGCGCCCACTCGTGACCACCACCGCCCGGGTCGGTCACCGCTGCATAATCCTCGACAACCTCACCGGTGAGATCGGCCCCGGAACTCCTCCGGACCAGCACCCGAACTCCGACCGTCAACTCCGGGCCACCGACCGGCCGATTGCCGCTAATTCCGGCCATGCTGATGCACCTCTTCGCTCGGTGAAACTCCCGAGATCGAGCATAAGCACCGCCCGGCCCGATACGCGACCCGACCTGCACGAACACCATCCGCGATCGGACCGCCACCGACGCAGTCAGCTGCCATGGTGCCGTCGGCGCCCGCCCAGGTGCAGCAACCCGAACTCAGTAGCGCGACAGAAGCAGTGCGACCTCGCCTTCCCCCTCCCCCGTGCTTGCCCTTGTCGTGAACGGGCATCTCCTAGATGAATTTTCGTCACTCGCGGCCAACCGGACTATGGCTTCCTTCGAATCCTCTACCTGACGGCTTCTTGCTCTGCGGCTTCTTCTCGGGCGCTGCGCACAATCACGTCACCCCGACGGCTGCCGGGCATCGCGACCGCGGCACCAGCAGTGACCGCCCCTGCGCACCCCGACAACGTTCCGTGGGCCTTAGCACTTGTTGTTCGGTGTTCGGTATTGACCGAACACCGAACACCTGCGAGTATGGGACGGTGAACGGACAGCGGATCCAGCACGGGCACGCGGGTGCGGGCATCGAGGCCTTCGTGGTCGATGCCTTCGCGCAGTTGGACATTGCGGCCCGCCCGCCCGTGACGGCATCCGGGGCCAGCGCCGACCTGGTTGTGGACCCGGACGGCGTGGCGGTGCCGATCCGACTGGAGTTCCGCACGTTGGTCACCGACGACGTCGCCGAGCGGCTTGTCACCGACATTGCGCCCGCGACCGCCGCGGACGCGTCCACACCGTTGCTCGTCGTGGCCGACCGGGTGACCGACGCAGCGCGCACCATGCTCATCGGCCAGCACGGCGGCTACCTCGACCTGCGTGGCCGACTCGCACTGCGCACCGATCGCCTGGTGATCGACGCCGACGTGCCGCCGGTCAAGGAACGCGCCGCACGGTCCGAGGCGCTCGCAGGCAAGGCCGGACTCGAGGTCGCCACCGCCATACTGCTGCATCCCGAACGAGCCGGCACGGTGCGCGGGCTGGCGCGCGAGCTCGGCCGCTCCCCCAGCACGGTCTCGGAGATTCTCGCCGCCCTGCGGCGAGACGGCCTTCTCGACGAGAGCAATGCCCTGGTCGGCACCGACCTGTTCTGGCAGGTCGCCGGCCGCTGGACGAGCCCGCGTGTTCATTTGGCGCAGCCACCGATACCGGGAGATGCCGGCCTGCACCGGACGCTCCGGCTCGGTCTCGACGCGCTCGACGGGCCCGGGTGGGCACTGACCGACTCCGCTGCCGCCGCCGCGTATGGTGCACCCCTCGCATTCCGTACAGGTCACACCCTCGACTTCTTCGTTCCCGACCAGTCCATCGTCCGGCGGGCGGCCACCCTGCTCGGGACCGCGGAATCCGCCCGGCTGGCGCGCGCCACCGTGCGGGTCGCCCCGGTTCCCGCGGTCGTCCAGTCCCGGATCGAGCTGGACGCCAGCCCGCTCGAATGGCCGCTCACGCATCCGGTGTTCGTTGCGCTCGATCTCGCCCAAGACCTCGGGCGGGGCCGGGAAATCCTCGACGCCTGGACACCCGATAGCCGGTGGACCCGTGTCTGGTAGTCGCCATGTCGTGTTCGTCGGCGATGCCATGGCCGCCGTCGCCGCGGGTGTCATCGAGGTTCGGGCACTCATCGGCCAGCCACCCGTCATCGTCGGCGGCCTCGCCGTGCTGTCACGGTTGTCGAGCCCCTACCGCGCCACCGTCGATCTCGACCTCGTCGACCGGCTTCTCGGCCGTCTCCCCCAACTCGAGGTCCTGCGCGCCGCCGACGGCGCGGAGCCGGTCGAGCCGGCGGCCGTCCTGCTGCCCACCCGGTACGGATCCGTCAAGGTCGACGTGCTCGAAGTCCGCCAGGTCGAACTCGACCACCCCAGCGACGACCCCGGCGACCGCCTTCACGCCTCGGCGCACGCCTGGGCCAACGACACCGCAACCGACATGACCATCGAGGTCATCCGCACCAACGGTAACCGCATTACGGTGACCACCCCGGTCGCCGAGCCCGGGCCGCTGATCGCGATGAAACTCCAAGCGGTGATGAACCGCTCGGCAGACAAGCAGGGCACCGACCTACTCGACATCGTGCACCTGATGCTCGACGAGACCACCCGCCCGGCGGCACTGGCCCAGATTCGCTCCGTCGACGCGGCCACCGCGCAGGACATCGCCCTCCACGTCGATCTGTGGTTCACCCGCAAACGCCCACAATCGCTTCAACGGATCCATACAGTCGGTGGCCGCGACATCACCACCGACGACCTCGACCTGGTCGCCGAACTGTTGACCGACGCGACGCAACATTAGTGCCCATGTCATGTGATTGCCGAAGGCAGCGCTTGGTCGCGATGTGGTGTTGTGCAGGCAGGCCACCCCGGAGGGGATCGAATCGTCGACCAGGTTCCGATCCGGGTCCACCACCCGCAGACGACGTTCAACGCCACCGAACTGAGTACCGCCGCACGCCGCCCTGCACTGATCGCTCACTGCGCCACAGCACGCCACTCGTCGTGCGCTCACGCGTTGCCTGCGCCAGTGCCTACAACGTAGATTCCCGATCAAACTCCTTGCCGTAGATCGGGGTTCCCGGCTGCTGACGGCAGGAATCTTCGACGGCGCCCGCGTCGACCGGGTCAAAGCCGAGCTGATTGATCAGATGCGGTTCTCCTCCGCAGCCGCACTCAGGCGGCCGCGACCGCCTTCGCAACGGGCGCGCCATCCGGCTCGGGCCTAGAAAACGGCCGCGGAAGGAACTTGCTCGCGCCGTTCACCGCCAGAGTGCACAACGCGATGGTGAGTAGGGTTGCTGCCCAAACTATTCCGCTAGAGAATTCGGATTCGTCGAGATGAAGGGCAATGATAATTGGTGCACCGAGGCCGAAGTTCGCACCGAACATTGTGACGGGGAAGACCGCTAAGAGGCCGATGAGGCCCCACGCGGTGGACACCCGTCGCCAGAGTTGCACCGCCAGTACAGTGAACAGCACTACCTGGGTTCCCTCGAGCACGCCGATGACCAATGGATAGTTCCAGATCCGCAACTCGTACGGACCGTAATAGGTATAGACATTTGTGCCGGTACCGATGACCTCGAATACGCACGAGGTGATGATCTCGGCACCCCAGATCAGGAACAGATGCGTGCGCCGCAGGCTTCCCTCGTACATGCGACGCCCAGCGTAGAGGCAGGCGCTCGCGTACAGGATGATGTAGCCGCTATGCGACCAGTTCGGCTGAACGACCCCGAACGCAGTGAAGTGAGAGTACATCGCTCCAGGCTCGCCGTTGTGGACATCGTAGAACCAGAGGTCAAAAGCTACATCGTAGAGCGGTTCGGCGAAGGCCGCGATACCGGCCGCCAGGCATGCCAGCAGATAGAAGGGAGTCCGCTGCCGTACGCACATTCGGAAGGCAATGGCCAACATAATGGCGACTATGGCCCAACTCAGCCAGGTGAAGATACTCTGCCACATCATGTCGAGTTCATGCTGCATGACCTCGGATGGCATGCGCCCCATAGCTGCTCCTAGTCCAACATCTTTGTACAAATCGCCACGCCGGGACGGCGTAGGACAACGATCCTTTGAGGCTAGGTCCGCCACCCCATGGCGCGCGTCTCCCCAGGGGGGTACGGGAATCACACTTTGGGGGTAGGCACCGAGGGAAGGACGCACTGCCGGCCATCTCGACCGGGAGCGAAAAATCGACGACAGAGGAATGCATCGCCGACGAACGGCTTTCGAGTCGGACGGTCCCGGAGCTAGAGTCAGCCCCCATGAGTGATAAACGAATTCGTCTCAGCGTGAGCGACAGTGGTGTAGCGACTGTCACGATGGTCCGTGCCGAGAAGCACAATGCGTTGGACAAGGCTATGTTCGAGGGATTGCTCGAAGCCGCAGGTCACCTCGCTACCGATCGCACAGTGAGAGCGGTCGTTCTTCATGGCGAAGGGCGCAGCTTCTGCTCGGGTTTGGATATTTCGAGTTTCCTTGCTGATTCAGCGGGAGGCATCGACGCCCTGTTCGTCCGGGAGCATGGGAAACCTGCCAATTTCGCGCAGCGCGCGGCGCATGACTGGTCGGGAGTTCCGGTGCCGGTGATCGCCGCGATCACCGGAAACTGCTTCGGTGGCGGTATGCAGATCGCGCTCGGCGCCGACATCCGAATCGCTGCGCCCGATGCCCGGTTGTCCCTCATGGAGGTCAAGTGGGGACTGGTCCCGGACATGGCAATCACTCAGTCCTTACCACGTGTTATGCGCATCGACGTGGCGAAGGAACTCACTTTCACAGGACGAATCGTATCGGGCCTGGAGGCAAGTTCGTTGGGATTGGTCACGCGCACGGCAGAGGATCCGCTCACTGCAGCACTCGAATTGGCTGAGGACATCGCCGAGAAATCGCCAGATGCGATCCGGGCGGCAAAGCGCCTCTACGACGAGGGCTGGAACAACGGCGACACAGCGGAGGCGCTTGCCCTCGAATCCCGGCTTCAATTGGGACTTCTGGGTTCACCAAATCAGGTCGCCGCTGTCGCTGCCGGCGTCTCCGGGCGCGCCCCCTCGTTCATCGACCCGGTATGAATCGGGTTCTATTCACGCTTGATCCGCGCTTCAGGCGGTTGTCGGAGCCCCGATCTAGTCCGGTCTGTACCCCACCGCGTTCAATGCGATGGCACCAAATCTCTGGGCAACGGCACGATGTTTGGGCGGACACTCAACGTACCAGCGGGGAATGGCATCACACATGTCGAGCAACGCCCTTGTGGTGAGCACGGAATCCGATACGGTGAAAAGGCCCCGCCTGCGCCCCTCTCGGACGATCCCGAGCAGCAGACGTTCGACCCCTGTTCGCACACGCTCAAAGCGGTCGCGATTCGGTGCGCTGAGGTATCGGATATCGGGCTCCAACGCCACCATCCGCGGGCTGATGAGGGTCCGGAGGAGTATCGATTCGATTACATAGGTCAGTCGGACCTCCGGCTTGTTCCCGCCCGCGTCGCGCGCGGCGTAAGCGCGCGCGAGGACGTCCTTGGTCGCGCTCTCGAGCAGCGCCGTGAAGATGCCTTCCTTGTTCCCGTGATAGTAGTACAGCGTGGGCATCGTCACGCCTGCGCGTTGAGAAATATCTCGCACCGTCGTACCACGAAAGCCCTTTTCGTAGAAGGCATCAAGGGCTCCGCGAAGAATCGGTGACAATTTTGGTTGCGCCACATATCGCCAATCCGGTTCGTCGAGTACCGCCGTTGCCTCGTCGAATGGTGCGGACGGTACTCGCCGCCGTGAAGCCATGGGTCCTGCCTGCGTCGCTCGTCTTTCGGTGTGGGGAGGTCGCGGTTCCTAGAGTGGGGGAAGATGACCTCTGACGAGTAGCCACGCAATCGCGGTCACGAGATTCTGGATCGGGTCTACCAGGTCGATGATCATGTGCTCTCTCTTCGTCGGGGTTGATCGGATTCGCCGCGCGCTAGTCGACGGCGTACATCTCGTCCGCAATAACGGCCGGAAATTCTTCGGTGAGTGCGGTGGATTCGAAGCTCTCCTGGATCGCGAGCCGGGCACTGTAGGGCAGGGTGTCCATGATCTCGCGCACCCGTTCTTGCCTGCGGGCGACGGCTTGGCGGAATGGCATGCCCGGGGTGGCTTTCATCTGTGGGACGATGCCTTCGACGTCGTCGACGCCACCGGCGTGGTGACCGGCGTCGACCATGGCCTGCTCTGCAGCCATCTGCGCGTCATCCTTCTCCTCGGACATGCCGATCGGGCCGATCATGGTGCCATTGAGGAACTGTTTGACCACCGGCTCCTCCGAGGTGAGCAGTACCTCGCGGGGACCGAACATCACCAGTTGTCGGCGGAAGAGCATGCCGATGTTGTCCGGCACCGTGCGGGCGAGGTTGATGTTGTGCGAGACGATCAGGATCGTCGCGTCGATCTCGGCGTTGATGTCGATCAACGTCTGGCTGATGTAGGTGGTGCGGACCGGATCCAGGCCGGAATCCGGCTCGTCGACGAGGATGATCTGCGGGTCCAGCACCAGCGCCCGGGCCAGGCCGGCGCGTTTGCGCATGCCGCCGGAGATTTCGCCGGGCAGTTTCGTTTCGGCGCCGATCAGACCGGTCAGTTCAAGCTTTTCCATCACGATCGTGCGGATCTCGGATTCGCTCTTCTTGGTGTGCTCGCGCAGGGGGAAGGCGACGTTGTCGTAGAGGTTCATCGACCCGAACAGGGCCCCGTCCTGGAACAGCACCCCGAACAGTTTGCGGATCTCGTAGAGTTCCTTGGTCGAGCACTCGAGGATGTCGGTGCCGTCGATCACGATCGAGCCCTGCTCCGGGCGGAGCAAACCGATCAATGACTTCAGGAACACCGATTTACCGGTACCCGACGGGCCCAGCAACGCGCTGACCTCACCGGGCGGAAGCGTCAGCGACACGTCCTGCCAGATCTTCTGCGATCCGAAGGACTTCGTCAGATTGGTGACCGCTACCTCGACACCCATTGTTTCCTCACTCTCACGGCCTGGGGATTGGTGTTGCGCAGCAGCGGTGGCCACTATCCGCTGCGGTGCTGTCAGAACAACGGTTCGAATCGGCTGATCAACCAGGTGCTGTCGATGCGGGTGAGTCCGACCCGAATTGCATTCTGCGACTGCGTCGTTTCGGGGCTACTTGCTGTCGTCGTGCTCTGATTGATGTATACGAGGACCGATGCTTGGTCCTTGGACACCGATTCGACAGCGGAACCTGCTGCCGCCGCTTGCATCGTGACCTGCTTGTCTTTTGCCGTCGGCGCGACCACGTCTTTCGCCAGCTTTGTGTATGTTTCGAGGAAGTCGCCGGTCAGCACGCCGCGTGCGGCGTCCAGATCCTGCTCGACGGTGTCGGGCTTGTACGACAGAAGCGTTACCGCACCGTCGGAAGCAACCTGTGCCACGGACTCGCGCGACGCCACGAGCGCCTGGTCATCGGTGCGCTGAACGAAGAATTGAACCAGGACGAGGGAAAGAACTGCGCAGAGCGGGATCAGCGCTGCGGCAGTCATACCGAGTCGGCGCCGACCGGCGGTGGGGCGCCCCGTATCGGACGTCGTGACCAGTGATCCGGCGACCCTGTCGGCCAATGTGCGCCGCTGTCCGCGATGGAGCGGCCAGAACCGCCCGATGAGGAACAAGATCGCCTCGACCGGAAGGCACCCCACCCGGATGATCGCACGGAGGATCCCGATCGGAGATCCTGTGGTGGCAGAGACCGTGCGGAATCCCTCGAGGTACTTGCCGGCTGTTCGCCCGGTGCGCCCCTGCCAGATGATGCTGTTGGAGACGATGTAGAGGCCGGATACGGCCACGACTCCCCAACACAGGGCGACCCATACCTGTCCCGCCAGAATCTGCGACAGGGCCCCTGCAGTTGCCGCCACGGCGAGAGGTGGGCCCATGTCGACTGCCAGTGCCCGGCCGCGGCGCACGAGTGAGGCTCCCTGCTCCCCCGCGGTGCCACTGTCGGGTTCTGCGCTCTCTTCTTTCACCTGGGTAGTCACGTTCAGTGTCGTCATTGGACGAATCCCACCTTCGACAATTTGAGTTGCCCGTCGACGTCGACAACGTCAACGCGCAGCTGGTACTCCTGCGGTTCGATCGTCGCTGTCACACCGGGATCCTGACCCGAAGGTTGGGTCCGATCTCCACCCGCTTCAGGGTTGGGGCCAGCGGAATCAGGTCCGATGACCGGGACGCTGCCCTCCGCCGATGCGGCCACCAGAACAGTGGTACTGCCGTCGTCATTGCGTCGCTCGATGCCAGATTCCACGGCGTGGCCGACGGTGACGTTGCCCGCCGCGCTCATGGTGTCGAGGACGGACTGTTTGCGGGCGTCGAAGTCGTCGTGCCACTGGCCGGCGGCGTTGTCGAGGACCCGTTGGACGTAGCCACCCGGATCGTCTTTGCTTGTCGAGATGAGCTGCGCGACCCCGTCTTCGGCAAAATGCATCAGGGCGCGGTCCGCCGCGTCTCGTTGTTCGACGGCGCGGTGATCCCACCATGCCTTGCCACCGGAGGCGGACGCGGCGAACGAGGCCAGAATTAGGACCGCAACCGCGGCACGGTTGATCGCTGCCTTTCGGCGCCCGCGAACAGCACCTCGTTTCGCCGGACGCTGCGGCTGCTCGTCGACAGTGCGGTCGGCGACGGCATCCGGCGGATGCTGATCGGCCGCCTCTGCAGCGCGTTCGGCAGCAGCGAGTGCGGCAACCGCGGCCGCGCGGGCTTCGATTGCGTGAGCGCGGAGGGTTGTGGTGTCGACGTCGATCCGCGAGCGTGGCGTGTGGGTGGATGTTTTCGTCATCCCAGCCTCCTTTGACATTTCAGGACGGGTTTCTCACAGAGGCTCGAGTTGGGAGATGAGCCACTGATCGCCGGACGCCTCCATGCGGACTCGTACACTGCTGAAGAGGTACGTCGGGTCCGGTTTCGCGGCGCTGGCCGTGGTACCTCGGAGGAAGACGAGGACCACCGCGGAGTCGGATTCGGCTGAAATCACCGATGCTCCGCTCGCTTCCCAATGCGTCTCGACCTGCCCTTGCTTCGCCTGCGGGATTATCGTGTCGGCCGTGAGAGTCGAGTACGAATCCAAGAAGTCGCCGGTCAGGTGGCTTTTGGCCTGGGCGACGTCGTCCTCGACGGTGGGTGCCTTGTAGGTCAGCACGCCCGCGGTCAGTTCACCGGCCTTCCCGGCGACGGCGGCCCGTGTTTGTCCGGTTCGCTCGTCGGAGACGGTGAGATGGAGGTGTGCCACGGCGGCGAAGGTTGCCGTCGACGCAGCCAGGAGCGCCACCGCAACCAGTGTGCGCGTGCGCCGCCCTCTGACTGTGGCGGAGCGGATCAACGCGACTTCACTGCGGTAGGTCAAAGCGGCGGTGGCGAGGACAACGAGTGTGCTCGCAATGATGAACCAGAGGGGGAACTCGAGAACTGCCCCGGTGGCCACGAGCGCACCGAGTGCGACCGCAGTGAGTCCGCATCTGAGGAAGGCGGCCTGACGGGCGGTAGCCGGGTTCGGTGCGGCCGCGGCGGGCGGTTCCTGCGTCGATTCCGCTGCGACATCCTTGTTCTCGAGTTCACAGGTCATGGCACGACCTCCACTTTTGACAGTTTGTAGGACCCGTCGACATCGACGATGCCGACTCGTAGACGCCAGGTTCGTGGCTCGTCCTTGGCGCCGGCGGCGTTGCTTACCTTCGACACCGCCGATACCAGAACGGTTGTGCTGCCGTCATCGTTTCGGCCCTCGATTCCGGCACCGAGCACTTCGCCGCTCGACTCGGTCTTCGACTCCGCAATGGCGGCGACGAACTGATCCTTTGTGCCTTCGAACTCGGTGAGCCACGATCCGGTCGCGTCGTCGATGATGCGATCCGCCCCGGCGGCGGGATCTTGGGAGCTCGGGGAGATCAGATTGAGGACTGATTGCCGGGCGGCGCCGAGCATCGCCAGATCCTGATCGCTGGCGTCCGTGCTGTCCTGGTGCGCGTTCGCGAGGGCCCCCGCAGCCACCAACAGGCCCGCAAGAACGACCACAAACAGTGCCGCCGCGGCGGTGTTCCATCGGCGTGAGCTCGGTTCTGGATGGCGCGAGTCGTCGCCGACCGCGAAGGTGTCGCCGGGATCGCCTGCTTCCTCTGCCGCGGCCGCGGCTTCCGCCGCCTCGGCCGCCTCGGCCGCCGCCACGGCTACCTCGGCGGCCTGCCGTGCGTCGAGTGCGGCGCGGACGGCTGCGACATCCGACACGGTTGCCGATTTACGTCGGAGCATCAGTGGCCTCCTGTCAGAATCGCCTGGACCGGCGAGGTTTCACCATGACCAGATCCGGTGCGGCTGAGATCTGTTTGCGTGTATGTTCGGCCGTCGCTGCCCTGATACTGGCCGGACAGTGGGTTGTAACTTGCCGTCCCGATCTGGGGGCCGGCCGGCTCCTGTGTGTTGGATGCGGGGGCGGCCGCGTTGCCCGTGGTCGGTGTCGGGTCCCCCACCCAGGGATTGGTTCCCGACGGGGTGTAAGGCTCGTCGCTCTTGCAGATCTCCACGGTGGGTGCGCGTTTGCCGGGTTTGTCCATGCACGGCAGATTCCGTGCACCGCGCACCGCCACCGACGAGTCCTGCGGCACCGCGCAGAAGATCGGGTCGGATGTGCGCGTCGGGGCGTCGGTGGCAGAGCCATCGCGCCGTTCGGAGGCCGGGAGGAACCCGGTCGTGCAGGGCGGCGGGGCGTTCAGATTCAGGTTGAAGTCGAGGAATGCGCCGTTTGACGTTCCCTGATCGGGGACATTGATCGTCTTGAGGGCGCTGACGCTGGCGGGCAGCAGTACCAGCAACTGTTCCAGTGACTGATTGTAGGTGACCGCGACCTGACCGAGGCTGGTCAGATTGGCCGCCAGGAGCGGAGCGGTGGGGTGCAGTTGCTGGAAAAGTGCACTTGCCTCACTGGCCGCTGCGGGACTGGTTTCGAGAATGTGCCGGATGTGCTGGTCATTCGCGTCGGCCTGTTGGACGGTTCCCGCCAGGTTCTGCACCCACTCGCGGATCGCGGGGCTGCTGACCTTCTGGGAGTCCAGAAATGGTGCCGCGTCGTTGATCAACGTGGTGGTGGCGTCGGCGTCGGTGTAGGCCTGGTCCAGTACACGGTCGGAGCCATTGAGGATCCGCTGCAGCGCGGGGCCTGACCCCTCGAAAGCGTTGTGCGTCTCATCGATCAGTGCGCTCAGCTGTTGCTGCGGGATCGATGTGAGGCTCGCATTGAGTGTGTCGATCATCGGTCCGATGTCCTGCGGCACACTCGTTTGGCTCGCTGGTACGACCGCCCCATCTTCGAGGAACGGTCCCTCGAGCGAGCTGGGGACGAAGTCCAGGTACTGTTCGCCGATCGCGGACCTGCTGTGCACCTGAGCCTCGGCAGAGACCGGAATGCTGATCGAACTATCGAGATTCAGCGTTGCACGCGCCCCTCCGGCGGTGGGCGTGACATCGGTGACGGTGCCGATGGTCGACCCGCGATAGCTGACGTTCGCACTGCTGTACAGCCCACCACTTGTCGGAAGGTCCACCGCGACCGAGTAGCGCCCGATACCCACCAGCGCGGGCAACCGCATGTACACGACGCCCATCGTGATCAAGGCAATCACGGTCAGGACTGCGAAGATGATCAGCTGAATCTTGACGAATTTCGACAGAATCATCGGGTACCCCTCATCACAACGTTGTCGAGCCCCGCAGTCAACGGGTTCTTCGTCGAGACCGCCGGAATTCGACCCTCCGTGCGGCCGAGCGCGGTCTCGGCGTTCGTAAGCGACCCCTCAAGGGGTGTCCCCTGCAGCAGCCCGCGGTCGAGGCGGCCCATGGTGAGATCGACGGTCGCGGAGAGATTGCCGGCGTCACCTTTGAAGAACTTCGGAATGTTTTCCAGCGGCCAGGGATACGTGGGAAGCAGACCCAGGGCCTGGGTGAGGTCGGAACCGGAGTTGCCGAGTTCGCGCAAGACCGGGTCGAGCTCACGGACATTGGCCTGTACGTCGTCCGAGCTCGCCGTGACAACCCGGTTCGCCGAATCGGCGAAATTTCCGACGGAGGTCACCGTGTCGGTGAGCTTCCGTTGCTGCTCGTCGAGAATGGCGAGCGCGGGCGGAATTCGTTCCAGCGCGCCGGACAGTACGGCGTTCTGCTGGTCGACGGTCGAGGCAAGGCGATCGAGGCCCTCGGCGGCCGTGATGATGTCATCACGTTGTTCGTTCAGACTGCCGCTGAAGGTATCCGCTTGATTGAGAAGGTCACGGACTTCAACCTCGTGTCCGGACAACCCGGCGTTGAGTTCGCCACTGATTTCCTGGATCTGAGCGAGGCCTCCGCCGTTCAGAACCGTCGACACCGAGGCCAGTGTCTGCTCTGTCGTCGGATAGGTGTTCGCGTTATCGATCGGGATCGTGTCACCGTCGCGTAATTCGCCGGCTGGTGCTTCCGTCAGTGGTGACGCCAGTTCGATGTGCAGCGAACCGAGCAAACTGGTCTGACCGACCTTCGCCGTCGCATTGGCGGGGAGGTGGACGTCGGGCTCAAGTGAGACCGTAACGACCGCGTGCCATCCGACGAGCTGCACGTCGTCGACATTGCCGACCGTGACATCGCCGACGCGTACCCGACTGTTCCGCTGAATCGACGTCACATTCGGCATCTCGATCTTGACCGTGTACGAGCCGTCTTCGGAACCGGCGGTTCCTGGCAGTGGCAGGGAGTTGGCCCCCTGCCAATCGCACCCGGACACTGTGAGGGTGAATCCGCCGACCAATGCCATGATCGCGGTCCGGGTGATCTTCTTGCTGGCCACTATCGCCCACCTCCAGCGTTTGCGGGTGCCGGGATTCCGAGAAGTCCTGCCAGCCCGGCAGGTGCGCCGACGGGCTCGACCGATGCGGGAGCGGGCACCGTACCGCGTAGCCAATCTTCGCTGTAATCGATCTGCTCGGGTCGGACCTGTTTGCCTGCAACCGGGTTGATTCCGACCGGCGGATAATTCATCTGCACGAGCTGCAACACCGGTGCGAGCTGTTGGACGCACAGTTTCGCCGCCTCGGCGGCACCCAGCTGACTTGCCGCCTGGATTGCGCCGCAGATGAACTGCACGGGGTTCTGGAGCTGGGTGACGGCCAGAGCGCCGGTGAAGGAGCCGTGAGCGGGTTCATAGATGTTGTAGAAGTTCTGGATCGCCGTCGGACCGACGTGCAGGAGTTGCTCGATGTCGGGACGTATCTCGTTCAACGCCGTGGTCACGGTGGCGAGGTCGCTCACAGATTTGCTGAGCCCGTCGCGGTTGTCCTTCACGAACTGCCCCAGCCGGCTGGTCATCGCATCGATGTTCTGCAATGCGGTCGCCAGCTCTTGATCGGAGTCGTTGAGCACGGACGATACCGAGGCGACGTTCCGATTCAACTCGACGATTTGATTGTCACTCGCGGCGAGTGCAGTCATGAATGCCTGCAGATTGCGCACGGTGGCGAAGAGATCGTCGCGGCCGTCCGACATCGTCGACATGGCATCGGAGAGCTTCGTCAACGTCGAGTTGATGTCGTCGCCCTTGCCGGCCAATGAGTCGGCTGCGGTGTCGACGAAGTCCCCAAGAGAACCGGCCTTATTGGCCTCGGTGGGGCCGATCGATTCGGCGAGATGCTGCAGTTGCCTCCGAAGGTCGTCCCATTCCACGGGCACAGCGGTGCGCTCGATCGGGATCTGACCACCGTCAACCAGTTCGGGGCCGCCGGTGTAGGCAGGTGTCAGTTGGATCGAACGTGACGAGATCAGGCTCTGCGATAGCACGGCGGCCTTGACCTGCTGGGGGACCTTGTAGTCGGCGTCGTAGTGGAACCCCACTCGCATCCGCTCGCCGTCGGGATCGATGGAATCGATCACCCCGACGTCGACGCCGAGGATCTTGACCTTGTCCCCGACGTACAGACCGTTGGTGTTCTCGAAGTACGCGACCGCGGTCCTCGTGGTGACTCGGTCGTACGCGTGCCACGCGAGGCCGAGTGTTCCGGCCACGAGAAGGACGACGACGGTCAGGATTGTGATGCGCCGGCGGGACGTGCGCGGCATCAACGACTGGAACATGGTCATCCTCCCAATCCGGGTAGCGGCGGAAGTCCCGGCAGCTGCGGGAGTGGCGGCAGCTGAGGCAGCCCGGGCAGTGCGGGTGATCCCGGCTGGGCCGGAGCCGCTGCGGGAGCGGCGGGGTCGCCGGGTTGGACGGGGCAGGTGCTCGGATTGGGCAGCGGTGTGGTGTGGCCGGGCGGGGTCAGACCGGGGGCCGCGTTGTGTCCGCAGGTCACCGGGAACTGGTTTGGCCCGTTGAGTGTGCCGGGGTCGACGCCCTGCTCCCGGAATGCGGCGTCGATGAAGGGCTGGAGGAACTGGCCGGGAAGCAGATTCATGATGTACGCCTTGAAGAACGGGCCGGACGCCACCGATTCACCGAGCGAGGTGATGTACTGGCTTGCCGGTAGGATCGCCTTCTTCACATCGTCCTTACGCTCGTTCAACAGTGCTGTCACACCGTTGAGTTGATCGAGTACCGGCCTGAGTTGGGCTTCGTTGTCATCGACCAGTGACGCCACCTGTGCGGTGACGGCGGACAGATTCACCAGGAGCGTGTCGATTGCCTGTCGGCGCTGATCGAGCGCGCCGAAGAGGGTGTTGCTGTCGAGGAGCAGCTTGTTGATCTGTTCGCTGCGGCCGCCGAGGACCTTGGTCAGCGACTCCGCATTGTGGAACAGGTCCTTGACCATCTGATCGCGGGTGCCCACGGTATCCGAGAGCCGGGAGACCCCGTCGAGCGCGGCACTGAGGTTCGGTGCGGTCTGATCAAGGGTCTGACTCAGCGTGTCCAGCGCGTTGGTGACCTGGTCGGTGTCCAAGTTGCTCACGGTGGTGGACAGGTCGCCGAGCGCATCGGTCAGGAGATAGGGGGTGGAGGTGTGCTCGAGCGGGATCGGCTCGTCGGGTGAGAGCGCCTCGTCCCCCTTCGGCGTCACTTGCAGGAACTTTCGCCCCAGCACGGTCAGTGTCTTTATCGCCACCTCGGAGTCCACGCCCAGACGCGGTCCGTCCACACTGAATGCGATCCGGACCTTGTCGCCGTCGAGTTCGATGTCCTCGACATCCCCGACGTGGACGCCGGAGAGGAACACTTTGTCGCCGGCCTCGAGGCCGCCGGTGTCCCCGACGTACGCGGTGTAGGTCACCGACGAGCTCAGCGTGGAGGCGATTCGGTCGAAGTTGACCGAGATCAGCACCAGGGCCGCGACCACCAGGACGCCGATCAGACCGGTGCGAACCGTGTTCGTTTTCTGTGTTCGGCTCACTGTGCTGTACACCTTCCTGCCCGCTGCCCGATGATCGGAATGAGGGCGGGATTACCGTCAGGGCCATTGACTTTCAACGTGACATCGCAGAGGTAGAACGTGAAGAAGTCGCCGTAGAGTCCGAGCCGGGCGAGTCGACCGTATGCATCGGGGAGTGCGCTGAGCGCCCAGTTGACGTAGTCCTTGTCTGCATTCACGTTTCCGGCGACACGTCCGATCTCCGAGATGTCGCTCTTGATCGACGGGCGGGCGTTCACCAGGAGATCTGCGACGGAGGCGGACGCGTCGTTCACGCGGACGAGGGCATCACCGATCGGGTCGGACTGCTCCGAGAGTCCACTGATGACCTGCTGCAGTTTGTCGATTCCTTCGTCGAACTGCTTGTTGTGGTCGTCGACCGTGCCGAGCACGCGGTTGAGGTTGTCGATCACCGAGCCGATCAACTGATCGCGGTCGGCCAATGCGGAGGTCAGCTCGCCGGATTGCTTCAGGAAGTCCGATACCGTTCCACCCTGTCCTTGCAGAACATTCACCAGCGAGGTCGAGAGCTTGTTGACCTGATCGGGGTCCAGTGCTTTGAACAGAGGACGGAATCCGTTGATCAGGGCGTCGAGGTCCAGCGCGGCCATCGTGCGATCTGCCGGGATCGTCGAGTCCTCGGGCTGTGTGGTGTTGGACCCCGGACTGTCGAGCAGTTCGAGGTAGTGAGCTCCGATGAGGTTCTCGTACCGCACCGCGAGCTTGGTGGATTCGGTGAACGGCACGTCCTTGGTCAGCGAGAACTCGACCAGGGCGGTGGCCTCGTCAACGATCTCGACAGACTTCACCTTCCCGACTTCGACGCCGGCCACCCTCACGAACTCATCCGACTTCAACCCGGATGCGTCCACGAAGGCCGCCTTGTACGTGCGTTCGCTGCCGAACCGCACTTGGGAGAAGACCACCACGACAGCGGCGGTGAAGACCACCATGACAACGGCGAAGAGGGTCAAGCGTGCAATGGTTCCAGTGATTTTCATTAGCGTGCCGGCCCTCCGACGATATTTCCGAACAGATAGTCGACGAAAAATGGGGAACCGAGACGGGGGCTGGTCGAATCGGCGATCGATGCACCGGTGTCGGTGACCAGCACGGGCGCCGGATACATGTCTTTGGTGATCATCGGATAGCAACCCGGTTGTCCGCCCGGGCCGCCGGACGCCTCGACCTTCGGCAGGTTCGCTGGATAGCGATAGGGGTCGTCGCCGGGAAGGAACCCGACATCGAGGTCGGCAGAGTATCCGGTGTTGCCACCGAACGAGTTCAGTTGAGCATTGCGCGCGTCGACGGATTGCTGCAATAGACAGGTGATTTCGGGACTGTACTTGGACAAGAGCCCGGTTGTCGGCAGCAGGAGCCGCATGGAATCGACCAGCCCGCGCTCGAGATCATTGGTCAATGCCGCGCCTTCGTTACCGAAGCCCACCGCCGCGGTCAGCGTCGAATCGAGCTCGGCCTGCCGATCGACAACCGAATCCGATGTTGTGGAGGCGAACTTCAGTAGGTCCATCAAGGTCGGTGCGACATCCGCATAGGTGTTGACGACGGTGGACGTGTCACGAAGATCGCTCTGAAGTTGCGGCAGAACCGGGTTGAGTCGGGCGAGCACGGAATCAGCCTTGACCATGGTGTCGCCGAACTGCTCGCCGCGGCCTCGCAGACCCTCGGCGACCGCGCCGAGTGCTGAGTTCAGCTTCGCCGGGTCGACATGGTGCATCACCGACGTCAGATTTTCGAATACTGTGTTGATCTCCGTCGTGACGTTGCCCGACCGCACCTCACTTCCCGCGGCGAGCGGGCTGTGCCCCTGACCTGAGGCGCTTGTCAGGGCGACGTACTTGGCGCCGAACGCCGTCGTGGCCTTGATCTCGGCGGTGGTATCGGCCGAGAGCAGGCCGAAGCGCCCCGAATCGATATCGAGACTCAGTCGGGAGGTGCCGCCAACCTGCTGGACCTCTTTGACCCTGCCGATCTGGACACCGTTGAGCTGCACCTTGGCACCAGGTTCCATCACGAGGCCGGACCTATCGGCGACGACGGTCAACGCAACGGTTTCCTCGAAGGCGCCTCGGAATGTCTGCATGCACAGCACCAGGGCTGTGACGACGCCGAACAGCATCGCGGCACCGGCGATCCGAAGCGGTGGCCGTTTATAGTGTGATTTCTTGCGTGTTCCCATCAGAGCGTCCCCCGTCTAACCGGCCAGGTTGAAGTTGCCGGATGTTCCGTAAATAGCAAGTGAGGCAAACAGAACCACCATCACCACCGCGATCAGCGATGTGCGTACGGCCCGTCCGACCGCCTCACCTACTCCGGCGGGACCACCGGCGGCGTTGTAGCCGTAGTAGCAGTGGATCAGCATCACCACGGTGGCCATCATCAAGGCCTCGAGGAAGGACCAGAACAGATCGCTGGTCCGAAGGAAGGTGAAGAAGTAGTGGTTGTAGACGCCGGCGGACTGACCGTAGATCCCGGTGGTGGTCACCTGCGCAGCGAGGAACGACATGATAACGGCCATGGAGTAGAGCGGAATGATGGCGACGATTCCGGCAATGGCTCTGGTCGACACCAGGTAGGACATCGACCGGATGCCGGTCACTTCGAGGGCGTCGATCTCCTCACTGATCCGCATCGCACCCAGTTGGGCGGTAGCACCCGCACCGATCGTTGCCGCGAGCGCGATACCGGCGACCACGGGTGCCATGATGCGCACGTTGCAGAACGCCGCGAAAAACCCCGTCAGCGCCTCCACGCCGATGTTGCCCAGCGAGTTGAAACCCTGGATGGCGGCGAGGGTCCCGCCGGCGAACGTCATGAATCCCACGATCGCCACCGTGCCGCCGATCACCGCCAACGCCCCGGATCCCATGCCGATTTCGGCGATCAGTCGAAGTGTCTCACGCGAGTACGTCTTCACGGCATGCGGAGTGAACCGAATGGTTCGCCAGAAGAAGACGGCCTGTTCACCGAGGGATTCCAGGAAACGCAGAGGCGCCGCTGCCACCTTCGACGCTCGCCGTTTTCCGGTCAGACTGTTGGTCACGGTCATCGCCCCGTCCCGTACTTCACGCCGATAGCGGTGACAACGACATTCACCGCGAACAACGCCATGAAGGCGTACACGACCGTCTCGTTGACGGCGTCGCCGACGCTCTTCGGTCCGCCCTTCACCGTGAGACCACGATGACACGCCACCAGACCCGCGATGAGCCCGAACAGGCAGGCCTTCACCTCGGAGATGATGACCTCCGGCAAACCGGTCACGAAGGTCAGAGATGACACGTATGCGCCTGGCGTGACGTTCTGAAAGACGACGGAGAAGAAGAATCCTCCAACAATGCCGATCGTGATCACCAGCCCGTTCAGCAGCAGCGCCACCAGCGTGGAGCCGAGCACTCGCGGTACCACCAGACGCTGAATCGGATCGATTCCCAGCACCTTCATGGCGTCGATCTCCTCGCGGATCGTCCGGGCACCGAGATCGGCGCAGATCGCGGTGGCGCCGGCACCTGCCACGACCAGAACGGTGACGAGTGGACCGATCTGGGTGACCGCGCCGAGTGCCGCACCGGCACCGGAGAGGTCGGCAGCTCCGAACTCGACCAGGAGGATGTTGAGGGTGAAGACCACCAGAACGGTGAACGGTACCGCGACGAGCAGTGTCGGCAGCAATGCAACACGAACGATGAACCACGACTGCAGAACGAATTCTCGCCATTGAAACGGGGGCCGGAAAAGTGCACGGAACGTCGCCGCGCACATCTCGAAGAATGCGCCCAGGGGCCGCAGTGCCGCTTCGGCCCGGCCCCGAGCCTTCCCGGCCGTGCGGACACGCGCGCCGCGGCCCGGTGCACGCGGATCTACTGCGAGCGGTGGGGAACCGGTCACCGGTTTCCTCCTCGTTTCGAATGGAAAATGAAGTGGGACGAGCGACTGATCGGGCTACTCGGGCCCATCCACAACCAGACATGTTGTGTGCCGCATCACATTGAATGCTAGGGCTACGCTAGATCACTACACAAGTAAATTGCGATTCACTTCTTCCGTTTGGGGGAGCAATCTCACCCAAAAGTGGCAGGAATCCGTCCCGCGTTTCCCCCCGAGGGGGGATGAGAGGGTGCAAAAGTGATCCGCTGTTGACTATTCTCCATCACGGCGGGATCGGGCGATCGTCAGATGGCTCGACCGACTGCAGCGGCAAAGGAGACACCTCCAGCGGCGCTCCCCCACCGCACATCGCGTCCGTCTCGGCTGCGACCGCGACCTCGCCCGCCGTCGTAACGGGGTCCGTTCTCGTTGCGGTGGCCACTTCTGCAGCCGCCCTGCCCCCTGCCATCGCCGCGGGTGGGCGGTGGTTCTCGCCGCCCACGCGAAAAACCCTCCGGCGTCCTGTCCTGGGAGGACACCGGAGGGCGTTCGTGGCAGCCGATCAGTCGTTGAGCTGCTCGAGCTGCAGAAGGTACTCGCCGATGTACGTGCGAGACTGATCTCCGTTGAGCGGCTGGAACATCGACGCGGCGGAATCGCGGTACAGACGCTCGAAGATCGCCCCCTTGCGGAACGACGACCCACCGGCCATGCTCATTGCATGCCTGGTCATGTGCATGACGTTGTCAGCGATGAAGGTCTTGGCCAGACCGATGTACGGGAAGCGTAGCTCCAACGGCCATTCGTCATCCTTGCCGTCGAGCAGTTCCTGGCAGGTCTGGTAGAGCACCCTGCGTGAGATCTCCACCCGCGAGGCCATGTCGCCGATACCGTCGATGATGTGTCCGACGCCGGAGACCTTGGTCTCTTCTGCGACGATGGCACCGAAGGTGGCGCCGAGGGTCTTCTTCGACAGGACCGCGCGAGATTCCTCGAGAACGCGGTACTGCATGCCCAGGTAGATGCTCGCGAACATCAGCGATGCCCACTCGAGGACGCCGAACGCTCCGGAGCGCCACTCGCAGATGAAGCCGTCTTCCGGAACGAAGTAGCCATCGAAGTGGATGGTCTGGGTACCGGTGGCATGCATACCGAGAGCGTTCCAGGTCTTTTCGATGCGGATGCCATCGCCCTGGCCGTTCTCGTCGACCTTGAAGTCTCCGATGAAGAAGCTCTCCGCGTTGACCCGTTCCTGGAAATCCTCCGGCAGGTTGCCCTCGGCATCGGTGATCGTCGCGTTGGTGGTGATGATGTCCGCGGCCTCGCAGAGCGTTCCCCAGGTCTTCTTGCCGTAGAGCTTCCAGCCACCGTTGGGCTGGGGAACGGCCTTCATGTCGGCCAGGCCGCTGAATCCGGCGCGCTGCTCGGAGAACGGTCCGAAGATGATCTCGCCGTCCGCAACTCGACCGAGCCAGTACTTGTTCTGCTCTTCACTCATCAGGTTGCCGGCGATGCCGACCATGATGTAGTGCATGTTGTAGGCCAACGTGATCGCGGAGTCGCCTTTGGACAACTCACTGATGACCTTCGATGCCTGCAGCAGGTTGCCGCCGGCCCCGCCGAACGCCTTCGGCACAGGAAGAGATCCGAGCCCGGACTCCTTGAACGCCTTGATGGACGGGTAAGCGAAGGTGTTTTCCGCGTCGTACTTGGGGCCGATCTCGCGGAAGAACTTCGAAACCTCCTCTGCCTTTTCAAAGTAGGGCTGGAATTCTTCGTCGGTCATGTCCTGCTCTAGCATGTGCACTCCAATTGCTGTGTCGTTACGAATCGTTCGAGCGTGGTGGTGTCAATCGATCAAGAGGTCTTCGCGGCCGCTTTCCTCGAGAAGCTGCTTGTAGACGTCGAACAGGCCGCCGGTGAGCGGGAGAAGCTTGAGAGCAACCGAACGCTTGCCGTCGAGTTTGACCTTCCGCTGGGCCATCGCGAGCGTGAAGTTGAGCTTGCCCTGCCAGAACTTGTTGCTGTTGTCCGACGACATCCGCAACTGCACCGTGGACGCCATCCCCTCGGTCGCATCACCCGTGGTGACCTTCTGCCCAGGGAAGTCGATGATCATCACGGCGTCCGGATCCGTCTGGATCAGCTTGATCACCAGACCGGTCCCCGCGGTGGCGTCGATGAAGGTCTTTTCCTTCGTTGCTTTGTCGAAAATTCCACCGATATAGGTGTAGACCTCGTCGGCGTTGGCGAATGTACTCATGTCGACCCTTCGGTTCCGGTGCTGGATGAACCAAGTGTGGCAGCGGTCACTCCGTGTCCACACCCCTCTGAAGAGGGATTTCACCCCCGCGTTGGGGAGATAAGTCGGCGGCGCAGTTCGTGATGCCCGCGCGGGTCCCGAGGATGCCTGTGTGCGCCGGCCACGGGCTCGCGGTCGACGATACGTTCCCGAGATAGGTTATGTCGCAACAGTTTCATGCGGAATTCCGTGAGACCCTCGGCGGCTTCGAACCAGCAGGTCGGGATCGAAGGGTTCGTCGGATCCAGCTCGGCGGTGGCAAGCGGAGGAAGCGCAAGGTTCCGGGCGCTCGTCACCCGCCTCCGGCGTCCACGGGTCGTCGGGTCGGGCGGATGCCGTGCCCGCCTCGCGGAAACGCAGAAGGCCGCGCCGTCATCGGCGCGGCCTTCGTGAGGGAGTTACAAGCACGATTACCGGAGAGGTGTGCGTGCCAGGACTGCCCCTCCCACGGGCGGGTAGACACCTCGGAGCGTTAACCACGGCAGTGACTCATTCACCACGTGGTCCACCACTGCGGGTTCCGACAGCGGGAGAAGGGTGACCCCGTCGACGACACCGACGACGTACAAATCCGCGATCAGGCTGGCGAGTCCGATGGGTGTACCGATGTATTCCAACGACTCGATCGGTCGTGGGCCCGCCAAGGTGCTGTCGAGCGTCAGCAACTCCTTGCGCGCGGACCGGGCCTGCGGGGCGATGAGTACCGCAATGTCGACGAGCACCGCGATATCGTCGGGATGGCCTCCCTTGGCCTGGATCTCCGAACGCAGCGTCGCACGTTCTCGATGGGCTTGGGCCATGTCTGCGGCCTGTATCCGCACGATCGTCGCATGATCGTGCGGGAGACCGCCTTCGTCGTCAGCTCCGCGCAGGTCAACCCAGCGGGACTCCGGACGTCCGGTCCGGGAGTCGGTACTGAGCGCGGGGTGGTGGCCGTAGCCATTGAGTTCCGCGGCAACCCGCAGGGCGGGTCGGGACATTCCGTTCAGGCTTGTCATGGCACATTTTCTCCAGTCGGGGTGGGGAGGCAGTGGCCGTGGCGGTCTACGACCCGAACGGTACGGCGCGGTGGTAGCGGCCCTCGTGATAAAGCAGTGGGGCCGCGTCGGAGGTTCCGTCAGCGTCGTCGATGTGGATTTCCTCGACCGCCCCGATGACCAAGGTGTGGTCCCCGGCCTCGATCAGCTGGTGCACGCCGGTCCGCAACCAGCACCGCGTGCCGCGCAGTAGGGGCTCTCCGGTGGACAATGTCACCCAAGCTGATTCGTCAGCGAACCGCTGCTCCGCACTCGCGGAGAAGCGTTGTGCGAGTGGGAGTTGGTGATCTCCGACCAGGTGGACGATCAACGATCGCGCGTCGTGCAGGGCACTGATGCTCGACGAGGTGTGTGCGATATTGAAGGACACCAGTGGCGGGTTCAGCGACAGAGACGAGAACGAGGTTGCGGTAAACCCGACCGGTCCGTTCGCGGAGTCGAGGGTGATGATCGTGACGCCGGCGGGATGGCGACGAAGGGCCGTCCGGTAGAGATCGGCATCGATGGTGGTGGACGCTCCCGCCCTTTGGGCGGAGTTGTCGAGGGACTGGGACAACGGATTCTCCATTCAAGCGGGAAGGTTTCTCTGCAGCCGACGGCGATCTTCCTCGGCATTTAGTGAAGCCTGATGTACATGATCTGAGATTGCCGCTGCGTTACCTCCTACGATAGCGCCGAGTTCGAGCGATCTCAAGAAGTAAGTGTACGGCGATTCACTTTTGGGTTACTCTGATCACAGCTTCGATGCTCGCCCTCGTCGGTGAGAGTCCCCAGATCTGAAAGAAAGGCGTACGGATGCCCGTACTCGACTCGGTGATCGACACGTCATCGGATACCTATCAGGAGAACCGCAGAGTTCAGCTCGCCGCGGTCGACGCGCTGAACGAGCAACTCGATCTCGTTATCGCGGGTGGTGGCCAGCGGTACACCCAACGCCACCACGATCGCGGACGTCTACTCGTCCGCGAACGGATCGAGCTCCTCATCGACCGCGATGCTCCGTTCATGGAGTTGTCCCCGTTGGCGGCGTGGGGAACGCAGTTCAACGTCGGGGCCGCCATCGTGACGGGCGTGGGCGTCGTCTCCGGCGTCGAATGCATGATCATCGCCCACGACCCCACGGTGCGGGGCGGAACGATGAATCCCTTCACGTTGAAAAAGAATCTGCGCGCGTTGGAAATCGCACGCGTGAATCGCCTGCCCGTGGTCTACCTGGTGGAGTCGGGCGGCGCGGACCTGCCGACGCAATCAGAACTCTTCGTGTTCGCCGGCAAGATCTTCCACGACCTGAGCGAGCTGTCGGCGATGGGAATTCCGACCATCGCGCTGGTCTTCGGCAACGCCACCGCCGGCGGCGCGTACGTTCCCGGAATGTGCGACTACGCAGTGTTGGTCGACAAACAGGCCAAGGTGTTCCTCGGTGGCCCCCCGCTCGTGAAGATGGCCACTGGAGAGGACGCCAACGACGAGGACCTCGGTGGCGCCGACATGCACTCGCGCGTTTCCGGCGTGGCCGACCAGTTCGCCGTCGACGAGAACGACTGCATCAGAATCGGCCGCGACATCGTCAGCCACCTCAACTGGCGCAAGTTCGGACCCGCCCCGTCCACGGCCGCCGACGACCCGCTGCACGACCCCGAGGAACTCCTCGGTATCGCCTCGGGGGACCCCCGGGTCCCCTTCGATCCTCGCGATGTCATCGCCCGTGTCGCTGACGGCTCGAGGTTCTCCGAGTACAAACCGCGCTACGGGTCCAGTCTGGTGACCGGTTGGGCGTCGATCCACGGATTTCCGGTCGGCATCCTCGCCAATCACCGCGGCGTCCTCTTCAGCGAAGAGGCCAAGAAGGCCACCGAGTTCATTCTGTTGGCGAACCAGACCGACACCCCGTTGATCTTCCTGCACAACACAACCGGCTACATGGTGGGAACCGAGTACGAGCAGGGCGGCATCATCAAGGATGGTTCCAAGATGATCAATGCGGTCACCAACAGCAAGGTCCCGCACATCACGATCAACGTGGGCGGTTCCTTCGGTGCCGGAAACTACGGAATGTCCGGCCGGGCATACGACCCCCGATTCATGTTCACGTGGGCAAATGCCAAGCTCGCGGTGATGGGTGCCCAGCAACTCGCCGGTGTGATGTCGATTGTCGGCAAGTCTGCTGCAGAGTCCGCGGGTCGCGAATTCGACGTGGAGGCGGATGCTGCGCGCACCGCCGCGATCGAACAGCAGATCGAAGCCGAGTCGCATCCCTTCTTCATCTCCGGACGCCTCTACGACGACGGCGTCATCGATCCGCGTGACACCCGTGCGATCCTCGCGATCGCATTGTCCGCCGCCCATTCCAACCACATTGCCGGCCAGCGTGGCTACGGCGTCTTCAGAATGTGAGTACCGCAGTGTCAACGATCACCAAACTGCTGATCGCCAACCGAGGCGAAATCGCGTCGCGCATCATCAGGACGGCGCGCGAAATGGACATCTCGACGGTGGCGCTCTATTCCGACGCCGATCGCCACTCCCCGTACGTGCTCGAGGCCGACGAATCCATCCACCTGCCCGGCACCACCCCCACCGACACCTACCTGCGGGTCGATCTGGTAATCGCGGCCGCGCACCGAACCGGCGCGAACGCCATCCACCCGGGATACGGGTTCCTCTCGGAGAACGAAGATTTCGCACGACGATGCAAAGCCGAGGGGATCATCTTCGTCGGTCCCTCGCCCGAGGCGATCGCCGCGATGGGATCGAAGATCGAGGCCAAACGCATCATGGCGGATGCGGGAGTCCCCGTGCTGCCCGGGATGGTGATCGAGAACGAATCCGACGAAGATCCGGAGCGGCTGCGGTCAGCGGCGGACGACATCGGACTACCGGTCCTGGTCAAGGCCGCGTTCGGTGGTGGCGGCCGCGGGATGCGGATCGTCACCGACCGCGACGAGATCGTCGAGGCGGTCCGCAGCGCCCGCCGTGAGGCACAGTCGGCGTTCGGTAACGGCACCGTCTTCCTGGAGAAGTTCGTCCAGTCGCCGCGGCACATCGAAGTGCAGATTTTTGGTGACAGCTTCGGCAACGTCGTCCATCTGGGTGAACGCGAGTGCTCCATTCAGCGTCGATACCAAAAGATCGTCGAGGAGTCTCCCTCGACGGCCGTCGACCGCGAGTTGCGGGAAGAACTCGGCAGCGCCGCGGTCTCGGCTGGTAAGGCGCTCAACTACGAGGGCGCCGGCACCGTCGAATTCGTCATGGCACCGGACGGCGCCTTCTATTTCCTCGAGGTCAACACGAGGCTTCAGGTCGAACATCCGGTCACCGAACTCGTCACCGGGACAGACCTGGTGCGCGGGCAGCTCCTCGTCGCCGCCGGCCAGAAGCTGCCCCCGGAGATCGAGTCACCGGAGTTCAACGGACACGCGATCGAGGTTCGCCTCTACGCCGAGGACGTACCGGCCGGGTTCGTGCCCGTGTCCGGGAAGTTGACCACCTTTGAGATCGCCGACCTCCCCGGAATCCGCGTCGACGCGGGATTCGCCTCCGGGTCCACGGTCAGTACCTTCTACGATCCGATGCTGGCGAAGGTGATCGGATTCGGTAGTACCCGGGAAGAAGCCTGCGACCGGGTGGCCCGAGCCATGGACGAATCGCTGATCCACGGGGTCACGACCAACCGCGATCTGCTGATCGGCATCCTCCGCGAGCCCGAGTTCCGCAATGGGCAGACCGATACCGGATACCTCGACCGGCACTCGCTGACCGCTCTGACCGCCGGCCGCGTCCAGGGCGAGACCACCGCGGCGACGCACGCGATCGTTGCAGCGCTCGCGGCCCAGGCCGATCGCCGCGCCGCGACTGCGACGTTGCCCGGGCTCCCGTCCGGCTTCCGTACCGTCCGCAGTGCATCCCAATCCGTGGTGTTCGGCCACGGCGATACCGAGATCGAGGTTCGGTACGGGTTCCTCCGCGACCGGATCGACGCCACCGTCGACGGTCGCAGGATCGAGCAGATCGAACTTCTCGACGTCGCGCCCACCCTGGTCGACGCGGTCATCGACGGTGTTCGCCGCCGCTATACGATCGTCCGCGACGGGGCCGCGCATTTCGTCAACAGCGCCCTCGGCGCCACCGAACTGCACGAGGTGGAGCGATTCCCCGACCCGAGCGATGTGCAGGAATCCGGTTCCCTCCTGGCTCCGATGCCCGGCGCCGTGGTGAGGATCGAGGTGTCCGAGGGACAAGGAATCACCGCCGGCGCCGCCGTCGTCGTACTCGAGGCCATGAAGATGGAGCACACGATCAAGGCCCCCATCGACGGAGTGGTGACGAAGATCCCCGTCTCGGTTGGGCAGCAGGTCGACTCCGGCACCGTGCTCGCCGTGGTGCACGACGGGCAGGAGGACGCATAGATGACACCCGACACATCCACCACATCCACCGTGGCGGTCACCTACGAGGTGCGAAATTCCATCGCATGGCTCACGATCAACCGGCCCGATGCCCGTAACAGTCTCAACCGCGCAGTCCGGGACGGCCTGTTCGCCGGAGTGCGGCGCTTCAATGACGACGAATCCGCAAAGGTCCTCGTCCTCACCGGCAGCGGCGACAAGGCGTTCTGCGCCGGTGGCGATCTCAAGGAAATGAGCCAGGAACAACTCACGGTCCCCCCCGTCGACTTCGTCCCCCAGTTCGGACGAAACATCGCAGTCGACAAGCCCACGATCGCCGCCGTCAACGGTGCCGCCTTCGCCGGCGGCTTCCTCCTGGCACAGACCTGCGACCTCTGCATCGCCTCGACTACGGCGACCTTCGCCATCTCCGAGGTGAAGATCGGCCGTGGCTCGCCCTGGGCGGCTCCCCTTCCGCTGATGGTGCCCCAGCGGATTGCGATGGAGATCGTCCTGACCGGTGCTCCTTTGACAGCTCAGCGGGCCTATGAGATTGGATTCGTCAACCGGATCGTCGAACCCGACGAGCTTGTTGAGGCGACACAGAAGTTCGCCGAGTTGATCGCCGCGAATGCCCCACTGTCGGTGGATGCCGGGAAGAAGACAGCCAAGCTGACCGCCGAGTATGCACTGTCGGCGGCGTTCGAGATGGCCGAAGAGATCTGGGAACCGGTCTACCTCAGCGAAGACGCACAAGAGGGAATGCTCGCCTTCAGCGAAAAGCGGCGCCCCCACTGGAAGGGGCGATGATGGCGCTGGACTATGAGGCACTTCTCGACGACCTCGACGTCGAAACCGTACGGCTGATCGTCGTTCTTCGTGGCCTCACACCGGATCAATGGGAGATCGACACTCCCGCAGACGGCTGGGCCGTGCGCGATCAGGTCTCACATCTGGCATTCTTCGACGACGCTGCAAGAACCGCGATGGAGGATCCCGAACGGTTCCGCGAAGAATCCGCCGTCCTGATCGCCGGCGGCATGGACTTTCCGGATCGGATTGCTCGTGATCTGCGGACGATGTCCCATCGGGACCTGATCGAGTGGTTCGTCCACTCTCGAAGCGAGCTGATCAAGACGCTGCGACGGACTGCTCCCAAGGCGCGCATGCCCTGGTACGGCCCCGACATGAGTGTCGCCTCGTCGGCAACCGCACGGCTGATGGAGACGTGGGCACACGGCCGGGATATCTACGATGCGCTCGGCGTACGGCACGCAAGCAGTCCGGGTCTGCGCAGCGTCGCGCACCTGGGGGTGAGTACCTTCGCCTTCGCGCATCAGCTCAACGGGCTGCCCGTGCCCGACCACGCTGTCCGAGTGGCGCTTCAAGCTCCGGACCCCGATGCAAGCGCGTGGACGTGGGGACCCGCTGATGCGGAGAACTCCGTTGTGGGTCCGGCGGAGGACTTCGTCCTCGTCGTCACTCAACGGCGCAATGTGGCCGACACTCGCCTCGTCGTCACCGGTCCCGTCGCCCGCGCCTGGATGGGCATAGCCCAAGCCTTTGCCGGTGCTCCCGGCAGCGGCCGACCCAGTCTCACCGCCCCGTCAATCACTGGAGGAAACCGATGAGAGAGTCTGACGCCCCGCGTCGGCCGATCCGTGTCGGCAACGCATCGGGATTTTACGGCGACCGACTCTCGGCCTTCCGTGACATGGTCGACGGTGGCCCGGTCGATGTGATCACCGGCGACTATCTCGCCGAACTGACCATGCTCATCCTGTGGAAGGCCCGCAAGAAGGATCCCACGACCGGCTACGCGAAAACCTTTCTCACCCAGGCCCGTCAGTCCCTCGCCGACTGCGCCGCCAAGGGAATCAAGATCGTTGTGAATGCGGGTGGCCTCAATCCCGCCGGACTCGCCGACGAGGTTCGCAAGCTCATCGCCGATCAGGGGCTCGACTTGTCCGTCGCGCATCTCGAGGGCGATGACATCCGGCCCCGGCTCGAATCGCTCCAGGCCGAGGGGCACGAGTTCCGGCACCTCGACAAGGGCAGCACGCTGGCGGAGGCCGGGGTGAGTCCGGTGTCGGCGAACGCCTATCTCGGGGGCTGGGGTATCGCCGCAGCCCTGCGCAACGGTGCCGACGTGGTGATCTGTCCACGCGTCACCGACGCCGCACTCGTTGTCGGCACGTGCGCATGGTGGCACGGTTGGGCGCGGACCGACTTCGACGCCCTCGCCGGGGCGGTGGCGGCCGGTCACATCATCGAGTGCGGCCCGCAGGCGACCGGGGGCAACTATTCACAGATCCGGGAAGTGCACGATCGCCGGTACCCGGGCTCCCCGATCGCCGAAGTTGCTCACGACGGGAGCTTTGTCATCACCAAGGACCCCGGAACCGGAGGCCTGGTGTCCGTGGGCACCGTCACCGCCCAGTTGTTGTACGAGATCGACGGCCCGCTCTACCTGAACCCCGACGTCGCCGCACACTTCGAGACGATCGAGATCACCCAAGAAGGGACCGACCGCGTCCGGGTGGCCGGGACCACGGGAAGCCCCCCGCCGCCCGACCTGAAGGTGGCGATGAACTACATCGGCGGCTTCCGCAACACAATGACATTGGTCCTCACCGGACTCGACATCGAAGAAAAGGCCGCTTGGGCGGTCGACGAACTGTTCGAGATCCTCGGCGGGCAAGAAAAGTTCGACGACGTCGACATCCAACTGCTCCGCTACGACATTCCCAACCCGCCCACCGCCGCCCAATCGACCGCGCACCTACGGATAACCGTCAAAGACGCCGATCGCGCCAAGGTCGACCGCGCCTTCTCCAACTCGGTCACCGAGATCGCCGTCGCCGGCTACGCAGGCTTCCACACCACCACCCCGCCGTCTTCGGCATCGGAATTCGGGGTCTACTGGCCCTCGCTCATCCCGGCCAACGAAATCGAACATGTGGTCCTCCACGCCGACGGAACCAAGGAACTCATCGACCACTGCCCGCGGACCCAGACACCGGCACCGACACCGACAACGTCGACCCCACACGACGCGGCCGACCCGGCACCGACCACTCGTCTCCCGCTGGGGTCCGTCGTTGCCGCCCGCTCCGGCGACAAGGGCGGCAAGGCAAATGTCGGTGTGTGGACCGATAGCCCGGAGCGGTGGGACTGGCTGCGCCGGCACCTGACCGTCGAAAAGTTCCTCGACCTGGTCCCCGAGGCAGCATCTCTGCCCGTACACCGCTACGAGCTCCCCAATCTCCGGGCACTGAACTTCGTCATCGTCGGATTCCTGGGCGACGGAGTGGCGTCCTCGACCCGCACGGATGCACAGGCCAAGAGTCTCGGTGAGTACCTGCGTGCCCGGCACACCGACATCCCGACAGCATTGCTCCCCGAGACCAACTGACACCACCGGCGGCGACCGCCGCCCTCACCCGAGGAATCACCATGGAGTTCACCGAATCCGACGAGCACGTCGCGATCCGCGAGGCGGTCGCCGCCATCACCACCAAGTTCGGTCCCGACTATTACACCCGCCACGCATTGGCCCACGAACCGACCACAGAATTATGGAAGGCACTCGGAAGCAGCGGATTCATCGGAATCAACCTCCCCGAAGAGTACGGCGGGGGCGGCGCCGGCATGACGGAGCTGGCACTGGTCTGCGAGGAAACCGCCGCCCACGGCTGTCCGCTCCTGCTCCTACTCGTCTCCAGCGCTATCTCCGGGGAATTGATCGCCAAATACGGCAGCGCCGACCAACGGCAACGATGGCTACCAGGAATGGCCTCGGGAGAGACCAAAGTGGTCTTCGCGATCACCGAGCCCGACGCGGGTTCTAACACGCACCAACTGTCCACGCACGCCGTTCGCGACGGCGGCGACTACGTGCTGAACGGCACGAAGTACTACATCTCAGGTGTCGATGAGGCGGAAGCACTCGTGGTCGTCGCCCGTACCGGGCACGACGAGGCGACCGGCCGGGCACAACTGTCCTTGTTCCTGATCCCCACCGATGCCCCGGGATTGGTCAAACACGCGCTCCCAGTCGGGGTCGCGCTCCCCGAAAAGCAATTCACCCTGCACTTCGACAATGTTCGTGTTCCGGCCGACGCCCTGCTGGGGGTCGAGCACGAGGGTTTCTCCCAGGTCTTCGACGGCCTCAACCCCGAGCGAATCACCGGCGCCGCGATCTGTGTCGGGGTCGGTAGGTTCACCTTGACCCGCGCGGCCGAGTACGCCCGAACACGTACGGTCTGGGGCCAGCCGATCGGCATGCATCAGGGACTGTCCCACCCGCTGGCGAAGGCGCAGATCGAGGTGCAACTGGCGGCCTTGGCCACCGCGAAGGCCGCATGGTTGTACGAGCACGGAAAACCCGCGGCCGAGGCATCGAACGTGGCGAAATACGCAGCCGCCGAGGCCGCTGTCGCGGCGGCAGATGCCGCCATCCAGACCCACGGCGGCAACGGACTGAGCAACGAGTACGGACTTCTCCCGCAGTGGGGACTTGCCCGGCTCCTCCGGATCGCCCCTGTGAGCCGCGAGATGATCCTCAACTACGTAGCCCAACACAGCTTGCAACTTCCCCGGTCCTACTGAAAGCGCCTTCCACGAGCTGAGGAACACGATGTCCACCACCGAAATCGGTTGCAACCTGATCCACCGGATCAACGTCGGTGACAGCCTCACCCGGGCGGCCTGGCGCAGACCCGCGGCACTGGCGCTGGTCGACGGGGACCGTCGATTCACCTACCGCGAGTTCAACAGCTGGGTCAACCGTGTCGCACACGGCCTACACCGCCACGGTCTGCGAGGCGGCGACGCGCTCGCACTCGCGTCCGGCAATTGCGCGGAGTTCCTCGTCACCTACTACGCCTGCGCGAAACTGGGGCTCGTGTGCGTCCCTATCAATCTTGGCTGGGGCACCAGCGAAATCTCCTACGTTCTCCGACATTCCGCGGCCAGAGCGATTGTCGTCGAAAACGAGTTCCTACCGCGAGTCCACGATGCTCTCGCCGATGCAGTCAGCGTCATTGACATCTTTCTCATCGACGGCGACGTCAACGCAGGCGATCCCACCGTAACCGCCTTCGCGGAACTGGCTGGCGGTTCGCCGGATTCCGAACCTGAGCATGTGATCGCCGACCGCGCACCGCTGTCATACCTATACACCAGCGGAACCACCTCATCCCCGAAAGGGGTGGTCGGAAACCACGCCGCCATCTACCTCGAGTCGATGACCATGGCGCTCGAGGCTCAGTTCCGCGAGGACGACCGGTTCGTCGCAATGATGCCGATGTTCCACACCGCGCAACTCAATACCCACTGCACCGCCGCGATCCTCGTCGGAGCCACAGTCTTCATCGAACGCCGCTTCGACGCTCGGCGCCTGTTGGCGCTCATCGAACACGAACGAATCACCCAGATCTTCGCCCTCCCCATGATGTACAGCGAGATGCTCGAGCATTCGGACATCGGTTCCCGCGATCTCTCCTCCCTTCGCCGCGCGCTGTACGCCATGGCGCCCATGCCGCGGCATCTCATCGAACGCTGCATCGAAGTCTTTGCATGCGACTTCTACCTATTGTTCGGCCAGACGGAAATGAGTCCGACGACCACGCTCTTCCGTCCCGAACACCAGTTGACCCACACCGGCGCTGTCGGAACGCCGGTGATCGGGGTGCAAGCGGCGATCATGGCACCGGACGGGGAACTCCTGCCTGCGGGGGACCAGGGGGAGATCGTCTACCGCAGCCCACACACCATGACCGAGTACCTGGACAACCCGGAGGCAACGTCCGAGGCCTTCGCCCACGGGTGGTTCCATTCCGGCGATATCGGACGATTCGATAACGACGGCATCCTCTGGTTCAGCGACCGGTTCAAGGACGTCATCAAGACCGGCGGCGAGAACGTCTCCTCCCTCGAGGTGGAGCGCGCCATCTATCAGGCCGATCCCCACATCGCGGAAGCAGCTGTCATCGGGCTCCCCCATCATCGCTGGAGCGAGGCGATCACCGCGGTCGTGGTGCCGGCATCCGGCGCAACGGTCGATTCCGCGGCGCTGATCGACAAGATCAAGCGATTGATCGATCCGTACAAGACCCCCAAGTCGATCATCGTGGTAGATGCGCTCCCCCGAACCTCGACTGGCAAGATCCAGAAGAACGTGGTTCGGGACAGGTTTGCCGAGCACTATGAAAGAAGGTGATACGACGATGGTGGAGAGTAGTGGGATGATCGACGACAGAGTGGAGCCGGTACGCACGCGGGACCCGGCGCGCCGCTACCGGATCTTGGCCGCCGCGGCCGACCTGGTGGCGCGCAATGGCTTCAATTCCGTGTCGATGGCCGAAATCGGTGCCGCGTCCGGAATCACCGGTTCAGCGATCTACCGGCACTTCGACAGCAAGTCCGCAGTCCTCGTCGAACTCTTCGACAGCGCGATAGACCGCCTGCTCGACGACGCGGAGCGCACCCTCGACAGCGGCATCGGACTCGAGCAGGCACTGCGTGAGCTGGTCGAAGGACAGATCGAATTCGTTGTTGGGAAACGAGAGGTCGCGCAGGTCTACCACAACGAAATCCACAACCTCCCCGAAGACGACCGCCGCCGCCTGCGCCGAAAGCAGCGGCTCTATCTCGAGGAGTGGGTGCACCTGGTCGACGAACTGCGCTCGGACCTTGACGACGGAGAAGCCCGGGCTGTGGTGCACGCCGCGATCGGCGCTATTCAGTCCACCCTGTTCCACAGCGTGGGTCTCCCCATCGATCGCTTACGGCAGATTCTCGCAGATTCGGCGCTGGCAATCCTCGGCGTCGCACCGGCACGGGCCTAGCCACAGGGCACGCGTGTGTGGGCCCGGCATCCGCACACACGATGCGCTGTCGAGGCAGCTCGTCAGGCGCCGCCGGACCGTCTCCCGGTGCGCCATCTCGCCTGGCCCCGGGCCGTGGGGAAGAGATTCGCCGCTCCACCGGCGACGCAGGGAAGACCCTCACCCTTCGCGGCCAGCCAGCTGACCGCGACGAGGCCCACCGAGGTGTCCGTCACGTCAGGAGAAAATATCGCGTGCCCACCGGCTCGAAAGGCCAACTCTTGGTCTCTTCGCTCGGCGGTGCGCAGAATCGGATGGCGATTCTGCGTGTGATCCAGCATCGCGTGGACGTGAATTGCGCTTCCACGCATCGTGACAGCATCGAATGTGTTGAGGTTGACCACCCATTGCGCTGGTCGACGCGCTCGCGGTCGCTACGAAGTTGCGCTGGGTTGGGTGCGCAGTACATCTGACGGTGCATTGAGCGGGTGCCGATCTAGCGGGATTACTAGCATCTGGGACGTACACCACAACGCGGTTGCTGCGAAGGCAACGCTGATGAAACCCGTGCCCCACAGCAACCCAGTAGATGGGTGAGATGAATTTATGGCGATAGTCGTGGGAAATCCTGCCCCAAGGGACTCCGCTCGCGAAGCGATCGTCGGACTGCATATGCCAGAAGCAGCGCCGTCAATGCCCACAGGCCGCATGTGGCAAGAGTGCGCATCGCCAGGTTCAGCGGCGCCTCGTAAGGGGGTGTGGGCATCGGTTTCTCCCAGAATCGGGATGCTATTCACACACCCTCGAGAATCCCGGCCTACGCATCGACATCTGATCGGACGGTCAACGATGCTGCTGGACTCGGTACAGATTCGGACAGGGTTTGCGATGTTCATGGCGGTGGGATGCCAGTCCCCGGTCAGGTGTTCGAACCGAAGCAATCTGGCGTTTGCTCCACAGTTGACCCGCCGACGTGCGTGGCTGCGCCTCCACTACCGAGGCCCCGCCTGTAGCCCCTGCACGATCCCGAGGGATGAATCGTGCAGGGGCAAGATGTCAGGCCGGGTCGATCACGATTGCGAAGGCACGCGCTTCCGGACCGGGTGAGCGGTTCAATGAGATGAACTTCGCCTCGGTGTACTCGTCGAGTGCGTCCGGGCCGCCCTCGCGGCCCAGGCCGCTCTGCTTGAATCCACCGAACGGGTAGGCGGGATGGATGACGTGCCAGTCGTTGATCCACACCATGCCGGCATCGAGTTCGCGGGCGATCTCGATCGCCTGTGCCTCGTCGCCCCATACTCCCGCGGACAGTCCGTAGTCGGTGTCGTTGGCGATCTTGATCGCCTCGTCGACCGAGTCGTAGGTGAGCACGACGAGGACCGGTCCGAACACCTCTTCACGTGCGATCCTGGCGTCGTTGGTCACACCGACGAAGATTGTCGGCTCGATCCAATAGCCCTTGTCGAACCCGGGACCGGTGGGAACGCCGCCGCCGACCACGGCCTTGGCACCCTCGGTTTCCGCGATCGCGAAGTAGTCGAGGATCCGCTGGTGCTGGACCTTGGAGATGATCGGTCCGACTCCGGTTGCGGGGTCGAGTGGATCGCCGACCTTCAGTGTGCGTGCGCGCTCGACCAGTCGTGAGACGATCTCGTCGCGTTTGCTCGAAGGAATCAGCAGTCGGGTACCGGCTTCACAGGCCTGGCCGTTGTTGGCAAGGGCTGCGAACAGCGAACCGTCGATCGCGGTGTCGAGGTCGGCGCTGTCGAGAATGATGTTCGGTCCCTTGCCGCCGAGTTCGAGGGTCACTCGCTTCACCGTGTCGGCCGATTGGCGCAGGATGCTCTTGCCGACCGCGGTGGAACCGGTGAAGGCCACCTTGCGTACGTCGGGGTGTCCGCTGAGGTGCGCGCCGACGGGTTCGCCGTCGCCGGTCACCACATTGAGCACGCCGGGCGGCAACCCGGCCGCCTCGAACTCCTTCGCCAACTCGAGCGCCACCAGGGGTGCATGCTCGTCGGGCTTGAGGACGACCGTGTTGCCCGCTGCGAGGGCAGGCGCGATCTTCCACACGATGACCAGCAGCGGAATGTTCCACGGCACGATTGCCGCCACCACACCCAGCGGCTCGCGCCGGACGATGCCTTCGGCCGGCACCGGACCGATCTCGGGGCCCGCCGTCTCGAATTCGTAGGTGGCGGCCTGGTCGGCCAGGTACTGCATCTGAGCGATCGACAACCCGATATGCAGGGCCCCGGTGATCCGGATGGTGGCGCCGTTCTCACGTGTCTGGAGCGCGGCGAGCTCGTCGATACGGCCGCCGAGCCTGCCTGCGACATCGTTGAGCAGGGCCGCTCGTTGAGCAGGCGGGGTACGCCGCCAAGTGCCCTCTTCGTGCGCCGCCTTGGCCGCGGCGACGGCCTCGTCGACCTGCGCCACGCCACCCTTGGCGACGGTGGCGACGAGCTCTTCGGTTGCAGGGCTGCGAATTTCGTAGTTCTCGCCGGTATCAACCCATTCGCCGTTGATATAGAGCGAGTAGTGCGGGACGCTCATCGGCGTGCTCCTCTTTCTCTGATGTGACTAGCGACAGCAGTGCTGTGTCGAAGGTTTCGATGGTCAGCTGATCTGGCGAGCCCGCCCTTCCCAGAACGGGGCACGGATCGATTTCTTGTCGATCTTTCCGGCCGGATTGACCGGGAGGGTGTCGACGAAGGCCACCGTTTTGGGAGCGTGAACGCTGCCCATCTCCCTTTTGACGTGATCGATCAGTTCCTGCTCGGTTGCCGTGACACCGCTCTTGAGAGCGATGACCGCATGGACCGCTTCGCCCCACTTCTCGTGTGGGACTCCGATCACTGCTACCTGCGCCACTGCGGCATGGCCGGCCAGGGCGTCCTCCACCTGTCGCGGAAACACGTTGAACCCGCCGGACACCACCAGGTCCTTCTTGCGGTCCACGATGTAGAGGAACCCGTCCTCATCGAGACGACCGATATCGCCGGTGTGCACCCAACCGTCACGCAGTGCCTCGGCGTTGCGTGAGACGTCGACGTAACTGAGCATCTGCCCCAGCTGCCGGGACACGATTTCCCCGGGTTCGCCCAGCGGCAACACCTGGTCCGCTTCGTCCTGGATTGTCACATCGACGTGGAACAGGGGCCGACCGGCCGAGGCGAGTCGCTTGATCCACACCTCGCTGTCCACACGGTGCTCGTTCTTGCGCAGGCAGGATACATACCCCGGTTCGGTCCCGGCGTAGGCCTGGATGAAGATCGGGCCGAACACGTCCAGCGCCTGACGCAGCCGGTCGGGTGCGATGGGAGATCCCGCATAGACCATCGTCCGCAGCGAAGACAGGTCGTGCGCTGCGCGGCGCGGATGGTCGAGCAACAGGTAAATGATGGTGGGAACGACCGCGGTGGCGGTCACCTTCTCCTGCTCGATGGTGCTCAGCAGTTTGTCCACGTCCAACCCGGGCAGCATCACGTTGGTGCCGCCTCGCAGGAACGTCGGCATGACGAAGATCTGCGTATAGTGCGTCAGGGGCGCACCGTGCGCGAAGACCTCACCCCACGCGATGTCGCCGATCTCGAGGCCCGCGGTGATGCTGTAGTGGCCCCACGTGAAGTGTGAGTTGACGACACCCTTCGGGTCTCCGGTGCTCCCGGAGGTGAACAGGACGTACGCCTCGTCGTGGACGTCGATCTCTACCTCGGGACGAACCGTCGGCTGCGATCGGAAGAGTCCGTCGTAGCCGAACACTTCGCCGATCTCAGGGGGCGCCGAAGCCGGACTGCTCCCGATCCGGATCACGGTCTGCAGCTTCGGCAGGTCACCTCTGATCTCGGCGACGACTGCGTCGAACTGGGCGTGATAGATCAGCGTGGTGGCATCGGTCTGCGTGAGGCTCGACCGGAATGCGTTGGCAGCATTACGAGTAGGCATCTGCACCAACACCCCGCCGGCAGCCCAGATTCCGTGCTGCGTGGGAATGAATTCCAAGCAGTTCGGCATCAGCAGGCCGACGCGCTCGCCTTTCTGCAGCCCCAGAGAGACGAGTCCGTTCGCTACCTGGTTACGCCAGTCGAGCAGCTCACGGTAGGTCACCCGCCGATCACCATCGACGATCGCGACGTTGTCCTTGTAGTAGGTACATGCCCGATCGAGTACGTCCGGCAACGGCCCCCACATGGTCAGGATCCAACGAGAACGGACGGGTCGAATCCCTCGACCCAGTACTCCGGCGTCACGATCGGGATTCCGAGTTCCTGCAGGACCGGGGTATCGTTCCAGTACGTCGTTTCGCGGACGATCTGTCCGGCGCTGTCGAGCTGGTGCCAGGTGATGCCGCGGGTGGACAGCGTCTTGCCCTGGGTCGGAACTCCTTTGTAGGTCTCGAGACCCGTGCCCGTCCAGTTCCACAGGATCACCACGGCCGGGTTTCCGGCCACGCCCGCCACCGGGAACGAGTCGGTGATCTCGAAGGAGTGCAGGCCGACACCGTTGGCCGTGTCGGTGTTCGCGTACGGGGCGAGCTTCGGCGCCAGCTCATCCTTGGTGATGGCGGTGTCGGTGACGTGGTCGGAATCGGCGTGGTCGTCGTAGACCAGGTCGTCGGCGTACAGGGCGACCGTCGCCGCTGTGTCGGAGGTCAACGCGGTGATCCAGCGCCGGGCGTGCTCTTCGTGCTTACTCATGGTGTTGGTAGTTCCTTTCGCGCAGGGTCGGTGTCAGACGAGAACAGCGGACTTGGTCACGCTGGCCGGGTCGATGGGCTGTCCCAGGTCCGCCGCTGCCGTCGCGATGTCCCACAGGCTCGCTTCCCGGGTGATGAGGCCGGCTTCGTTATAGATGTGGAATGTGATTCCCCGCGCTCCGGGCACCTTCCCGTTGGCGGGAACACCGACGAACGCGGTCGCCGTGGGCGCCTTCCAGGTCCACCGGTAGATCGCCGACTTCTCGTCGCCGACGACCTCGTCGATCCGAAAGTTGTTGATGCCGATGCCATTTTCGGTGTCCTTGTTGGCATACGGCGCGAAGACACGGAGGAGCTCGTCCCTGTCGGTGATCTTCTGGCCGAGGATGGGATCCTCGAAGAGGAAGCCGTCGGCGTACAACGCAACGACCGCTTCGGGGCTCTCACGGAAGGCCTTCAGCCACTTGACAGCAAAGGAATGACTCATGAATATCGCTCTCCTCGGTGGTTGTCGTAGTTCCCGCGGATACTCGAATATCGGTATGCTCCGCTCACTTCAGGAACACCTTCAAGGTATTGCGTAGGTCACACCGGCGGCGACTTACTTGGGGAGGAAACCCACCCCTCAACAGGGGGATACTCGGAGGGCGCCAGATGCGGTTGGGCGTCGATACCGGGCCGGCCGGTCCGGTCCGGAATGCCGACGCGGTTGCGTGCGGTCGTCAGTTCCGAAACGGGCGTCCCCGCCAGCATGGTTCGGCATCGGAAATACGACCGCCGCCCGGCAGAGGGCCGGGCGGCGGGGCGTTGACGAGGTGATGTCGAATCGAATTACTCGATGCGGTTGCCGATCGACCAGGCAATGGCCTGTGAACGGTTGGTCGCACCGAGCTTCCGCAGGATGTGCTTGACATGCGATTTCACCGTCCCCTCGGTGATGACGAGGGACTCGGCGATGTCGTTGTTGGTCGCCCCCGCCGCCATCAATGTGAATACCTCTTGTTCGCGGGAGGTGAATTCGGCGAGAGGCACCAAGCTGGGGCGCGAGGCGAATTCCGCCGACGGGTCGGCTCCCGCAGGATCGAAGTCGGTCCGTCCGGCCGAGGCCATCCCCGATTCGCACAGCTCGTCCATCGTCGCCACCGTCGACGAGAGGATCTCCCTGATCTGGTCACGTTGGCTCCGCAACCGCTCCATCAGCGACGTCCGTTCGTAGATGTATCCGACACCTTCGGTGAAGGCCCACAGGACGTCGCGGTCGATCTCGTCGATCCGGCTCGGAACCGGGGAATGGTCGGCATGAAGTAGGCCGACAACGTTGGTGTCGAGGACCAGGGCCGACACCACGTACGAACGTGAGCGACCCGACTCGACGATGATCGGCCGGTATACAGGCGTGTTCTCCGTGTCGTAGACGATCGCGGGCCGATGATCGGTCAGTAACCGCGCCTCGGGAGCCCGGTCATCGAACGGTATCCCGCGATCGATCCAGTCGGTGAACCATGAGTCAGATTCATCGCTCTCGCCCAGGTATGCCTTCCACGGTTTCCACGTGCCCGCCTCGACTCGCGACAACACCACCCGCCGGAATCCGCAACGAACGGCCACGTCCTCACAGAGGCGGTCGAGGAGGTCGGAGGTGCTCGGGACGGTCCGCAACCGATGGAGCCCTGCCGAACACTCGGCCAGACGCTCGGTCCTGCGGCCCATTTCATTGAGGTACAAATCCATCGCCAACTGCTGCAGGTCGAGCACCGTCTTGGTGAGTCGCTCGACCTTCGCCGTGTCGGCTCCCGCCGCCTGTCGCAGTTCGTCGATGCAGTGATGTGTCAGGACTGAAATCGCCTCTGCGGAATGCGCGGGGCGCTCGTGCCGGATCGTCGGAAGAGTGGTCGAACCGACGTCAGCGAAGATCTCGTCCCGGATGGTCTCCAGTCGGGTGATCAGCTCGATGTCTTTGCGGCGCCACCCCTGCAAGGATCCCCGTGCCGTCTGGGGCTGCGTCGTTCCGAGCAATGCCTGTGTCATAGCGTCCGTCCCATCGAGCGTTTCATCTTCCCGTATCGCGCGATGGCGCTGGCCCTGTTGGTGGCACCCAACTTGCGGAAGATGTGTTTCACGTGCGATTTCACCGTGCTCTCGGAGACGGTGAGCTGGGCGGCGATTTCCGCGTTGGACGCGCCTTTCGACAACAGTTCCACCACATCGACCTCCCGTGGGGTCAATTGCCGTTCGGGTCGCCCCGCGACCGGCACCTCCGACGATCCGCCCGTCGACCCGCGCTCCCGAGAAGGATCGACAGCCACCGGAGGCAGCATCCCTATAGGGGCGTCGAGGGTCAGCGGGCCACCGTGAACGTCGTCGATCATTGCTTCCGTGGCGCTGAAGACCATACCGAGCCGATCACGCTGCTCACGCAGTCGCTCGGTGAGCACCATCCGTTCGTAGACCGGTCCCAGCCCGTCGGCGAAGAGCCGAACGATGTCACGGTCCGCGGGCGTCAGCACCCGCCCCGAGATATTCGTGTCGGCATGAAGCAGGGCGACGACTGTTCCGTCGACCACCACTGGCGCAACGACATAGCTGGTGGTCCTCGACAACCTGATGAGCGGACGATACGTCCGCGTTTCTGTACCGGCATCGCTGACCAGCATCGGGATCCGGCGCCGTACAACATCGGCCTCGAGCGGCGACGCACTCAAGGGGATCTCGAGATCGCTCAGATAGTTGCGCAGCGCAGCGGAGATGGCCTCGGAGACCAGGTGCAGGGTATGGGGAATCCACATCGAACCCTGGATGCGAGAGACCAGAACCCGATCGAATTTTCCTGCGGTACCCAGTTCTTCGGCAGAGCTGCTGAAGAACTGGCCGGGCCGGGCTGCCGCCGAGCGCAGGCGGGCCAGCGAACCGAGCACTCGTTCCAGGCCGTGTTGGGGAGTCAGGCAGGCCTGCTCGTAGAGGATGTCCTGGGCTTGGTGTATCTCCCCGAGAATGGAGGACAAAGCACCGGCCTCATCGATCGTGTCACCCACGTTTCGGGTCTCGGTGGACTCCACCCCCGCCATCTCTCGCATCGCGGCCGCCATCTCGCTCAGCTGGTGGACGACGGACGGCTGGGCGGCGGGAGTATTCACTGTTCCTCCATATCGAGGTGCGGGGCATCCATGGCCGCCATGTCGGCGACTTCCATCCTCGGGATGCTGCGGCACTGCACCTACCTTCAATCCACCATCTCGTGGCTGACGATTTACTTATGTCTGCCATTGTGGTGATCCGGATCACTGTTGTCAACGAAGCTGCAGGGAATACCACCTAGTCAGGGGGTATGCACGGAAATCGTGGCCTACGTGGACGCGGGCCCGTAGTGAATTGCCCTTAACTATGGGGGGTGGGGTCTCGGCCATACAATGCGCGGTGAGCGGCCAGGCGCACACGTTCTTGCACGTTGGGCATGCAGCGCAATCGCATCGTCCTGGATACGTCGTTGACGATTGTCAGAGCAGCGTGAACGCGGAATCGCACCTGGGTGTCGCCGATATCCGGCCGGGTTTCTTTCAGCAGTTGGAACCACTGCCCGACGTAGTCGTGCTGTGCGCTGCGCACCGCGTGTCGTCGGGCGGGAGGGAGGCTGAGCACCTCGCAGGTCAGCACTGTCAGCAGGTCGTGATGGATCATCGCGAAAGTAGTGTACGCATCGACCGCGGCGTCCAGAGCCTGCCTCGCGGGGTGTGTCCGCGGAGAACAGTGCCTGCGACAGCCCCAACTGCAGTGGTTCGGCACCCCGGTCGACCACGGCGGCCAGGAGATCGGCCTTCGTATCGAAGAGTCGGTAGACGCCGGCGCTGTGGACCTGCACGGCGACGGCGACCTCGTCCATTCGCGACTGCTTGACATCCCTTCGGGCGGCAATAAGTACTCGCGGGCGCGGAGCGCACCTGATAAGGAATGACGATCAAGACGATTGCATCTTGGTATTGGATTATTATCAGTCACGTTGGCAGTGTACTTGTCGTACCTCTGATTCCGCGCCCGGCAGGAGACGAAACATGCCTTGGATAGAACTCGCAGGCAACGACATTCACTACACCGACACAGGAACAGGTGATCCCGTCGTCCTCGTGCACGGCCACGGATCGGCTGCCGCGTGCTGGGAACCGATCATCGCGGCATTGGCCCCACGTTTCCGGGTGCTGGCGTACGACAGCTACGACCACGGTTACTCTGCCAACTCTCGACGCGAGGGTCCGATGGCCGACCGGGCCACCGAACTCGAAGAGTTCATCGGAAAACTCGGCCTCGCGCGTCCGGTGGTGTTCGGTCAGTCGATGGGCGGAATGACAACTCTGCGGTGGGCCTTGCGCCACCCCGCGGAGGCTCGGGCGCTCGTCGTCTGCGGCATGGGGTGGCCATTGCTCCCGATGGACGACAAGATCGCCAGCGCGCTGGACGACGAGGAACGAATCTGGCTGGGCGTGGGTGAGTCGTTCACGCCGGACTGGATCGAGGCAAACCCGGTTGAGCACGCCCGCTACATCCGCGTCCGCTCGACCGCGGCAGCTATCGAGGCCGCACGCCATCGACGCCCGATGACGAGCTCGCAGGACGAATTCCTGAGCGAGGACCCGGCCGCCGCCGATCGGACAGCCGCGGGGCTGAAGGCGATCAGCAGCCCGCTGCTGCTGTTCGCCGGCTCCAAGGAAGCACCGTTCATCATGCACGGCGTGGAAAACACCCATTCTCTGGTCCCGAACAGCACCCTCGTCATCGCCGACGGTGCTGCTCACAACGCGTACTACCAGGAACGGGAACTGCTACTCGCCTCCTTCGAGAACCTTCTGGCCACCAACCTGACGACGGCGTAGCAGTTCAGTCACCACGGTCTCGGTTCGCATCACTGCAACAGTGCGGACCGAGACCTCACCAATTCGAGCACATTCCGCGACGCAGGCGTCTCGGCACCCTTCCGCCAGACAACGCTGATATCGGTGGGACGACTCTCGTCGATGGGAATGTGCGACGTCGAAGCCGGAGTCGTGGTGCGAGCCGGGTGAATACCGAACCCGACGCCGATCTCGGCCACGATGAAGGTGAGAATGGTGAGCGCGTCCTTGACTTCGATGATTCGCCGGGGACGAAACCCCGCCACATCGCACAGCTCCTCGACCATCTGCCGCACCGTCCGGCCGGGCGCGGGACGCATCAGAACGAACGTCTCCTCGCGTAGCCGGTCCATCGAGATGGTGGACTCCTTCGCCAGAGGATGGCCGGCGTGGAGCAATACACCGAGGCGAACCGAGGCGACGACCTGCCGGGCCAGGCGCGTCCCGGATACCGGGCCACCGAGAACAGCGAGGTCCAGGGCGCCTTCCTCCACGAGCCCCAGCAACTCGGCATTCGGTCGCGATGCGTCGATTTCGAGTTCCAAATGCGGGTATTCATCGTTGACTGCACGGACCAGGTCGACGAAGTGGTCATGTGCGAAGCCCGCGTTGTAGCCGAGTCGCAGTCGGCCGTACTCACCGGTGCCGGCATTGCGCGCCTGCTGGGCAGCATTGTCTATCGACCACAGTGCTTGGCGGCACGGCTGGAGATAGGCTTCTCCCGCGTCGGTGAGCCGGACGGATCGCTTGTCTCGATCGAACAGCCGTGCTCCGAGGAACTTCTCCAGGTTCTGGATCTGCTGGCTCACGGCCGGTTGGGCGATATTCAGTCGCCGCGCCGCGCGCCCGAAGTGGAGTTCCTCTGCGACCGCCACAAAGGCGTACATCCAGTTGATTTGCACGCCACTCCCCCGGCCGTGATAAGCGATCTTGATCACGACAATCTTACACTGATATTGGACGCATATTTATGTCGCATGTCACTGTTCTGGTGTAGGACGTCACAGCTCGACCATTTGGACCGGTGGGACGCCGACCGTCCCCCTTGTCACGCCGTTCAGGAGGCACCATGACCAAACAGGACACGAACGATGAGCAAGACGTAGTCGAGACGTCCGGCGCACGATCACGCGACATGGGCCGCAAGGCCGCCGCGAGTGCGTTCCTCGGGAGCATGGTCGAGTACTACGACTTTTTCCTTTTCGGCACCGCTGCAGCGTTGGTGTTCGGACCGCAGTTCTTCGGACCGCTGGGAACGACAGGCGGGTTGCTCGCATCGTTCGCGACTTTCGGTGTCGCATATGTCGCCCGGCCGCTCGGCGCGATCGTATTCGGAACGCTCGGTGACCGGCTGGGCCGGAAGAAGGCCCTGACTCTGGCACTGAACATGATGGGGCTGAGCACATTTCTCATCGGGTTTCTGCCCACGTACAGCGCGATGGGTATGCTCGCGCCCGCCCTTCTCGTCATCATGAGACTGTTCCAGGGACTCTCTGCAGGCGGCGAGCAGGCCGGTTCCAACGCGCTTGCACTCGAACATGCGCCGACTGGCAAACGCGGCGTCTACACCAGTTGGTCCATGCAGGGCACCGTCTTCGGCAGCCTGCTGGCCAGCCTCGTCTTCGTCGCCGCGACGAGCTTGCCCGACGACCTCTTCATGAGTTGGGGCTGGCGACTGCCATTCTTTCTGGCGGGCCCACTCATGCTGATCGCGCTCTACGTCCGCTCGCAGGTGGCCGAGACCGAGAGCTTCGTACACGTCTCGTCGGCGAACGACACGTCCACACTTCCGCTGGTGGCGGTATTCCGTGACTACTGGAAAGCCCTACTCCGTGTGATCGTCTGCAACTTCCTCTCGGTCGTCAGCACGACCCTCGGCGTCTACGCATTGAGCTTCGCCACCGGAACTGCAGGCGTGGGCGCCAATCAGTTCTTGCTGGCCGGAATGGGTGGGAGCATCGTCTGCCTGATCGCACAACCACTGTGGGCCAGGCTCTCCGACCGGGTGGGACGCCGGCCGATCATGTCCGGATCCCTTCTCCTCGTGGCGGCGCTGTGGTTCCCCTATTTCGGCGCGATCGCCTCGGGCAACGTTCTGCTGATCGCGGGTTGCGTGGCCGTGTTGATGCTCGCCTTCTCGGGCGCGAACAGTGTGCAGGCGTCGTTCTATGCTGAGCAGTTTCCGGCGAAGGTGCGCTACACCGGCATGGCCATCGGGATGCAGTTGGGCATTCTCCTCGGCGGCTTCACCCCCGCGATACAGGCCGCCCTCGCCGGCGAAGGCACAGGCGGATGGGTCGGTCCGGCCGCGTTCGCTGCCGTGATGTGCCTGGTCGCAGCGGCCGGCGCCTGGTCCGCACGGGAGACCGCGAACGCGTCACTCGACGACCTCGACACAACTTACGAGCCGGACGCGACATCATCGAGCAAGGTCCTTGCCCAAACGGATTCGTCGGCGACAGGTTGAGCGCCTGCCGTCGGAGCGCCGATTCCTCAGGCGCCGCCCATACGTGACGTTGCAGGATCAGGCGTTCGGTGGGCTTCGCCCCCGTGAGTACTTGTTAACCACGGGGGCTGTTGCGGAATTGAGTGACGAGGGTGTGGCTGTGTTCGGCGCGTTCGGTGGGTCAGCAGAAAGTGCGGCCCGCCCCGGCTGCCGGTCAGGTGGTGGCCGGGAGGACGCTCGCGGCGGCCAGGATCTGGGCCCTGCGGTTCCGGGGGCGTGGAGTGCTCGTGAGCCGAGCTCGCCTCGGGCGCGCTAGCTTGTCGATGCTCCCCCGCCCCCTTCGACGCACACGATGTATCTTGAGATTTACTTACCGGGGTTGTAGCTTGATTTTCAACCTAGCATGCACCGTCGCCATTTCTCGGCATTTACTTAGGTGTACACCCCCGCCTCTCGTGGTGCTCTCAAGGAGACTGACGTGTCCATTTCCGAAGCGTTGGCGAATCGATTGACCCTTCCGTTGATCGCCGCCCCGATGACGGAGGTCTCCGGCCCCGACCTGGTCATCGCGGCGTGCCGCGAAGGCGTCGTGGGATCCGTGCCCACCCACAATGCGTCCACAACCGGCGAACTCGACCGCTGGCTCACCCGGATCGAGACGGCCTTGAGCGAGGTTCCGAGGTCGGCGCCCTTTGCGCCGAACCTCGTGGTGCACCGATCGAACCGACGACTGCGCGAAGACCTCGCGTGCCTGGTCGATCACGACGTCGAACTCGTCATCACCAGTGTCGGGTCACCCGAGCCCGCTCTCGCCCCACTACGCGCGATCGGCTGCCAGATTTACGCCGATGTCGCGACGTTGCAGCATGCGGAGCGGGCCATCGCATTGGGTGTGGACGGATTGGTGCTACTGACCGCGGGTGCCGGAGGCCAGACGGGCTGGGCAAACCCGTTCTCCTTCGTCCGCGCCGTCCGCGAGCGATTCGACGGCACCATCGTTCTGGCCGGCGGTATCAGTGACGGCGTCGCGTTGCATGCCGCCCAGGTTCTCGGCGCCGACCTCGGGTACATGGGAACGAAGTTCATCGCTACCGACGAAAGTCAGGCCGACAACGACTATCGGCGCGCGCTGGTCGAGGCGAGCCTCGACGACGTCGTGCTCTCGACCCAGGTGGGTGGCATTCCGGCGAGCCTGCTCAAGTGCTGGGTCGATCGGCAGGCCGGGGACGCCGCGGCCAGCGATGCCGCATCCGAGGGTTTCCGCCAGGACCGGTTGCTCAGTAACCGCACGGCCTGGAGTGGTGGGCACAGCGTGTCCGGCGTGGATGCGGTCCTCTCGGTCGCCACGCTCATCGAGAAGACCGGCCGGGAATACGAGGAATCCCGCGCCAGATCGGTGGCGCGGGACAACTCCGGCGTACGGGCAGTCACGTAAGCAGTTCCCGCGCCACCAGTTTCCACTCGTGCAGGTGCGGGTCGGTGGCGGGGTCGCGCGGATCGAGCGCATAGGTCAGCGCGGTACCCCGCATCGAGGTGTTGAGTTGTTCGCGTACCAATTCGTAGCGCGGTCGTGCACACAACTCCGGTCCGAAGAACACGTCGGTCGTCTCTCTGACGAGTTGGCCCAGACGGCGTTCCTGCGGCAGCAGCGCTTCGCGTAACTTGTCGTTGGCGCGTGAGGCGAGCCACAATTCGGTCGCGGCCCAGAAATACGGCTGGTGGAAGGTGGGCCACATGATCTCGACCGCCCAGTCGATGCGCTCGGTGGGGTCGGGCGGCCAATCGTCGCGATGCCTCAAGTCCTCCATACGCGCCGTCGCGAGATGTTGGACGGCGGCGACCAGAAGTGCTTCGCGTGAGGGAAATTGATGTAGGAGACGGCCACGGGATACTCCCGCTTCCTGTTGGATCCGCAACGTAGTGGCGGCCGAATAGCCGTCACGGAACAACACCTCGACTGCGGCGTCGAGGATCTGCCTGCGCGTGATCGCCGTCCGTTCTTGCTGGGTGCGCTTGACCGAGGCGTCACTGATCGACACCGACATCAACTCCATCCGTTCGGAGATTAGCCCTCGACGGGGTTGGCACCACTGCCCACAGTGGTGCCAACCCCGATCGTAATTGACGCCGTTACTCGTAGGTCTCTCCGTGCTCGGCCTTGGCGACCAGGGAGGCGGGCGGCTCGAAACGAGTGCCGTACCGGGACGCAAGGACACGGGCCCGCTCGACGAACGCCGCGATCCCACCCGGGTAGCCGTTGATGTACTGGAGGACGCCTCCGGTCCAGGCAGGGAACCCGATACCGAGGAGGGATCCGACATTGGCGTCGGCAACCGAGGTCAGTACCCCTTCGTCGAGGCAGCGCACCGACTCGAGGGCCTCGGCGAACAGCATCCGTTCTTTGAGGTCGTCGAACGGGACCTCGGTGCTCCCCGATTGGAAGGCGCCGCGCAACCCCGGCCACAGGCCGACGCGGCCACCCGACTCGTCGTACTCGTAGAAGCCGCCACCTGTCGACCGGCCCCGACGATCGAGCTCCTCGACCAGCCGATCGAGTACGGCCTCCGATCCGTGCTCGACCCAGACGCCCCCGTCCGCCTCGACCGCCGCACGGGCTTCCTGCCGAATCTTGCGAGGAAGGGTCAACGTCAGCTCGTCGAGCAACTGCAAGGGGGGTGCGGGATAGCCGGCCTGGGCCCCCGCCTGCTCGATGATCACCGGTTCGACACCCTCACCGACCGCGGCGGCTGCCTCGTCGAGAAACTTCGTGATCACCCGGCTGGTGAAAAAGCCCCGGCTGTCGTTGACCACGATCGGGGTCTTCTTGATCTGCTGCGCGAAATCGAAAGCCTTCGCTAACGTTGTCGGTGCGGTGTGTGCGCCAACGATGATCTCTACCAGCGGCATACGTTCGACCGGGGAGAAGAAGTGCACACCGATGAAGTCTTCCTTACGGGCGACGCCTTCTGCGAGCGTTGTGATCGGCAGCGTCGACGTATTCGAGCCCAACACCGCGTCGGGGGCGACGACGTCCTGGATCGACTTGAAGACAGCCTGTTTGACCTCCACACTCTCGAAAACCGCCTCGACGACGAAGTCGACGTCAACGAAGTCGGCCGGATTGTCGGTCGGGGTGATCCGGGCGAGCAGCGCGGCGGACTTCTCCTCGGTCGTTGTTCCCCGCGCGAGCGCCTTGGCCTCCAACTTTTCGGCGTAGGCCTTTCCTTTTCGGGCCGACTCGATCGACATGTCCTGGAGCACGACGTCGATTCCTGCCTTCGCCGAGACATAGGCCACCGCAGCGCCCATCATCCCGGCGCCGATCACACCGACCTTCTTCGCCGAGAACCGGGGGTGCCCCTCCGGTCGGCTACCGCCGGCCTTGATCCTCTGCAGATCGAAGAACTGGGCCTTAATCATGTTGGTCGATACCTGACCGGTGACGAGCCCGACGAAGTAGCGTGTCTCGATTTGCGCCGCCGTGTCGAGGTCGACCAACGCTCCCTCGGCGGCGGCGGCGAGAATGGCCCGGGGCGCCTCGACGGGTGCCCCCGCCACGGTGCGGCGCAGGTTCGCTGTCACCGCCGGGTTGAGCGCGGTACCGCCGGGGATCCGGAAACCCTTCCGGTCCCACGGCTGAACACCGCCCTCGGGATTGTCCTGGATCCACTTCTTGGCCGCGGGGACGAGTTCGTCGGCGCTCGTTACCAGGTCGTCGACGAGGCCGAGGGTCTTCGCGGCCGCGGGGCTCAACGACTTACCGGTCAGAAGCAGGCTCGTCAGTGCCTTCTCGAGTCCCAACATCCGAACGGTCCGGGTGATTCCGCCGGCACCGGGTAGCAACCCGAGCGTGACTTCGGGCAGTCCGAAGATCACCGATTTCGCATCGACCGCGATGCGGTGATGGGTGGCCAACGTGATCTCGAGGCCGCCGCCGAGGGCTGCGCCGTTGACTGCTGCCACCACCGGACGGCCCAGTGTCTCGAGGCGCCGCAACTGGGCCTTGATCCCGTTCGCAAAATTCGTGAACTTGACAGCGTCCTGCGCGGTGGCACGGACCAGGTCGTTGAGGTTGCCGCCGGCGAAGAAGGTCTTCTTGGCCGACGTGATCACGACACCGGTGACAGAGTCACGCTCCGCCTCGAGGCGGTCGAGTATGTTGCCCATGGACTCGACGTACTGGTCGTTCATGGTGTTCGCGGACTGGTCCGGATCATCGAGGGTCAGCAGCACGATTCCGTCCGAATCCTGCGACCAGGTGATGGTTGATGTTGCACTCATGTTGTTGCCGTTGCCTTTCAGACTCGCTCGATGATGGCCGCGATACCCATGCCGCCACCGACGCACAGGTTGATCAATGCGCGCCGGTCGCCGCGACGCTCCAACTCGTCGACCACCGTTCCGACGAGCATCGCGCCGGTCGCTCCCAACGGGTGTCCCATGGCGATCGCACCACCGTTGACGTTGAGTTTCTCCTCCGGAATGGCCAGATCCTTCTGGAATTTCAGGACTACCGAAGCAAACGCCTCATTCAGTTCGAACAGGTCGATGTCATCGACGGTGAGTCCTGCGACGTCGAGTGCCTTGAGCGCCGCCGGGGTGGGGGCGGTGAGCATGATCGTGGGGTCGGCTCCGGTCACGGCCGTCGCGACGATCCGGGCTCGGGGGGTGAGACCGAACTGCTTGCCGGCCTTCTCGTTGCCGATCAGCACCAGGGCGGCGCCGTCCACGATGCCGGAGCTGTTACCACCGTGGTGGACGTGTTCGATCCGTTCCACCGACGTATACTTCTGCAGCGCAACAGCATCGAATCCACCCTTTTCACCGAGCGCGGCGAAGGAGGGCTTCAGTGAGGCCAGCGATTCGACGGTGGTACCCGGACGTCGGTGTTCGTCGTGGTCGAGCAGGGGGACACCGTTGAAGTCCTTGACCGGAACCACCGACTTGGCGAAGTATCCACCGGCCCAGGCGGCCTCGGCGCGGTCCTGCGAACGCACCGCGTAGGCATCGACATCTTCGCGGCTGAAGCCTTCGATCGTCGCGATCAGGTCTGCGCCGATTCCCTGCGGCGCGAAGTGGAGATCGTATGCGGTCGTCGGATCGTTGAAGAGGGCACCGCCGTCACTGCCCAGCGGCACCCGCGACATGGACTCGACACCACCGGCGATCACGAGATTCTCGAACCCCGACCGGACCTTCTGTGCAGCGATATTCGTCGCCTCGAGCCCCGACGCGCAGAACCGGTTGATCTGCAGTCCGGCCACGGTCAGAGGCAGGCCCGCCACCAGCGCCGCGGCCCGGGCGATATCCCCACCCTGCTCGCCGACCGGGGAGACCACGCCGAGCACGATGTCGTCGACATACCCTGGGTCCAGGTCCGGAAACCGTGCGCGCAGCTCATCGATCAGGCCCACCACGAGGTCGACCGGTTTGACCGAGTGCAGACTCCCGTTCTTGCCCTTACCGCGAGGCGTGCGAATGGCCTCGTATACAAATGCCTCTTCAGACAAGGCAACTCTCCTCGAATCGTGAACGAATCCCCTGGGGAGGCAATTTTCGAGATGCGCAGAGCCACAGAGGACGAAGTGAAGAACCTGCGGTCGAACCACTGTCGCCGACCGTTCGCTCACGGTATCGTCGAATCAACATCCAGTCAACACTGACTGGATGTTGGATGCAGGGAGTTCGAATGCTGATCGACGGCAACATCGGCGGATCCATCGACGGGACGGGAGGAGCGAACCTTCACGAGATACACGAGCAGGTGGGACTGGCCGAGCGGGTCGGCTTCGACGGGGTGTGGTCGACGGAGGTCAGTCGCGACCCGTTCCTGCCACTCCTCCTCGCCGCAGAGAACGCGCCCCGACTCCACGTGGGCACCGCGATCGCAGTGGCATTCGCGCGCAGTCCGATGACTCTCGCCACGGTGGCCAACGATATGCAATCCTTCAGCTCCGGAAGATTCACGCTCGGGCTGGGTTCGCAAATCAAGCCGCACATCGAGCGCCGATTCAGCATGCCGTGGTCCGCGCCCGCGCCGCGGATGCGGGAGTTCGTCAATGCACTCCATGCCATCTGGGAGAGTTGGCAAAACCAGACGCCCCTCGACTTCCGGGGCGACTACTACAGCCACACCCTGATGACGCCGATGTTCCGCCCTCCGCGGAACGAATTCGGGCCTCCCCAAGTGATGATCGCCGCTGTGGGCCCGCAGATGACATCCGTCGCCGCCGAGGTCGCGGACGGGATGCTGGTGCACGGTTTCACCACCGAACGGTACCTACGGGAGGTGACCGTCCCGCAGATCGAGTCGGCACTCGGCAAGGCCGGAAAATCCTTCGAGGACTTCACATTGTCGTATCCCGGGCTCGTTGTCACCGGATCAGATGAACGACAGTTCGAGGAAGCGGCAACCGCTGTACGCAAACAGATCGCCTTCTACGGGTCCACCCCCGCGTACCGGGCGGTGCTCGACCTCCACGGTTGGGGCGACTTACAGGCCGAGCTCCACCGGCTGTCCAAGCTCGACGACTGGGAGTCCATGACACGGCTGATCGACGACACCATCCTGCGCACGTTCGCGGTCGTCGGCGAGCCGGACGCGGCCGCGGCCGAGATATCGCGCAGGTTCGGCGACATCATCGGCCGATTCACCCTGTACACCCCCTACGCCCTCGACGCGGCGGCCCAGAGTGCGATCGTCTCGGGAGTGCACAGTCGGCGCACCGCCCCCTGATCCGCGAAGGCGGTGGCCCGCCGATGTGCCCACTCCTGTGGCGTTGACGACGTTGCCGCCGGACCGATCGTGGGACGCCGCAGCCCTCGGAGCCGAGGAGTCCGATTCGAGGGGGCGCACCTCGCCCACAGGCGAAAGGGACTGAGCCCATCCTGTATGGCACTCGGGAATCTCTCCAAAGGTGGACCCGAATCCCCAAATGGTGTGAGGAACATACCGCCCCGGTCCGCGAGACTTGGATCACATCAGAGAGATTCAGACAGTTGGGTCACAGTACGGGAGGAAGTAGATGTCGGTCGATCCTTCGGCGATCATCGTCGCAGTCGCCACAGCACTCGGCGGCGCGGTACACGGATCGGAGGCGCCGCCGGCCTTGAAAGACTATGGAAGCCAACAGATACAGCAGATCACGGAAGCCGCACCCGCGATCGGACAGCAGTTCAACGATGCCATCGAGATGCTTCCGCCCGAGGCACGTGGCACAGCACAGCAAGCCATCACCGATACCGCGGATGCAGTCCACGATGCGATAGACACCTACGCGCCACCAGTTCCCGACGGCGCCTCTCCCCCACCCGACGGTACCGGTAGCACCACGGGCGAGATTCCGGTCCCCGAACCCGGCCCAGAACCCGACGGGACAATCCCCGGAAACGACGACACCGCCCAACAACCCGACACGCCGCCGCGTGCGGTCTCGGAGACCTCCCACCTCACGTCCCTCTCGGACACCTCCCCCCTGCCAGCCTCACAGTTCGGGACAATCGCAGTCTTCGTCCCCTGGTTTCAGAAGGCCGGAACTATCTGCGGCGGCATCAAAGCCCCTGTGCTGGCCGCGTTGTACTCGGCGGAAAACAACTTCCGATATGGCGCCTCGGCGCCCGTCTCCCCAGACGGTGCCCGCGGTCCCGGCCAATTCATGCCCGGCACCTGGGCAAAATACGGGCGAGACGCGGACGGCGACGGAAAGGCCGACATACTCGCTGTCGGCGACTCCGTTATGGCGTCCGGGCATCTTCTCTGCGACATGTACGAGGAGATCGATTCATGGAAACAGGCCGGCCTCGTCTCGGGTGATGCGCTGGACCTGACCCTCGCGGGGTACAACGCCGGTGTCGGAGCGGTCCGCCGATCGGGCGGGATGCCCTCGGGGCTCCCCGACTACGAGAATCAGACCAAGCCGTACGTGGCCAAGATCCGGGCAGCGGAAACGCGGTTCGCGTCGATCCTCGATCCAGGGTCCGGCGATTGGGGAGGCGTCGGCGGCAGAATTGTCGAGGCCGCGCTGCATTATCTCGGGCTTCCCTACGTATGGGGCGGCGGCAACGTGAACGGGCCCTCCGGTGGCGGTTTCGACTGCTCCGGACTCACCTCGTACGCCGTACACGCCGCGACGACAGAAGGCGTATCGCTACCTCGCACCTCGGAAACCCAATGGGATGTCGGTACCGAGGTTCCCCTCGCCGACGCCCGACCAGGCGACCTGCTGTTCGGCAACTGGGGTCCGGGCGGGCCCGGGCACGTGGCCATCTACATCGGCAACGGCAAAATGGTGCACGCGCCCACCACCGGCGACGTGGTTCGCATCGCACCCGTGTTCGACGGAATGAAAGCGCGGCGAGTGGTGTGAGCCCACATCGACCAGCAACGCTGCTCGGGGTGTTCCTTCCCGCCGGAACGGAAGCACCACCGCACCCGCGATCTGCACCCGAACCGGGCTCGACCACGACCCTGAGCCCACCCTGGTCGAGCCACGGGGACAGAGCGATCACCGCATCGGCGAATACGGACGTGGCAGACGATCTCGACGGGCATGGCACCCTCGCGCGGGCACACCGGGAAGGGCCGTGCTCATGACGACCGCACACCCCGCTCAGCGCCCCGGCCGACCCGGTTACGACCTCGACTCGCTCCTCGCCGTCACCGTGAAGGCCTTCAATGACAGAGGTTATGAAGGCACCAGCATGGAGGTGCTGGCCCAGCGGCTGGGAATCACGAAGTCGTCGATCTACCACCACGTGTCGGGCAAGACCGAACTGTTGGAGCTCGCGTTGTCGCGAGCGCTCACCGCGCTCTTCGCCGTCACCACCGAACGGCAGGCCACCAGCGGCCGGCATATCGACCGCCTCGAGTACCTCGTCCGGCGCACCGCCGAGATCCTCGTCGCAGAACTGCCCTATGTCACCCTCCTGCTGCGCGTCCGCGGGAACACTTCCGTGGAGCGCCGCGCCATCGCCCGTCGACGGGAATTCGACGTCTTCGTGCGCGACCTCGTCGTCGCGGCGGCCGAGGAAGGTGACCTTCGAGAGGGTATCGATCCCGCCCTCACCAGCCGCCTCGTGTTCGGCATGCTCAACTCGCTCATCGAGTGGTACCGGCCGCGAGCCGAAGGATCATCCGAGGATCTCGCCGACGCTGTCCTGCGCCTGACATTCGAGGGCATGCGTCGTCGATAGCGGCTGACCAGATCGAGACCCGCCACCTTCGCGCCTTCCGGTCATGCTCGGTCGGGCCACGGCGTCATCGAGTCGTGCCTGCGACCGCCGGCCGTGTTCGAGCGGCGACGGTCAAATGCGCATCGGAGGTGCTCACCGTCGCGCCGCCGGGTGTCGACATGTCTCACGACCAACACGTGCCATCGACCGCTGTATGCGCTGCGATAACCTTGAATCAGTATGTGATTGCAATCACAATATTGGAGGTTTGGGTGAGCCACACCCGCAGCGGAACCTGCCCCGAATGCGGAGGCTATCCAATCATGGAATGCACTCTGACCTGCAACAAAGAGGCATATGCACATAGAGGATCGAGCTATCGATGGACGAGTTCGACGAAGTCGGCCTACCGAACACTCAACGTGATCTGAGCCGCGATATCGCTACCGAGTTGGACACCGTCGGACTCGAGAATGCGGAGGAGGTCGGGCGCGGAGGCTTCGGGGTCGTGTATCGCTGCACAGAGCGTTCCATCGATCGGGTGGTCGCAGTCAAGGTGTTGACCTCCGATGTGGGCCCCGACGATCGCACTCGTTTCGTACGTGAGCAACGCGCCATGGGCAAACTCTCCAGCCATCCCCACATCGTCCAAGTTCTCCACGTCGGCGTCACCGCGAATGGGTCCCTGTTCCTCGTGATGCCGTACCACGAGCACGGCTCACTCGAAACCCTGCTTCGGCAGAAGGGACCCTTTCCCCTGCCGACCGTGCTCGGGATCGGCGTGAAACTGGCCGGTGCTCTCGCCGCCGCCCACCGCGAGGGCATCCTCCACCGCGACATCAAGCCCGCCAACATCCTGATCACCGGCTACGGCGAGCCTCAACTGACCGACTTCGGCATCGCCCGGATCGGGGGCGAATTCGAAACATCCGCGGGCAGCATCGTCGGCACCCCCGCCTTCACCGCCCCCGAGGTGCTCGAGGGACAACCTCCAAGTCCCGCATCCGATGTATACGGCCTCGGCGCGACACTGTTTTGCCTGATGACTGGACACGCCGCCTTCGAGCGACGCACCCGAGAAGGTGTGGTTGCACAATTCGTGCGGGTCACCAACCAACCGATCCCGGACCTGCGTGAGCACGGCATTCCCGACAACGTGTGCACCGCCATCGAACATGCCATGGCGGGCGATCCCGCCGATCGACCGGCATCGGCTGACGCGTTCGGAAACGAACTTCGAACAGTCCAACTACTTCACGGGCTGCAAATGGACGCGATGGCAATGCCCGCCGATCCGTTCCCCGCCACATCGCCCCGGCCCGGAGCGAACGGGACTCCCGCGTCGAGAACACCGGCAGCGGTCCCGGACACCCCGCCCACCGCCGCCACCAAGTTCCGGCCCCCGACCTCGGCACGGCCTCTGGTCGAGCGCCGACGACTCCTCGAGATCCTGCACGCCGGAGCTGGACGGCGCCTGACCGTGATCCACGCCCCCGCGGGTTTCGGCAAGAGCACCCTGGCCTCCCAATGGCGGCACGCTCTCATCGCCGACGGAATGCCTGTAGCCTGGCTGACCATCGACCGCGATGACAACAACGTCGCCTGGTTTCTCGCCCATCTGGTGAAGGCGATCCACACCGCGCGGCCCACGATCGCACCCGAACTGGAGCGCATCCTCGAAGACCACTACGACGATGCCACGCGATACGTGCTGCCCTCGTTGATCAACGACATCCACGACGGTGGTCGAGCGATCGCCGTCGTGATCGACGACTGGCACCGGGTGACCTCGCCCGAAACGGTGGCGGCCATGGATTTCCTACTCGAGAACGGATGCCATCACATACAGGTCATTGTCGCGACGAGATCCCAAGCCGGTCTTCCCCTGAGCCTCATGCGCGTACGCGACGAACTCGTCGAGATCGGTCCGACGGCAATGCGTTTCGACGGCGCCGAATCCAGGGCGTTCCTCGTCGATGTCAACGGCCTCGTCCTGAACGACCACGAAGTGACCAGCCTCCGACAGTCGACCGACGGTTGGGTCGCGGCGCTGCAATTGGCGTCGCTGTCGCTACGAGGGCGCAGCGATCGCATGGACTTCATCGCGCACCTTTCCGGAGGCCATCATGCCATTCACGAATACCTGGTGGAGAACGTGTTGAGCACGCTCGAACCGCCGATTCTCGAGTTCCTCCTGGCCACAGCCATCACGGAGAAGATCTGCGGTGACCTCGCCGGCGAGTTGACGCACGTCCCCTCCGGCCAAGGGATGCTCGAAGAAATCGAACGGCGAGACCTGTTTCTGCAAAGCATCGATGACGACCGGGAGTGGTTCCGGTATCACCACCTGTTCGCCGACCTCCTCCATCGCCGCCTCGAACGCCTCCATCCGGGCCGTCGTGAAGAACTCCACCGGATCGCCGCGCGGTGGTTTGCCGACCACCGCATGCTCAGCGAGGCTGTCGACAACGCACTCGCCGCCGGCGACACCGACCACGCCCTTCGACTGGTCGAAGACGGCGGTATGAAACTCATCGAAGACTCGCGGATGACAACCCTCCTCGGGCTTGTCGCGAAACTCCCCCCGAACGTCACTGTTACCAGCGCCCGACTCCAATTGAATATCGCGTGGGCGAACATACTGATGCAGCGTCCCCGACAAATGAGGGCAGCGCTCGATCTCTTCGAGGCCGCACTCACGAACACGGTGACCGACGCCGCCACGACTGAGGCCCTTCGCGTCGAAGCCGCAGTCGTCCAAGCCTCCGGCAAACTCTTCGCCGACGAGATCGCGGGGGTACAGGACCTCGTCGCCGATTGTGTGCACCACCCCGACGCGGTGCGGCCCTTCCTCGCCTCGGGCGCCGGCAGCATCGCTTCCTTCGTCGCCCTCTACACCTTCGACTTCGACGCAGCACGTCGGTGGCAGGACTGGGCCGCCGCATACCATGCACAAACCAGTGGGCCCTTCAGCGTCATGTACGGACACTGCCTGGCCGGCGCAGCGGCGTACGAACAACTCGATATCCCCGCAGCCGAGAACTACTTCCGATCCGCAGTGGCGATGACCGGAAAATCTGGGGTCCACGCCCATGCGGCACGCCTTGCCGGAGCGTTGCTCGGGGCCCTTCTCTACGAGATGGGAAAAATCGCAGAGGCCGAACGGCTCCTGGACGAAAGCTACAAACTCGGTTCCGAGGGTGGCGGCCTCGTGGAATTCATGCTCGCCACCTACGGCACCGGATCACGGGTCAAAACCTCACTCCGACATCACGAGGAGGCCGAACGTCGACTCGACGAGGGAGCCCGGATCGCCGAATCGCTGCGGCTGCCACGTCTAGCCGCCCGGATGGTAAACGAGAGGATCCGTTCAGGATTGCCCGTCAGCGATGAGGTCCGCACCCGGCTGATGGCAGCGAACAGGCACCGTCCGCAAACAGACGGAATCGCCACCATCACATCCGAACTCGACGAAGACTCAGCCATCCGGCTCCTGCTCCGCGAGGGTTCCCCCGACAGTGCCGTGCACGCCTGTGCGCGGGCGAAGGAACTCGTGCTCGGCATCGAAAGTCAGGGCAGGCCCCGAGCGCTCATGCGCGCAAAATTGCTGTTGGCGGTGTGCTTGTCCGCCGCGGAGCGGTCCGCGGAAGCGCGGTCCGTCCTGGCCCCGGTCGCAGCGAAATGCGCGGAGCTCGGCCTGACCCAAATACTGTTGGATGAGGACACGCGCATCGCGAACATACTGGCCTCGACCTGACAGCGCACACGAAGTCCCCCCCGACCGGAACATCGGCGAACTAGTCCACCGTCGACGACCATGGAGCTCACACGGATGACCAGACAGTGGGCTCCCCTCTGCTCAGAGAACCCCGATCGCGGCATCGCCATGGTCGACGCGTTGCGAGATCGAAGTCAGTCGCACTCAACCGGCTGCTGGACGCCCACGGACACGGCAGTCCGGGACTCACGGTCCGCCTCCATGTTCAACGTGACCACACCGGCCACAATGCATATCAATCCAGCCACTCGCGTCACCGACACCGCGTCACCGAACAACAGCACTCCCACCGCCGCGATAGAAGCGGTGCCAATGCCCGACCACAATGCGTAGGAGACACCGAGGGAAAGGGATCTGAGCGCTTTCGACAAGAAGAAGAACGACACGAGGTATCCGGCAAGGACACCCGCCGTGGGAATCGGCCGAGTGAACCCTTCGGTCGCGTGAAGTCCGGTGGTGGCAAAGATTTCCACGACGACCGCACCCATGAGGTAGAACCAACCCATGGCGCCTAACCTCCAAAGTTCATTGCAACGATGCCAACGACGGTCAGAGCCAAACCGGCAATCTTGATCCGTGAGATACGTTCCCCGTGGAAGAGCGCACCGAGCGCGACAACCGCCGCCGTCCCCAGCGCCGACCACAACGCGTACACAACGCCGATGTCGATCTGTTTGACCGCATTTGCCAACAGAAAGAACGCGCTTCCATAGAGCGCCAACACCGCCACAGATTCCCGAAATCGGGTGAACTCGTGAGTGAGCGGCAGCATATTCGTCGCCGTAACCTCAAGGACAATCGCTACGAGAAGCACCAACCACGCCATTGAAATCGATTCCCATCTGTCGTGAGGTTTGGCCGTTTCTTCCACGCAGTCCGCCCTGCGGCGGCTCGTGCTGACGGTACGGCTCGCATGCTCGCTGCCAGATCACGCTAGCGATCTGCGAGGAGGCCCAATCCCACCGCTCTAGCCGCACCCGGTATGTGCTGGTTCGCTAGGCGATCTCGCGGTCCGAAGCGAGGCCACCGGTGTCCGAAACGCCGCTTCGCACGGCAGTCACCGCGCGAATGAACTTCGCGACACCCTCGATTGCCCGGCGCGCCTCGGGCAGAAGATCCGCGGCTACATGGAAGACGTGGAACTGACCATCCCAGACCTCGAGGGCAGCGGGGACCCCCGCGTCCGTGAGGCACTCGAACATCAGCCGCGCATCGGGATACAGCAGATCTTTGGACCCGACCTGAAGCAGAACCGGCGGTAACCCGCGCAGGTCTGCATCGACCGGAGACACAGGCAGTCCGGACTCGCCACCGGTGCGGTGCTCTACCCGCACGGTGAGGGCAGTCAGAGCCACCAAAGCCGAACCAGGAAGAATCGGGCATTGCGCTGAGGCGGGATGCCGCAACTTCACGGTCGGGTCCAAGTCCGTGAGCGGAGACAGTGCAACCAAGCCGGCCGGCCGCGGCAGCTCCAGATCCGCGAGGGCGAGCGCCACCATGAACGCAAGATAGCCACCAGCGGAATCGCCGGCAATGACGATCTGCGTCGAGGCAAAGCCTCGTGCAAGCAACCAGCGATAGCCAGAGATCCCGTCGGCGACGGCGTCACCTATCGCATGCGTGGGCATGAGCCGGTAGTCGACACTGAGCACGCTCGCATCCGCCGCCTGCGAAATCCGCGAGGCAAGTCGCCGGTGCGTATTGAGACCACCGGTCAGGAACCCCCCACCGTGAAGGTAGAGCACCACACTGTGGAGGTCGGCGTTGTGCGCCTGAATCCATTCCGCGTCACAATCCGGCAAGCGCACTCGACGATGCCCGACCCCGTCCAACGCGGGTAGTAAGCGCGCAGCCTGGTCGACCACCCGCGCGGCCCAGTTCGTGCTCGGGATGCGCGCCCACACACCGAGCGCCGGTTTAACGGTCACACGCAACGTGCGTGTCAGGAGCTTCGACTGAATACTGTTGCCAGGCACGAAACTCGAACGCGTCACGAAACGCGATTCGGACCCCGCCGTTGGTGACTGACCCCCTCCCGCAATGCCCTCCCCGGGCCTCCGTTCCACCGAACTGACGGCTGACATCGGAACTCCAAACTTCCAGGGATGAACATGCCGGGATTTGAGGCCCATGGGCCCAAACGCCGTACGAAGACATCTCTCAACATATGGCTCACATCACCCGAGCGGACTCCCCCAGAGAGGGAAAAATACTCCCCAACAGGGGGATCCTTCCTGCCAGCAGTTGCGGTCAAGTCAGCGCGCTGGTGCACTAGACGGATCGGACGGTCTCGCCCCTCGGTAGGAAGTTCAGACAGAACTCTGCTTCTGACGACAGCCTGATCGGTTCGGGGCATCGTCCCGGAACAACTCGGTCCGGAAGACGCATCTCTCCACGCTTGTCCAGGTACGACGGTTGGAGGTAATACCGTGATCGATGACTACTCTTCCCTCGAAGACATGAGGATCATCGAGTTCGCCCGACGATGGCTCCCCTACGGCGGTGGCACAACCGGAGACCTCCTCGTCGAGTTCGGCATGACTCCAGACTGCTACCTCGCGAGACTGGACAGCATCCTGGCAGGGCCGAGAGCCGACGAACTCGATCCCACCTTCCGCGACGACCTCCGTCGTTTCGTGTCGATACGGACATCGCGACCTGCCCCTGCGTCGTAGAGGCGAATTCAACCGCGACGCGGGCCCGGCCGTACACGGAATCGTCGTTTCAGGACAGCGGGATACTCCGCGGCGTGACCGACGGCCAGAATATGCTGTCGCGCAGCAAGGCGCGACGTTGTTCCGAAACCAATCCGGTGGGCCGCCCGATCGCATCGTTTACGAGTCCGGTGAAGCGAGTACCTGACGCACGCCCCTCCAAGCGAAATGCATACTGCACCAATTGCTGCACCGAAACCCCGAATAGGCTCGCTGAGTCCGTCATGGACGAGACAATCGATCGCAGGACGGTGCGGGGGTGGGCCGGCTAAGCGATCTGCGTTGTCTCTCCTCGCCCGGAACTGTGTGCCGAGGAATTCGAACCCGCAAGCTTGACCGCGCACAGTTCGAGCAGTCCACGCCTTGTCCCGAACCCGACTCCCTCGAGGACTCTCGCCGTCAGTATGCGCTGGAGCCGCCGGTAGAACACTGGTGGCAGCAGCAAACTCGGGAAGGATGTGCTCGTCTCCACCCCCATAGGGCGCCCACCTCACGGCGAAGGCAAGCATGGACTCTTCATCTTGAGTCGTGGTCACTCATATTTCGAGAATCAGGTGGACGGAAGGACGCCTAGCAGCACTAGACGGTATGGGGGGTGGCTGGGGCCTCGCTCACATGTGAGCGAGGCCCCAGCCACCCCCATACCGTCTAGAAGCAAACCACTGCCGAGTGCATGGGACCGTCCCCCTGAGGGTTATCTCTGCACCCATTCGAGATATGTTCCAAGTCACAACTCTCGGCGCACAGCCACTGGAGGTCTCCGGATCTGTCCACAAAGTTGCGTAGACGACGAGACGTGATAGTGGGCACGGGCTGGCCAGCGTCAACAACAACGCGACCGGTCCGCAGGCGCCGTCGACGAGGGCGTGGATTCTGGTCATCCACTCACCCCGGAAACGGCCGAGGGCATGGTCGGGGGTTCGCCGCCAACCATGGAATTTGACTTAGCCCTGCAGCTTCCCTGGACTCGGGCGCTGGTGGATGGCCCGATCCACCCACTGGACGTGCGAACGCATCTTCTCCTCCAGGTACTGCGCGTCACCCCAGGCCACCGGCAAAGCCGTGCCGACCGCGTTCGACCGATCCGGGTCGGCGATCAAATTCTGCACGGCGGTGTACTGACCTTCGGTAGCTTTGACTGCGCCTTGTGCTTGTTCACCGATCGCGCCTTGCGTTGGCGTGAACTGGGCGGCTGGCGAATCGAATCCGGGATCGGCAACTCCCGCCGCTTGCGCTCGGACACCTCCGGCACCGTCGCCCGCGCGGCCGCCGAGAGGATTGGTCGTGAACCGTTGTGGCGTCGCCGCGACATCTTGACGTGGATTCGCGATCGCCCCGGCACGGCGGGCCGCCCCGGCACGGCGGGCCGCCCCCGCGACGACGGGTAATACCCGCCACAGACCTCAGCCGTCCAGCACCGGAGTGGGCAGCAATGTAGGGACATGCCGTCACCACAGGTCATCCCTGAAAGGGCGGGGCCCTGTCAACCCCTGTCCGACCTGCTGTTTTGCTCGTTTTCGGGCCTCCGTGCGGGGAACGCTGGGTGAGGGCCCCTTCGGTCAGGACGGAGCGCCCGCAGCGCCAGTGAGGACGAACGGTCTTGACCGTGGCCCGGCCCGGCGCAGACTGGTCACGGCCCCCCGGAAACGATGAATTCGGTTGGGGGGGTGAACGGTCTCCAATGTGATGCGGGTGGTTTGGGACAGGCCGGGTTTCCTCGGCTGTCGGTCATCCCTTCGCCCGGCGGTGCGGGCATGGAGCGGTGCGCTGGCAATACGCGGGGTCATTCAGATCGGCGACCACGCCGTTGACACGGGGGTCAGACCTGATTGCGGCCGCGCGCGTGTTGCGTCCGGGGTGCTCACGCCGCCGCCTTGTGGTGGGCCAGCGCGCGGATCTGTCCGTCACGCAGCCCGTAGTAGACGAGGGTAAGCAGTTTGCGGGCCGCGGCGACCTTGGCGATGTTCCTGCCGCGGCGGGCCTCGATGCGTTTGCGGTCGACCGAGATCTTCGTGCCGGCCGGTTGCCGCTGGATGGCCTCTACCGCCGCCCAGCGCACCAGTTTGGAGCCCTGCTTGGTGATGTGCCCGCGGCGCACGACGGTGTCGGACTCGCGGTGCTTGGGCGTCAGGCCTGCCCACGAACACAGGTGACTGGGGTCGGTAAACCGGTGCACGTCACCGATCTCCGCGACGAAGACGGCACCGAGGGTGGGGCCGACCCCGGGCAGCTCCTGAATCGCCCGATTACCAGGATGGCCACGCAACTCGGCGGCGATCCGGTCGAAGAATCGTCCCTCGTGCGCGTCGAGGACGTCGATCAGCTCGAGCAGCGAAATCACCCGCTGCGCGTACGCGACACCGAGCGGCACCTGCGTCAGACGCTCACGCCCCTCGACGCCGAACAGGTCCGACACCGGGATCAACACCCCGGCCTTGGCGAGCACCGAGTGCACCTGGGCCTTCAGTCCCGACCGCAACGCGACGAGCTTGGCTCTGTAGCGCACCAGTTCCCGCGTCGGTGGCGGGGCAATCCACGCTTCGGGCAACCGGTTCATCCGCAACAGATCCGCCAGATCCCGGGCGTCGCGTACATCGTTCTTCACCCGCCGGTACCGGAATCCCTTGACACCCAATGGATGCGCAAGGTGCACCGTGGCACCGGCCGCCTGCAGCGTGTCGGCCGCCCAGTACCAGCCATAGGTTGCCTCGAGCACCACCTCCGGATGCTCTCCGGCCTTCTCGAGCTGCAGGGCGAGTGAAGCGGGGTCGTTGACGATTCGCGCCACCGCGAGTTGCTCACCGGAATCGGTTTGCCGGACGATCACCGAGCGTTGCCGGTGTAGATCGATCCCGACGAACTGGTGAGTGGCCGGGGGGAATCGCACCCCCCGGCTCTCGCAGAACCGGACGTGAACCTTTCGACTCATCCGGCTCCCATTGCCCAGCCATCAGGACGGGCGCCGAGCCGCCAGTGCGCGAACAGGCGGGGAGATCGCCTAGCGATCTCCGCCAACCACGCCATCGCACGTCGTTCTCGGCGTTTGAGCCGTTTGGATTTCCGGCAGGCCCACCGCATCAGGTGTCGGTTGAGCCTACGGAGGAAGTAGAGCAACCGGGACTTGTAGAAGCGCCCGTAATAGTTGATCCACCCCTGCACGATGTTGTTGAACATGCGTGCGAGGTCATCGAGGGACTTGTCACTGCGCCGGGCCAGGTGCCAGGAACGGATCACCCCGCCCATCGCCTTCATCGCATCCGTGCTGACCGCAGGTAAGAACGACACAAACCCGGGTGTAGGTCCGGTGATCGTCGGAGGTGAGCAGGCCCGATCCGGTGCCGGCGGCCGCGGTGATCGCCTCGTGCAGTTCCGCGGCGGCCAGGACCCGGGTCCCGAGGTCCCACATGGCCGCCCGCAGGTCCAGGTCGGTGAACAGCCCCACCCCGAACGGGCGGGAGGCCTTGATCTGCTCGACGGCCAGGACGGCGTCACTCATCAGGTGCCGCAACTCGTCCGGGGCCCGCTGCAGTTGGGCTCCGGTGATCCCGGCCGGCTGATGTGTCCGGAGGTGGCGGCCGGCGACGTGCAGACCGCCGATCGCCCCGCCGGTCAGCAACAGCGTGAGCAGCAGCGTCGTCCCGGCCACCGGTACGACGCCGAGGAAGTCCTCGACCACCTTCTCCGACCGTGCCGGGTCGACGGTCCCCACACGAAATGCAGCAGGGCCGCTCCCACGCCCCGACCACCAGTGCCAGCGTGGTGACCATCGCCGAAATCACCCCGATAGCGGTGACCCCGCCGAGGGCGGCCACGACACCACCGGACAGGTGCGCACGGCGCGGCTCGCACCGATGGAGAACGACAGTGCCCCAGTGCACGTCTGACTGCTCGGTGGTGGCCTTCGCCTCGGTCATGCCCTATCCCCCATCGCTTCCGACGAGGAGCATCGCCTCGCCCGGCATCGTCCCCGGTACCAGATACGCAACGGTCAGCATTCTTTCCTCCCCTCTTCTGACCACAGATGTCGTGCGTGCCGGAACCTGTCGCGTGCCACCCAAATGATTCGTCTCATGCCGACCTCGGATGCGACTGCGCCGCACCGATCGCGGCCATACCCAGTGCGGCGATACGAGCGAGGCGCTGCTGCTGTTCACCGATCCCACGGCTGCCCACGAGCGGCGTCCGGGCGCCCGGCCACACCGCGGCGGCGATGCGACTGTAGTCGCGTCCGGCGAGGACGATCACGTCCTCGGCATCTAGGAGACCGTGCTCGGCGGCCTGGGCGTGAACGGTGTCGGCGGTGACCGAACCCGGCTCCCCCAACCGCATCTCTTACGGGGCGATCACGGTGTCGAGCGGTGACACCAGAGGAATCGAACCGATGGAACCCGCGCATACTCCGGTTGCCGACCGCGGCGGTCGCGAGGGTTTTCGGCATGATCGTGTCGAAGCCGGACGAGTGCACGATGGCAGGGGACCGTCGTTGTCATCGAGGACCCACTCGCTCGGGCCCGGACGTCGTCGGGCACCGATCCCGACGGTGCCGCAGCGACGAACCGCAGGCTTGCAGTCCCGAGGGCGACGACCTGCCCCGCTCGGATCAAGCATCTGGCCGGCCGCCGCGAGACCACCGCCCGGGTCGATGGCGACGACATCGCTTTCCGCCCGCAGAATCGATCCGTCGAGGGGCGGGTTACCAGAGAAGTCCAGGTGCAGTTCCGTCGTGACGGCCCAGTGTCCGGCCCGCTCAGACTCCGCGTTGCGACTTGGCGGCTTCGCTGGCGGCCTTGCTCTTTTCCCGGGCGGTGGCCCAGTCCTCGCCGGTCATCGATGTCAGGCCGGCGAAAGTGCCGGGGCCGGCGAGCATCTGACCGCCGTCCATGGCGATGGTCTGGCCGGTGAGGTAGTCGCAGGCATCCGACAGCAGGAAAATGGTGAGGTTGGCCAGTTCCTCCATCGTGCCCATCCGGCCCATCGGCACCTGGTCGGCCTGGGTCGCGCCGACGGC